>CABPXT010000105.1:0-7208 GCA_902461405.1 uncultured Collinsella sp.
TTGACGTTCCAGCCCCCCCCCCCCGCCCCCAAAGCCGTAACCGAGGGCCGCGTCTGCGCGCTCGAGTTCGACAAGTTTTGGTTTGTCGACGTCTATACGCCCAACGCCCAAAATGAACTCGCCCGCATCGACGTGCGCATGGCCTGGGACGATGCTTACCGCGGCTTTTTGAACGCGCTCGAGCGCGAGACCGGCAAACCCGTCGTGACCTGCGGCGACTTTAACGTGGCGCACGAGGAGATCGACCTTAAGAACCCCAAGTCCAACCGCGGCAACGCGGGCTTTTCGGACGAAGAGCGCGGCAAGTTTACCGAGCTGCTCGACGCCGGTTTTACCGATACCTGGCGCGCGGCAAACCCCGACGTCGAGGGCGTCTACAGCTGGTGGAGCTACCGCTTTAATGCCCGCAAGAACAACGCCGGCTGGCGCATCGACTACTTCCTGGTAAGCGACGCAATCGCCGACAACGTACGCGACACCGGCATCCGCGGCGACATCTTTGGCAGCGACCACTGCCCCGTCACCCTCACGCTAGAGCTCTAGCCCCAACTGATCCCCTGGGGACGGAGGAAAAGGAATCATTTTCACTTCGCGAGATCATCCACGCAGCTCGCTTGCCACGAAACTGGCCCATCTACTACGTTTAAGCCACTACCCTCAACCACAGTGAACAACGCAAAAAGAAAACCGCAGGTAGAAAGCCTACGGTTTTTCATAAAACACGGTTGAGGTTGGGGGTGTCGGGCCAAACGTAGTAGATAGACCGATTTCGTGGCGGGCGGGTTCAGCTGATTCCCTGGGAACGTCTGGAGGCGAAAGAAAACGGATCAATTTGGCTCTCCGAGGGCCACGATGCCCGTCGTATCAGCCGGCTATTTCAAAACTATGCCGGTTTACGGGGCTGAATCGCGAACCCCCAACCATACGCAATTCCGAAATAATAAAACCGCAGGTAAACGGCTTGCTCTATTTCAAAAATAGCCGGCATGGTCTGCTTGTGCCAATCTGGCCCCGTAAACCGGCATAGTTTTAAAATGGCACTTCGACAGTATTGATTCCCGCCCCGGCGCAACCAGCCCTACAGTCCGTACTTCACGACGACTCGGTTGATGCGGCGACACCAAGGCTTGTACAGGGCGACCAAAAACACGCAGGTCGCAAGGCCGTGCGTGATATCGAACGGCACCGCCGTGGCAAGACGCGCCATGGCACCCGCCCAAGTAAGCGGCTGTACAAAACCAATGATGTCATACGCGTTGATCACGACGCCATAGAGCAGGCCCGACGCAAAGCCGTACGCCAGCAGTGCTGGCATGCGCACGGTGCCGTCGGCGCGGTCGAACGCACCCGCATGCGCCAGCGCGCCGCCAACATAGCCAACCAGGCCCCAGGCATACATCTGCCACGGCGTCCACATGCCCTGTCCAAAAAAGAAATTGCTGGTCAGCGCCGCCAACGCGCCAACCATAAAACCATTGCGGCGACCAAGCGTCGCCCCCGCGATAATGGCGATGGCACTCACCGGTTTAAAGTCGGGAATGGGGCCAAACAGAATGCGCCCCGCCGCAGCCAACGCCGCCAGAACCAGCGTTGGCATAATCTGGCGTAAGCCCGGGCGCGACGCCTCGTAGCCCGCAAAGAACAGCGCGAGCACCAGCGCCACCACGACAAGCATGGCAAGTGCCGCCTGTTCAACGCCCGCCAGCAACGCCGCAGCCATCACGGCTGGGACCGCCAGCAGCAGCGGTATCTCCAGTTTTGCGAGTAGGCGCACGATGCGATAATCCGCCATCCCATCACGCCCTATAAAACACGTTGTCGGCAAAGAAGTCGGTCGGCGGCTCCATGCAGGCGATCTCGCCATCAAACATCATGGAAATGTCATCGGCAACCTGCTCGGCAAAGTCCAGGTCGTGCGTCGCCATGACGACGGTGCCGCCAGCCTGCGCATGGTCGCGCAGGGCGCGGGCGATGATGCGGCGGCTGGCCAGGTCCAAACCCTTGGTGGGCTCATCGAGCAATAGCAGTTCGGGGCCGATCAACAGCAGCTTTGCCAACGCAAGCAGCTGACGCTGTCCGCCCGAAAGATCGTACGGATGGCGCCCATCCAGACCCGACAGCCCCAAGCTCGCCGCACGCTCCCGCGCCAAGTTCTCGTCATATCCGCAGGTCGAGGCCCATTCCATCAGCTCATCGTGAACCGTCTCGGCAACCAGCAATGCTTTGGGGTTCTGAGGCAGCAGCGCCGCCGAGGCCGCTCCGCGCACCATGCGGCCGCGCTGCAGCTTGGCGGTCTTCGCCAGCACCGAGAGCATCGTCGACTTACCGCATCCGTTGCCGCCCACGACCGCATGCACCGCACCGGCCGAAAACGCCACGTCGAGCCCGCGCAGCACCCAACCGCCCGCGCGATCGTAGCGAAACCAGCTCCCTGCCAGGGTGGTAGCCGACCCGCCGTGCATTTTTTGGAGTATTCTGCTCCCATCCGTGCGCGGGAAGGCTTCCGAGCCGTTCTCGAGCGACGTTTGCGCCACAAATTCGGACGATTTGTCCAATTCCGAACTTTTTTTCGCGCTCGATACGTCCCCGGGCGGCTCCAGAGAGCCCAAATTGTCCTCACGCCTGCTGAATACTCCGTTTTTTGCACATCGGACGGCACCCCACCCCAACATGTCGTCGGAAAACAACGATTCTCGGCGTCCCAAAGAAGCCATATCCGCCACCTCGCGCACGCGACCGTCCTCAATCCGGTACGCACACGTCGCATACTCGAGCATTGGACGCGGTTGATGCGTAGCCACAACAACCGTGCAGCCCAACTCACGGTTCACGCGAAACAGCGCGTGCAGAAAATTCTTCTCGGCAACGGGATCGAGCTGAGACGTGGGCTCGTCGAGTAGCAGCACACGCGGACGCAGCGCCAGGACGGCGGCAAGCGACAGCAGCTGCTTGCGGCCGCCCGAAAGCGTATCGGTATCGCGATGAAGCCAGTCCTCCAGACCAAAGAAATAGCTGGTCTCAGCTACGCGACGGCGCATCTCATCACGTGCTAGCCCCAAGTTTTCCAGGCCAAACGCCATCTCGTGCCACACGGTTTCGCACACGATCTGGTTCTCGGGATCCTGGAACACATAGCCCACGCGCTCCGCCGATGCCCGCACGTCCATGTCGGCAACGTTCTCGCCCAGCACGCGCGCATCACCAGTGCGCTCGCCCGCCGGCGCGATCTCGGGCTTGAGCAGCGACAGCAGCGTCGACTTGCCCGAACCGGTACCGCCAACAAGCAGCGCAAATGCACCTTGGGGAACACGCCAATCAAGCCCCTCGAGCACCGGTGCCTCGGCCCCGGGATAGGCAAAACTAAGGCCCTGCACCTCAATCGCCGGAATATCCGGGCCGCACGCCGCGCCCGACACCGGGCCCCTATCCAACCGAGCCATCAGCCAAACCTCTTCTCATCAATCGCGTGCGACGCGCAAGGCAGCATCATCCAGGCAGCGTACACGACATAGCCCCGCCACGGCGCCGGCACCGAGAGCTGCGGATAAAACGAATACTGCGTTGTCGCGGTCCATGCCACCGCCACCGCGGCGGCACCAAACACCGCAAGCCCAGCCAGCGCGGCAACGTCGCTGCGCCCCAGTCGATACCGCGCATACGTCGTACGACGCGTCGCGGCACCCCACCCGCGCGAGCGCATCGCGTCCGCGCGCTCCAGCGAATCTTCCATGCCCCAGCCCATCAACACACTCGATGCCCGCAAACGCGAACGCACGGGGTCGGCCGGCGCGCTGCCCGGCACATCAATCGCATCCTGCACCGCCAGCACCGTACGACCGCGGCGCAAAAACTGCGGGATAAGCCTCATGCACATCGAGATCATGAGCGCAATCACCGGCGCGGCATTGCCCAGCAGCGCGAGTACCTTGTCGTATTCGAGCATCGATGCCGCCGCCTCAAACCACAACACGCTCGCCACAAACAGCCCGCCCATGCACAGGCCGTATACCATGCTCTCCAGATACACCGCGCGCATGCCAATACGGAACAGCTCCGTCGAACCCGAGGCGCTAAACAGCGGATTGAGCAGCGCGACGATCAAAATCACCGGCAGCTGCCAGCGGAGCGCGCCCAGCGTGCGGGCAGCCCCACGCGTCGCAAATCCATACGCCAGCCCGCCTGCGAGCGACAGCGCGATCAGTACCGGCTGCATCGAGAACATAGTGAGCCCCAGCGTCAGCACTATATAGAGTGCCGGCACAGCCGGATGCGACATCGAGAATGCCGCGACGGGCCCGCCGCCAAACTCCTCTCGTATGTTATCCACGGGCACCCCCGTTCCCTCGCTCAAACAACAGCTCCGCAGCACCGCCAACGCCGCACGCACGCAGTGCAAACGCCACGCCGGCGGCGCAAGCCTCAACCGCCGCAAACCAATCGTTACGCGCTCGTCATATGCCTGCGGTATCATATTGCGCCGTGTATCGTTTCCAAACACACGTCTCTATAACGTAACAGGAGATCACATGGACGCAACCGCAATTATCCTCGCTGCCGGCGAGGGCACCCGCATGAAGTCGAACCACTGCAAGGTTTCGCACAAGATCCTGGGTAAGCCCATGGTCCAGTGGATCGTCGACGCTACCATCAAGGCCGGCTGCAGCCGCGTCGTGGTCGGCCTCGGCAGCCACGCCGACGAGATGCGCGCCCTCATCGACGGCGCCTACGCCAACAGCGCCACCAAGGTCGAGTGCGTCGAGCAGACCGAGCGCCTGGGCACCGGCCACGCCGTAAAGGTCGCGCTCGAGGCCTGCGGCATCACGCAAGGCCCCGTCGTCGTGCTCAACGGCGACCTGCCGCTCATCACCGCCGACACCGTCGCCAAGTTCGCGCAAACCGTCGCCACCGGCGAGCTCGCCTGCACCGTCATGACCATGACCCCGCCCGATCCTTTCGGCTACGGCCGCATCAAGCTGGGCGCCGATGGTCAGATCGAGCGCATCATCGAGCAGAAGGACTGCACGCCCGAGCAGGCCGCCACGCTGCTGGAGTGCAACGCCGGCTGCTACGCATTTGACGGCACGCAGCTCGCCGCCCACATCAACGAGATCGGCAACGACAACGCGCAATCCGAGTACTACCTGCCCGACATGCTCGAGATCCTCAAAGGCCACGGCCAGGCTGTCTCCATCTTCCACTGCGACGACTACCGCGACGGCCTGGGCGTCAACAGCCGCATCCAGCTCGCACAGCTCACCGCCATCGCGCGCGACCGCATCAACGAGCACTGGATGGCCGAGGGCGTTACCTTCATCGACCCCACGCAGGCCTGGATCGGCCCCGATGCCGTTATCGGCCGCGATACCGTCGTGTGGCCGCAGACGCACCTGATCGGCCACGTCACCGTGGGCGAGGAGTGCCAGCTCGGTCCCAACAGCCGCCTCACCGACACCACCGTCGGCAGCGGCTGCACCATCGATGAGACCATCGCCATCGAGGCCGTCATCGAGAATGGCGTCGACTGTGGCCCGCGCGCCTACCTGCGCCCGGGCACCCACATGCTCGACGGCTCCAAGGCCGGCACGCACGTGGAGATCAAGAAGTCCACGATCGGCGAGGGCTCCAAGGTGCCCCACCTGTCCTACATCGGCGACACCACCATGGGCTCCGGCGTCAACGTGGGCGCGGGCTCCATCACCTGCAACTACGACGGCGTCCACAAGCACAAGACCGTTATCGGCAAGGATGCCTTCATCGGTTCCGACACCATGATGGTCGCGCCCGCCCAGATTGGCGACGGTGCACTCGTGGCCGCCGGCTCCGTCATCACCGAGCCGGTCCCGGCCGACGCACTCGGTCTGGGCCGCGCCCGTCAGGTAAATATTGAGGGCTGGGCCGCCGATTATCGCCGCCGTCTGCACGAGGACGACGAGGTATAACGTTTTACCAAGCACAAAAGGAGCTGCTCCATGGGGGCGGCTCCTTTTTCTATCGTGACCTGCGCAACCGGATGAGTGGTCGGTTCGTGTCCGTTGGCGGTAAAGACGTTATCAGGACCCGATAAACCCCGCCGCGCGGTTACAATGCAACAAGGCATCTATATGGCATTCGATGTATAAAGGAGAAGGGTAATGCCGATTAATGATCCCGAGAAGTCGGAGAATATGCGCAAGTCCATCCGCGTGTATTCCGGTTCCTCCAACCGTCCCCTCGCTCAGAAGATTGCTGAGTACCTTGGGGTCGAGCTTTCGGGCCTTACGCTAAAGCAGTTCGCCAATGGTGAGATTTACGCCCGCTACGACGAGACCGTCCGCGGCGCCGACGTCTTCCTGATTCAGTCCGTGGCCGGCGGCAACGTCAACGACATGCTCATGGAGCTGCTCATCGCCACCGACGCTGCCAAGCGCGCATCCGCCCGCTCCATCACCGCCGTTATCACCCACTACGGCTATGCCCGCCAGGACCGCAAGGCCGGCCCGCGCGAGCCCATCACCGCCCGCCTCGTCGCCAACCTGCTCGAGCGTGCCGGCGTCAACCGCATCATCACCCTCGACCTGCACCAGGGCCAGATCCAGGGCTTCTTCGATATCCCGGTTAACCACCTGTCCGCACTGCCGCTGTTTGGCCAGTACTACAACGACATGCACTTCGACACCGACAACCTGGTTGTCGTCTCCCCCGACGTGGGTCGAGCCAAGGCCGCCAAGAAGCTGTCCGACATGCTCGGCTGCGACCTGGCCATCGCCCACAAGGGCCGTCCGCGCCACAACGCCGCCGAGGTCATGGGCATCATCGGTGACATCAAGGGCAAGACCTGCATCATCAACGACGACATGATCGACACCGCTGGCACCCTGTGCGCCAACGTCAAGGAGCTCAAGGCTATGGGCGCCGGCGACATCTACGTCTGCGCCACCCACGGCATCTTCTCCGGTCCGGCCATCGAGCGCCTGAACGATGCCCCCATCGTCGAGTGCGTCGTCACCGACGCCATCCCCGTCGAGGTCGGCGGCAAGATCAAGACCATCTCGGTCGCCGAGGAGTTCGCTCAGGCCATCTCCGCCGTTTACCACGAGGAGCCCGTCTCCACGCTCGTCGGCGGCGACTTCGCGCTGTAGCCACATCGCCCTTGCAACCCGGCGCATCACCGCCGGAACAGAAGAAACCCCCGCGCTCCCCCTTGCTTCGCAAAGGTCGCGCGGGGGTTT
>CABPXT010000106.1:0-7039 GCA_902461405.1 uncultured Collinsella sp.
CGTAGCGGCGGTCGTGGCCGGGGCGGTCGGCGACCCAGTCGAAGTCCTCGGGGTCCTTTCCCATCGCCTCCAGGATCATGCGCAGGACCGTGATGTTGTTCTTCTCGCCATTGGCACCGATGAGGTAGGTCTCCCCCATGCGGCCCTTGGTCAGGATGTCCCAGACGGCGCTGGAGTGGTCCTCGGTGTGGATCCAGTCGCGGACGTTCTCGCCCTTGCCGTAGAGCTTGGGGCGCACGCCGTCGATGATGTTGGTGATCTGGCGCGGGATGAACTTCTCCACGTGCTGGTAGGGGCCGTAGTTGTTGGAGCAGTTGGAGATCGTGGTGCGCAGGCCGTAGGTGCGGGTCCAGGCGCGCACGAGCATATCGGAGGACGCCTTGGTGGAGCTGTACGGCGAGCTCGGGTGGTAGGGCGTCTCCTCGGTGAACTTGGCCGGGTCGTCGAGCGCCAGGTCGCCGTAGACCTCGTCGGTGGAGACGTGGTGGTAGCGGATGCCGTGCTTGCGGACGGCCTCCAGCAGGCGGAAGGTGCCCTCGACGTTGGTGCGCAGGAAGGGCTCGGGGTCGGCGATGGAGTTATCGTTGTGGGACTCCGCGGCGTAGTGCACGATCGCGTCGTGGCCCGGCACCAACTTATCAAGCAGCTCCGCGTCGCAGATGTCGCCAACGACGAGCTCGACCCTGTCCTCGGGCAGCCCGGCGATGTTCTCGGGGTTGCCGGCATAGGTCAGCTTGTCCAGGACGGTCACGTGCACGTCGGGGTGGTTGTTCACCACGTAGTGCACGAAGTTGCTTCCGATGAAGCCGCAGCCGCCGGTGACGATGATATTCTTCGGTTCGAAAAACCCAGACATAAAAATCCAATCTGAAGCAAGTACAGCTTCTTTAGTATGCCGCAGGAAGTGACACCGCGACACTATTCAACAAAACTATCGGACATTTCGGCATGCGATAAGAGCCATAACCTTCGCAGAATTACTTCCCCTACAAAACGCCTCCGGAATGCAGTCTTTGTCGTACCGGAAGACCGAATTCCCAGTTTTATCGCGTAAGTACTTATAGAAGAAGTCCTCCCAGCTTTTAAACTTCTCACTGTCTGCAAACGCTTCCGGCTCTTGCAAAACCGCTTTGGCATCAATCCCTGAAATAACGCCGGAGCTCAGCAGAAGCCACTCGAACGACTCGGGAAGACAAACCGTAACAGTATCGCGGTGAATGTCTTGCAGCTTAAGGACGCGGTCCGCATAGCACCCAAATGCCGCTCCGTCCGCGACAACAAACACGCGATCGTCGAGATGCTGATCTAACCAGCCCAAAATCGCGCTGTTCGTCATGGCAGAAGCACAGGTAAGCTCACTGTCAGTGAAATGCCGTTCAAAGAACTGAAAACCAGACTTACTGTCCTCGCATAGAAGGATAGAAAAGTCCTGTTTTGGCGCCGACCGGGAAATAGCATAACGATGATTCCCGCGATCTTGATAAACAGGGACGAAAGAATGGAATTTTCCGCTCGTCTTAATCTTGTAAATCTCATCCACGCTATACGGAAGATTGGGGAAATCAGCCCTTGAGATCAGCACGAAATAATTCGAGGAATACAGCACATGATGCGCAAACTCATCAGAATGAATCTCTTTTAAGCCCTCATCCACAAATACGATCGAGTCATGAACGGACGAAAGCTGGTTTCGCCAATCATAATCGGTCAGGGCGACACAGGGACAATCGCATTGCAAGGAAACACCCGACTGCTCACCCGTTCGCATGTAGTCTGCGACCATGTCAAACAGTGTCGTCTTACCCGTGCCGCTATCGCCACGCACAATAGTGATGTTCCGCTTGATGGTAAATGTGTACTTGGTTCCCCTGCGGCGGGAGATCTTAACGAGATGCGAACCGTTCATAAGCAGCACCTACAGATACGGAATCGACTCATGAATCAATTCGGCCATGTTGTGAACGATACGGCCGCTATTCACGACTTTAATTTTAAAATCCTCGCGACCAAAGTCCATCACATGATAGAGATTCACAACGAGCTTGCGGTCTTTCGCCGTGTCGAGAATCCACTTGGCACAGTTGTCACCACAGGTAGAAGCGTTAAAAATATGCTTACGATCAAATCTCATAAGCAGCAGCGTTTTCACGCCACCAGAAAGCTGGAGTGGGGAGATGGATCCAAGCACAGGGCTTTCGATGACGTTTTCGGAGACAACATCCGATCGATCGACATCTTTAATTATCGAGACTGCATAGGGATCCGTAATCCAAGAAGACCGGTAAGAGTTTTTGAAATATGTCGCTGTGTTGTAAATCGCTTCTGGCATATCGCCAAAGTAGACGCTTAACACATCCACTCCCAATCATATTGGTTATATCGTCACTGTAATCATAACGAAAGGGGCCACCAGATAACGGTGGCCCCTAAAAGAAAGCAAGAAGGCGCTAGTACTCGCGCGGGCTATTGACGATCTCGCCGGCGGCGACCTTCTTCAGGTGCTGGCCGTAGACCGACTTGCCGTAGGCCTCAGCGGCCTCCTTGAGCCCCTCGGTGGTGATCCAGCCGTTCTCCCAGGCGATCTCCTCGGGCACGGACACGGGCAGGTCCTGTGAGTGCTCCACGGCGCGGACGAACTCCGCCGCCTCGTGCAGGCTCTCCATGGTGCCGGTGTCCAGCCACGCGTAGCCGCGGCCGAGCGTCACCACGGACAGCGTCCCCTCCTCCAGGTACATCTGGTTGAGCGTGGTGATCTCCAGCTCGCCGCGCGCGGACGGCTGCACCCTATGGGCCTTGGCGGCCACGTCGCCCGGGTAGAAGTACAGGCCGGTGACGGCGTAGGAGCTCTTGGGGCGCTCGGGCTTCTCCTCGATGGAGACGGCACGGCCCTCGCCGTCGAACTCGACGACGCCGAAGCGCTCGGGGTCGTCCACGTGGTAGCCGAAGACCGTGGCCCGGCCCGACTCGGCGTTCTGCACGGCGCGCGTCAGGTGGCGCGAAAGGCCGTTGCCGTAGAAGATGTTGTCGCCGAGCACCAGGGCGCACGGTTCGCCGGCGATGAACTCCTCGCCGATGGTGAAGGCCTGCGCCAGGCCGTCCGGGCTCGGCTGCTCGGCGTAGGAGAGGTTCACGCCGTAGCGCGAGCCGTCCCCGAGCAGGCGCTCGAAGTTGGGGAGGTCGGTCGGCGTGGAGATGACCAGGATGTCCCGGATGCCCGCCAGCATGAGGGTGCTAAGCGGGTAGTAGATCATGGGCTTGTCGTAGACCGGCAGCAGCTGCTTGGAGGTCACGAGCGTGAGCGGGTACAGGCGCGTGCCGGAACCGCCGGCGAGGATGATGCCTTTCATAAAAATCCTCTCGATTGACAATCGTTGAGCAAAAGCCGCTGATTACAGATGCATAGTTAATTAAATTATACGCACCGGCAGCAACCTCCCCGTCTTCTTATTTAAATCGGACAGCAGAAACACGCAACTCTTTCTGCATTTCTAGCGAGGCAACAAATGAAAAAGTACAATGAGCAGTGTCCAACAAACGAAAGGCAAACAATGCGAGTCGAAACAACCGGAGTATGCAGAGGAAACTGGAAAATCTACCAGCAGCTTAAGATTGAAGGCATCCATAAAGGCTCCAGCGTAACAGCCCAGGCGGCTACAGACGATAACCGCCGCTTACCTTTATCCCTCCTAAAATTCCGGGACAATAGCTGTGATTCGAACTCATACGTCCTTGTAGTCCCCGACCCCGATGCTCGCACCATCAAAATTGAGTTTAACGAAATCGGCCAAGATGGTCGCACCCTGAGCAGCGACTCCCTTTCGCTAAATTGCAAGAACATCAAATGGGAGTCGCGCCTTAACTACAAAATTAAACCTGACATGTGCAGCAAACTCCGAAACTACGATGACGTTTCAGAGTTTGACATGGCAACGATTGATTTCTGGCAGTGTATCGAAGATTCAAGCGACTATATCCTTAGGTGCACGGTGAGAACTCCTTATCGTAACGACTCCCAAATCAAACTTCGCTGCCTCGATCGAGCCCTCAATGAAGTTAATTTGAGCATCGTCAATTTCGGTTCGAATGTAACAAGCGTTGGATTTACGTCCGAGAAAAAGCAACTTGAAACGCAACTCTCAATTCGCATGCCAAAGGCGTTCGATCGTTACTACTTTGTTATTGACGATCAAAATCACCCATCATTCAGTGCATTTGACTGCTTAACGCCCGATAAATTAAGCTTGCTTCTTGAGGAGACCAACTTCCTCTTTACCCATGCGCAGTTTGACCCCGAATACCCCGAATGGTTCACGGAGCATAAGGCAACCATCGGCGCTTTGGAGAAGCAGAGAAAAATCGTCTTCGACTGCGCTCCGAAGTTCAGCATCATTGTCCCTCTTTACAACACGCCCATTTCGTTCTTTAACGATATGGGCGAATCCGTAAAAAACCAGTCTTATGCAAACTGGGAGCTCATCCTAGTTAATGCAAGTCCTGACAATCAGGAATTAAAGGCTCGCGTTGAGCAGGAGACAGCCCACGACAACAGAATTAAATCAATTAACCTTACCGAGAATAAGGGCATTTCCGAAAATACAAACGCCGGCGTTGCCATCGCTTCGGGTGATTTCGTCTGTTTCTTCGACCATGACGACATTCTTGAACCGGACTTGCTGTTCTCATATGCCGAGGCAATTGAAAACAATAATGACGTCGATCTTCTTTATTGTGATGAAGATAAACTCATGCCCGATGGAAAGCTAGCGCAGCCGTTCTTTAAGCCGGATTTCAATATCGATCTGCTCAGAAACAATAACTATATCTGCCATATGCTTACTATCCGTAAGTCTCTGCTTGACACTCTAGAACCGAACACGAAAGAGTTCGATGGAGCACAGGATCATAATCTGACTCTCCGCGCCGTGGAAAAGGCAAGGAAAGTTCATCATGTTGCAAAGGTTCTATACCACTGGCGCCTAAGCGAGACCTCCACCGCAGCAAATGCCGATAGCAAGCCGTATGCCACTATCGCAGGTATCAAAGCGGTCCAGAGTCATTTGGACAGGCTTGGGCTCAATGCGAAGGTCGAACAAGCGCGTCGTCCCTTTACATATAAAGTAACCTACGCTGTGCCAGATTCCCACCCACTCGTGTCAATTATCATCCCGACTAAAGACCACGCCGACATTCTGAACAACTGCATTACATCAATTGTTGAGAAATCAACGTACGACAATTACGAGCTCGTCATAATCGAAAACAACAGCACAGAAAAGGTGACGTTCGATTATTACGATAAGTTGCAAGCACAATATCCTGACATCGTTCGTCTTGTAACTTGGGAACACGAATTCAATTTCTCCAAGCTCATGAACTTTGGCGTTGCTCACGCCAAGGGCGACTATCTCTTGCTATTGAATAACGATACTGAGGTACTTACGCCCAATTGGATCGAGACCATGCTTGGCATCTGCGCACGTGAGGATGTTGGCGCAGTCGGTGCAAAACTCTACTATCCCGACAACACCATTCAGCACGCGGGCCTATGCGTCACTGGCGGCGTGGCGGGACATCTTTGCCAGAGCATGCCAAGGAATAATTGGGGCTACTTTGCACTCAACGATGCGCAACAAGACTTCAGCGCTGTCACTGCAGCTTGCATAATGACCAAGCGTAGCGAATATGAGAAAGTCGGAGGTTTCACCGAAGAGCTTCAAGTTGCATTTAATGATGTTGACTTTTGCTTAAAGCTACGCGAGATTAACGACCTGATCGTATACACGCCCGAAGTCGAGCTCTATCACTACGAGTCGATTTCTAGAGGCGTTGAAAACAATACGGAAAAGCAGATTCGGTTCCACAAAGAAGTCGCATACATGAATTATCGCTGGGCAAAATACTATGTCGAAGGCGATCCGTACATTAACCCAAATTTCAGCGTGGGAGAACCCGGAAATCGCTACTATCATTTATAAAGTGTTAGCTTAATTCTGCGCTTTCTAATTTTAACCTTATTAAAATGCGACTAATAGATAAGGGAATCGAGGGTCAACCCTCGATTCCCTTACTATGAATAATTGCATTCCATACATGATATACAGTTAAGAAGCGTTTGTGATTCGATACACAAGCAGGCGTTGATTCCGCATGCTGGCCAGAATCCGCATCATTCCAAAGGCGTATTTAAAACCCAGCCCCACTGTGGTATAGCGGTAGTGTGGTAGTAGTTCAGCCACCAAGCAAGTGATGTTGTCCTGATGTAACCGATGTTATCCATAACCATACCGTTTCCGATATAAATAGCAATATGGCCCCAGCGGGCACCAGCACTTGTATGAGTATGCGTAGGGACCGCAACGATCATTCCAACTTTAAGCTGAGATATATCTCGGCTGTAACACCAATTCCAGAACATGTCGCATGCGTCGCCGTTGGGATATGACCCCAGCACGGGGTAAAACACATGGCTAACCCACTCCGAGCACAGTCCCGCCCCAGGAGAAGGAACGCTATGGCAACGATTAACGATCTGGGACTGCAAGGAGGCGCGCGCGGAGTGCTCAGGCTCCACCCAAGCACCTGAGGCATTAAAGAAATACTCGGAGTCTCCAATTCTGTTCCAGCCATTTACCATTTGTCCAGAAGACATAAGGTAGTACCACGTTCCATCATCATCGAGGAACCAGCCAGTATTCATAGCTCCGGATTCGTTGTCGAGGTGATACCACCTACCGTCAATGAATCGCCAACCGCGCTGCAGAACCCCATCTGAGTCTGTGTAAAACCACACCTGTGCAGCTGAGGACCAATACCAGCCAGCGACAGGCTTTCCCTCGGGATCCCTGAGCTTAATTCCACCCGCGCCGTCCTTGACGCCCGAAAGCACAATCGCACCACTGCTGCACGCATAATATACGTTTTCATCTTGTGAGAAGACCCAAGTGTTGCACTTTAATGCACCGCCGCTATCCGGATCCAAATAATAAAGGCTCTGTTAGACCAAGGTTGACATAAAAACGATGTCACCGCGAGGCGGTAC
>CABPXT010000107.1:0-6999 GCA_902461405.1 uncultured Collinsella sp.
CGCTTAAACGCGCGGTTGTACCGCTGCGAACAAAACTATGCCGGATTACGGGGCTGGATAGCGAACCTCCGACCATACAGAAAGATGCAAAAACAAAACCGCAGGTAGATAGCCTGCCGTTTTTCAAAAACTAAAGGTATGGATGAGGGCCCCGACTTTAGCCCCGTAATCCGGCATAGTTTTGAAATGGCACAATGCCGATAACAGCCCTCGATCTCCCATGGATGGAGGAAAACGGGTCATTTTGGCCTCGCGAGGGCCGCCGCGTGACCCGTCTGCCACGAAATGGGTCTATCTACTACGTTTAGGCCGCTGCCCTCAACCACAGCGAAAAACGCAAAAACAAAACCGCAGGTAGAACGCCTGCGGTTTTTCATGAAATGCGGGTATGGTCAGTGGTATCGGGTTAAACGTAGTAGATGGGCCGGTTTCGTGGCGAGCACCATCGACTGCTCCCTTGGGGATGGAGGAAAACGCGCCCTTTTGCCCCCGTCCATCGTGAGTCGCACCCGTTTTCCTGCGAAAACGCCGTGTCTCATTTTTGGTGAGACATTTGTCTCACGCCCAAAACAGAATCTGGAACATGTGTCACC
Organism: uncultured Collinsella sp.; assembly: GCA_902461405.1. Lineage (GTDB taxonomy): Bacteria > Actinomycetota > Coriobacteriia > Coriobacteriales > Coriobacteriaceae > Collinsella. Next base: position 594 of record CABPXT010000107.1, read on the forward strand.
TGCCCAAATTGTGTCTCATTCCGTAACTTTAGGCTGATGCAAGGTCAAGCCCGCGAGAAGGGAGACGCGATGAGCAAGCACACGAGGGGTCTCTTGGCGGTGATACTGGCCGTAGTGCTGGTGTTGCCGGCTGCAGCATTTGCCATGCTGCCCGAGGCCAACGCCAGGTCCAGCACCGGAATGGACGGACCGAAAGCGACAAAGATAGTCGACCACGACACCAGCAACCATTGGAAGTTCTGGGCAGGCGGCTATGACGGCAGCAAGGTCACGACGCAAAACGTCGGCCGAATTTGGACGGATAAGACGGTCCAAGCAATAGATGACGGGAAATCGGACTTTTTGACTACGCTTTCGGCGATGTCTTCGACATCCGATACGACGTCGCTGGTTTCCAGGCCGCTCGACATCGTGATGGTGCTCGATGCCTCTGGCTCAATGGATGATTCTATGGGTGGTGGAGATTCTCCCAAGCGTATCGTTGCGCTCAAGAATGCTGCCAACCACTTTATCGACACCATTGCCGAGCAAAACAAGAACGTTAAGGACGCGAGCAAGCAGCACCAGGTTGCCATCGTAAAGTTTGCGGGCAACAAGCGCGACAAGGTCGGTAATGATACATACCGCTCTGACGGCCACACCTACAACTACTCGCAGACCATGCTGGAGCTCACGGCCTGCAAGGACGGGGGCGCGGAGAGGCTCAAGAACACGGTTAATTTAATCGAGCCTGCTGGCTCTACTCGTGCCGACTATGGCATGGATCTGGCCAAGGGCATCACTTCTGGTCGTGAAGACGCCCAGAAGATCGTCGTGTTCTTCACCGATGGCTCTCCTACGAGTTCTAATGGTTTTGAGTCCGATGTCGCCAGGGACGCTATCAATATCGCCAAGACCATAAAGAGTGGCGGGGCGACCATTTATACCATCGGTATCTTCAACGGTGCGAAGCCGGGCGACGATCCAACAAGCAGCCGCACGAGCAACGAGAATAAATTCATGCATGCCGTGTCGAGTAACTATCCGGATGCCACATCGTCCGTAAGCCATGGCTTTTTGGGAACTACGTGGAGTGTCGATTTCGGCGACCCCGTTGCCGGTGCTAGTTACTACAAGTCGGCGACTAACGCCAGCGAGCTTGATCAGGTCTTTAAGGACATCTCGAGTGCCATTACGTCGGGCAAGGGTTTCCCGACCAAGGTCGAGGGCAACAATCCCAACGGCTCCGGTTACATTACATTCGAGGACGAGCTGGGCGCCTTCATGCAGGTCGACGGGTTTACCAGTGCCGAGTACAACGGCAAAGCTTACGACGCGGCCACTAAGTCCACCGATGGCAATATCGATACCTATACGTTTGATGGTGAGCTCGCTCACCTGGTGATTACGGTCGACCGCGCGGACGAGAAGAATCCCCAGCGCGGCGACATCGTGACGGTCAAGATTCCCGCATCGCTCATTCCGCTGCGCCGCTTTACCGTTGATGAGTCGGCGGGCACGTTTGTCGTCGATGCCACTGACGCCATCTCGCCTATCCGCGTGACGTATGCATCGAGCGTAAAATCTATTGCACGCAAAAACCTGTTTACTCCCAAAGACGTGCCGGGGCTGCAGAAGTATATTGACGAGCACAAGGATGCCGATTCCAATACCATCAGCTTCTATGCCAACAAATGGACCGGCGATGATGTGGGCGATACGGTCGCAAGCTTTGAGCCTGCCGCCACGAACAACTATTACTACTTCCAAAAGCTAACGCCCGTCTATACAGACGCAGCCTGCACTAAGCTTGCAACGGAAAAGCCCTCTGGGTCTAAGACCTATTGGTACAAGGATGAGTTTGTGGCGCAGAACTCTTCGGGCGCGCCGTACGATGATTCCGTTTCGATTCCGGTTAAGGGAAGTGAGCTTGAAAGCTTTGAAGGCGCTTTGGTAAAGGGTGACGGTCACTGGTCGATTATGGCCGGCACCGCGCGTCTCGCCTTTATCAATCAGCTCCATACCACCAAAGATCGCGTGGGCGGAAACCCGACGAACACCGCGCGCGACGTGATCAATCCTCAATGGAACAACACGAAGGTTGTTTCCGGTGCGACGAAGGTCAATGTATATCTGGGCAATAACGGCAAGATTAGCTTTACGCTCAATACCACGCCGACAAAGCTGGCGACTGCCGACTTTGGCCTGACCAAGGTGCTCGAGGGCCGCGAGTGGACGGATGAGGACAAGTTTGAATTTGGTCTGACTTCCGAGAACAACGCCCCGATGCCGAAATCCACGACTGCGATCGCAACCAAGGGTCATGCAGACATTAGTTTCGGCGAGATTGCCTATGATAAACCTGGCACGTATGTCTACAAGGTTAGCGAGAAGCATGCTGGGACCACGGTCGACGGCATCGCCTACAGCAAGAACATTGCAGAGTTCACCGTAACGGTGACACCCAACGCAAAGGGCGAACTCCAGGCTTCCGTCAAGAAGACCTCGGGCGAAGTTGAGTTCAAGAACGCTTATACCGTCGAGCCCACCGAGTCGAGTGTCACCGATCAGATTGCGGTTAGCAAGGTCCTGGACGGCCGCGACCTCAAGGCTGGCGAGTTCTCCTTCGAGCTCGTCGAGGGCGAGGGCGAAGACGCGAAGATTATCGAGACCGTCAAGAATGACGCCAACGGCAATGTTAAGTTCAAGGCTATCAAGTACACCGAGATCGGTCAGCACATCTACACGCTGAGCGAGGTCAAGGGCAATGCCGGCGGCATCACCTACGATGGCACGACCTACACCATCGTGACGACCATCAGCGATGACGGCAAGGGCCAGCTGGTGGCTACGCATAAGCTGCAGGGCGCCGAGGACGTCAAGAGTATCGAGTTCAAGAACGCCTACACCGCGAATGCTGTCGAGGCATCGCTTGTTGGCAAGAAGAATCTGCAGGTTCCTGATGGCCTGACCCCGGCTGACATTGCCGGCAAGTTCACCTTTACCGTGACCGGTGAAGAGGGCGCACCCATGCCCGCGAACGCGAGCGTGACCAATGATGCCAAGGGCAAGGTCGACTTTGGCAAGATCACCTTTACGCTCGACGACCTTAACAAGGCCCTGGGCGAGAAGCCCGAGAAGCGCGAGCACACCTTTACCTACACCGTGACCGAGTCCGGCGAGGTCGCTGGCGTGACCAACGACGCCAAGCCTTCGCGTACGGTTTCCTTCACCGTGACCGATGACGGCGAGGGTAATCTGAGGGTGTCTCGCAAGCCGGATGGCGATGTGGCATTTACGTTCACCAATACCTATAGCGTGACGCCTGTCGAGACGAGCGTCACCGACCAGATCACCGCGACCAAGTTCCTGACCGGCCGCGGCATGACTGAGGGCGAGTTCTCCTTCGAGCTCGTCGAGGGCGAGGGTGAGGACGCCAAGGTCGTCGCCACCGGCAAGAACGCCGCCGATGGCAAGATCACGATGGGCGCCGTGAAGTACGACAAGCCCGGCAAGCACACCTACACGCTGCGCGAGGTCAACGGTGGAACCACCAGCAAGGGCGTCACCTACAGTGATGCCAAGTTCACCATCGTGACGACCATCACCGATAACGGCGACGGCACTCTCAAGGCCGAGCATGTCCTGAAGGGCGCCGAGCCCGCCGAGTTCAAGAACACCTACAGCGTGACCCCGCTCGACACTGAGCTCGACTTTGGCCTGAGCAAGGCCATTGACGGCCGCGACTGGACGGACGCCGATAAGTTCAGCTTTACCATCAGCGCAGCCGAGGGTACGGACGCCCCGCTGCCCGACCCCGCAACCGTGACCGTGAGCAAGAAGGACGCGAAGGACGGCATCGCCGCCATCAACTTCGGCGAGATACGCTACACGGCTGCCGGAACCTACAAGTATGAGATCCGCGAGAACGCGGGCAATGCGGCAGGCATGACGTATGACGGACATGTCGCGACCGCCGAAGTGACCGTGACCGAGAACGGCGAGGGCAAGCTGACCGCCAACGTCACCAAAAAGGAAAGCGGCCGCTTCACCAACACGTACCGCACTGAGCTCGATTACGCCGCGGCCGGCGGCCTTAAGCTTAGCAAGGCCCTCTCCGGACGTCCCATGACCGAGGGCCAGTTCACCTTTACCGTGACGCCCGCCGACGCAGCTTCTGCCAACGCGCTCGGCCTGCACGAGGGTGCCAACGTGTACAAGTCCCCTGCAGCGACAGAGGGAACCGTCGGCCTGATCGACATTCTGGCCGGCAAGGAGGTCAAGTTTACGCAGGCTGACGCCGGCAAGACCTTCAAATACACCGTGGCCGAGACGAACGACCACAAGCCCGGTTACACCTACGACGATGCTGTCCGTACCGTGACGATCGCTGTCACCGACGATGGTGCCGGTACGATTACCGCTACGACGACCGTCTCCGGCGGTCCCGAGGGCACGCACGAGACGATCCACAAGAGCGGCGAGAACAAGGTTGAGAGCGCTCTGGTCCCGTTCAAAAACAGCTATAGCGCATCGACCGATGCGCACGGTGGTGACGTTGCTCAGATCGTTGCCACCAAGACCCTGACCGGTCGCCCGATGGTCGACGGCGAGTTCTACTTTGGCATCGCCTATGCAGGCGAGACGGAAGCCATCGAGGGTACGTGCGTTACCAACGTTAACGGCCAAGTGAGTTTTGGTGCTCTGCATTACACGACCGAGATGCTCGCCGACCTGGTAAACGCCAACCGCGCCATCCGTACCGACACGGATGCCAAGCTTGCATGGACCATCAACTACACGGCCTTCGAGTACACGTCTCCGCTCGCAGCAAAGGGCATTACCGCCGCAAAGCCGAGCTTTAGCTTTAAGGTCATCGTCGTCGACAACGGTGACGGGACTCTGACGGCGACGCCCGCCTACGACGGCATTCAGCCCTTGTTCGAGAACGTCTACGGCGCCGATGCCGCTGATGCCGCGCTCGCTGGCACCAAGAAGCTCCAGGCAGCTGAGGGCCTGACCCCGGCCGACATCGCGGGTAAGTTTACCTTTACCGTGACCGCTGACGAGGCGGGTGCCCCGATGCCCGAGCGCACGACCGCAACCAACGACGCGGCCGGCAACGTGGACTTTGGCAAGATCCACTTTACGCTCGAGGACCTCAACCGCGCCCTGGGCGTGACGGACGATGCGACCGATAAGGTCGAGGCAGACGAAGCTGACGAGGCCGAGGCCGACGAGGCAGAGGCTGAAGAGGCCGACGCCGACGCTGATGCCAACGCCGACGAGCCCAGCGACGAGTCCGAGCCCGCGGCCCCCATCGCTCCGCGCTCGCACACCTTTACCTACACGGTGACCGAGTCCGGTAGCGCCCCTGGCGTGACTAACGACGCCAACACCGCGCGCAAGGTTTCCTACACAGTGACTGACGACCGTGCCGGACACCTGAGTGTCGTGCGCAACGGCGACGACGGTGCGGCCTTCACGTTCACCAACACCTACAGCGTGACGCCCACCGATTCTGTCGTGACCGATCAGGTCAAGACGGTTAAGCGTCTGACCGGTCGCGACCTTGCAGCTGGCGAGTTCACGTTTGATCTGCTCGAGGACGGCGTGACTGTCGCTAGTGGCACCAACGACGCCAGCGGCAACGTTACGCTGAGCCCGATCCGCTACGAGGCGCCCGGCACGCACACGTACACGCTGCGCGAGGCTTGCCCCAACGCGCTCGGCCTGTACAAGGGCGTTACCTATGACGGTACGACCTACACCGTCGTGACCACCGTCTCCGACAATGGTGACGGCACGCTGACCGCGACGCACAAGCTCGAGGGAACCACCGAGTCGGCTGGCTTTACCAACAAGTATCACGCCATGCCCACGCAGGTCTCCATCGGCGCCATCAAGGTGCTCGAGGGACGCGAGCTCAAGAAGGACGAGTTTAGCTTTAAGCTCGTTGGCGAAGACATTGAGTCCACCGTCACCAACGATGCCGATGGCAAGATCAACTTCGACAAGTTCGAGTACAGCGAGCCCGGTACGTACGTCTACACCATCAGCGAGGTCAAGGGCGACGAGGCCGGTATGACCTACGACAAGTCCGTCTTTACCGCGACCGTCAACGTGGTCGACGACGGCGAGGGCAACCTCAAGGCGAACGTCGCCTTTACCAAGGGCGACAAGAGCGTCGAGGGTATCGTGTTCAACAACACGTACAAGAAGCCCGAGACCCCTACGCCGACGCCCGACCCCGGCACGCCCAAGACCGTGACGAACATCGTCAAGACGGTCAAGGGTTTCCTGCCCACCACGGGTGACCAGCAGGCCGCTGCGCTGCTCATGGCATTTGTTATTGCCATGGCTGGCGTCGGAGCCCTGGTCTGGGGTATCCGTAAGCGCTAGGCAGTCTGGAGCGGGCGAAAAAAAG
>CABPXT010000108.1:0-6993 GCA_902461405.1 uncultured Collinsella sp.
GCGCATAGCAGCGCCCCCCGCCGCCGCCGCCCCCCGGGAGCCGCTTTCGGCGGTCGTGTTCTCGGCCGCCCTTTTGGGTGAAGCCATAACACCGGTCCGCCTGATGGGCGCCGCGCTTATCATCGGCGGCGCGATTTTTTGCGAACTCGCCGGCAAACGCGCAAACGCCAAGGCTGGCATCGCCCAGATAGCACGTGCTTAAAAGCCCCTGCTTTGAAATGCTACCTGCGTAGATAAATAATCCCCAGCTGAGGATTATTGTCTAAAATAACCCGATGTGCCAAACTGCTCTTGTATGTATAAAGACGGCATAAAGTTTTTTGTCCTAGACAGATAACCGGATGTCTAAGGGAGTCCTCGTGGCACACAACAAACTGGAGGCAAACCCCCAAGACCAGCGCGGGCAAGGCGGGCACGGAGCCATCCCCCTCTCCGCTGGCATGCTGCTCGTAACGCTCGGCGTCGTCTATGGCGACATCGGCACGAGCCCTATGTACACCATGAAATCGATCGTCGCCAACAACGGCGGCATCGGCACCGTCAGCGAGGACATGATTCTGGGCGCACTTTCGCTCGTCATCTGGACCATGACGCTCGTGACCACGGTCAAATACGTGGTAATCGCCATGAAGGCCGATAACCACAACGAAGGCGGCATCTTCGCCCTGTTCAGTCTCGTGCGCAAGGTGGCACCGTGGCTGATCCTTCCCGCCATGATCGGCGGCGCCGCGCTGCTCGCCGACGGCATCCTCACCCCCGCGGTCACGGTCACCACGGCCATTGAGGGCCTGCGCACCATCGAGTGGGGTCACGCGCTTTTGGGTGACGGGCAAACCAACGTCATCATTATTACCATCATCATTATCTGCGGGCTGTTTGCCATGCAGCGCGCCGGCACCTCGTCAATCGGCAAGCTGTTCGGCCCGCTCATGACACTATGGTTCCTGTTCTTGGCAGGCGCTGGCCTGTTCAACATGCTCGGCAACCTGTCCATCCTACGCGCGCTCAACCCCATCCGCGGCATCATGTTTCTGTTCTCGCCCATCAACCACTCGGGCATTATGGTGCTCGGCTTTGTCTTCCTATCGACAACCGGTGCCGAGGCGCTCTATTCGGACATGGGTCACGTGGGCAAGGCAAACATCTATGCATCCTGGCCGTTTGTTAAGGCGGCCCTTATCCTCAACTATCTGGGTCAGGGAGCTTGGCTGCTCGCCAATAACTCCAACCCCCAGATGCTTGCGATGGATATCGTCAACCCGTTCTATATGATGCTCCCCGAGCCCCTGCGCCCCTTTGCCATCGTGCTTTCGGCCGTAGCGGCCATCATCGCCTCGCAGGCGCTCATCACCGGCTCGTTCTCGCTGGTATCCGAGGCAACGCGCCTCAACCTTATGCCGCACCTGCGCATCCACTACCCCAGCGACACCAAGGGCCAGCTCTATATTCCGCTCGTCAATAACATCATGTGGGTCGGCTGCATCTTCATCGTGCTGCTGTTCCAAAACTCCGAGCGCATGGAGAGTGCCTACGGCCTCGCCATTACCGTGACCATGCTTATGACCACCACGCTTTTGACGAGCTATATCGCCGGCATTCTCAAGCACAAGCTGGGCGCCTGCGTCTTCGCCCTGCTCTTCGGCGCCATTGAGCTGTGCTTTTTCGCCTCGTGCCTCACCATGTTCTTTGACGGCGGCTATGTGATGATCTTCTTGGCCGCACTGCTGTTTGGCCTTATGTATGTGTGGCGTCGCGGCACCGCCATCGAGCGCACGCAGACGATTCTGCTGCCCGTCTCCAAGTACATCGACCAGCTCAATCGCCTGCGCAATGACGAGACCTATCCCGTGCTCGCCGACAATCTGGTATTTCTCACCAACAGCCCCGACCCGCTCACACTCGACCGCGACGTGCTCTATTCCATCCTGGACAAGCACCCCAAGCGCGCCAAGGCATATTGGTTCATCAACGTGCACGTTACCGATGAACCCTATACGCACGAGTATTCCGTCGAGACCTTTGGCACGGACTTTTTGTTCCGCGTGCGCCTGGACTTGGGCTTTAAGGTCAACCAGCGCGTCAACGCCTATCTGCGTCAGATCGTCGGCGACTTGATGGCATCGGGCGAGCTGCCGCCGCAACATCACACCTACTCCATCTACGAGACGCGCGGCAACGTAGGTGACTTCCGCTTTTGCATGCTGCGCAAGATGCTTGCCCCCGAAACGGACATCAACCGCAATGACCACCGCGTGATGGCCATCAAGTACGCCGTCCGCCGCGCCTGCGGAAGCCCGGCACGCTGGTACGGCCTAGAGAACTCGGCCATCATCATCGAGTACGTGCCGCTGTTTGCCCGCATGCGCCCGGCCGTTAAGCTCGTGCGCACCCAAGTGCCGCTCGAGGTTCAGATCGAAGAGGCCGAAGAAATGGAAGTCGACATCTTCTCGGACGACCTGGTCAACGGCAACGAAGCCGGTAAGAATATGAACGTCGATCCCACTGAGCTGCTCGAGAGCGTCGCAGATACGCCCGAACAGCAACTCGACGGACTCGAGAGCACCCAGTTCAACGACGCCAACTTCTAACACGCCACCAGCCATTGACGACAACGGCCTCGCATCTCATAAGAGGTGCGAGGCCGTTTTATGTCGCAACGGACCAGTGAGCTACGAACGGCGCGGCTCGGGAACCACGAGCCTATCGGGGCTCGCGCCCTCGGCATCCATCAGGCTCACGTAGCGAATCGACGGATCCCCATACATCGCGTAGTAATAATTGCCCGTACGCGCGCTAAAGCATCCGGTATAGATAGTCTTCTCGAACTTGCCATCGCCCATCCTGGACGCCCCCTCAATCATCACCACGCCCTCGAGTGAACGGAACATGCGGACGACGTTTTCGGTCTCGCTCTCCTTTTGCGGGTAATTGGCATTGAGGTACGCCGCCTTTACAAAACGGCTCGGCGAATAGCAATCGCCCGGAATACCGCGCATGCCGGCACCCGCGCCATAGGGCTTGAGCTCGGCGCCACGCCATGTCGCCGTCTGCGGAAAATCGCTTGTGGCAGTGATATAGGTGCGCAGGTTTTCCATGTGCCACGGGAAGGTCGGCTGGTTGGCAAGGGTGTCGACCGGATCGTCGTATACATGCAGGCCGTCAGCCATCATCTCGACCACGATGCTACGCTGGCTGTCGCCGATAATCCAATGGAGCAGCGACACGCCCAGCCCCTCTCCTGCAGATTTGGCGACAATCACCGTATCGCGCAGCGCAGCCTCGACCTCGTCGACCGTCGAGAACATCGCTGCCACCCACAGGGGAAACTCATAGGCCGCGATATTGGTCTTGCCGTCGACAGGGTCCTCGGCATACTCGGCATAACCCGGGAAATTGAGACCTGCCACGGCGAGGCCCGCATCGTTGCCGCAGTCGAAGAACATAGGGTAGTTCTTGTAATCGATGCACATACCGATCACCGCGTGCGCCGCTGTCGCGTCGTCGATAAACGAATACGGAATGTGAAACCCGCGCGGCATCACGCGAACCTGTTGGCCGTAGTCAAAGCTCCAGTCGAGGTTGCGGCCCAGATACATGTGGCCAGAATTATCGGTAAATCGAATGCTCGTGCACATAGCGCCTCCTAGCTTTACGTTCTTGCTAAGGTTATTGTCACCAAACAAAAAGGCGCTAAACACAAAAGCCCGGACATGACAACAATGTCACGCCCGGGACAAAAACGACGAGGTGCGGTGCCGTAGTCACCCTAGACAAGTTTACCTTGGCAGTGATCGATCATATGCTGGATCATCTGTGCCTCAAAGCCCGCGTAGTCGCGGCGGCACTCCTTCATCTTGCCGTCGACGATCTGGTCAAAGGCAACCTTGCACTTGATGTAGCGCGTGGACTTGGTGACCTCCTCGTGCGTCAGGCAGCTCTCCTCCATCTTGCTGGCGCCCAGGCCAAACACCAGACGGGGGTTGTAGAGCACGTGGGGCTCGCCGGCGTCGTCCAGGTAGACGCAGACCTTCTTGGTAACGCCGATCTGGTTGGCGGCCAAGCAGCCGGCATCATCGAGCGACTTGATGGTATCAATCAGATCCTGAGCGACCGACTCGTCCTCGACAGTCGCAACCTCGCAACGCTGAGACAGGATAGCCTCGTCGCGGCAGAGCTCTTTAATCATACGTTCCTCCATAGGGGTCGTTGTAACCGCTTAAGTATACGGTACCTACACAATTTCATGCGAAAGATACCGCCCGTCCGTTACAAACCGCCGAACATCAACATGTGAGGAACACCAACTTCACAAAGGCGATATAGTGGGTGAGTTCGTGTCAATCGGCCTAAACTCGGGGCCGAACAAGGAAAGGGTATGCATGGACGAACTATTTCACGTCAGCGAGCGCAAGTCCACAATCGGGACCGAACTTCGCGCTGGACTGACAACATTCCTGGCGATGGCCTACATCATCGCCGTCAACCCCGCGGTACTCTCGGGCGCTGGCATCGATGCGGGAGCGCTCGCCTGCGCCACCTGCCTGGGCGCCGGCATCATGACCATCTGCATGGGCATCTTCGCAAACCGCCCGCTCGCCTGCGCGTCGGGCCTGGGCATCAACGCCATGATCGCGGGCATCGCCACCACCATGTGCGGCGGCGACTGGCACGTGGCCATGAGCGTTATCTTCCTCGAGGGCATCGTCATCTTGCTGCTCGTCCTGTGCGGCCTGCGCGAGGCCATCATGGACGCCATCCCCGTGGTCCTGCGCCACGCCATCTCGGTGGGTCTGGGCCTGTTTATCGCCATGATCGGCCTGTGCGACGCCGGCATCATCACCGCTGGCGCCGGTACGCTTGTCGGCCTGGGCGACATCACCTCCCCCACCTTTATCGTCGGCATCATCTCCATCGTCGTGACGGTCGCCCTGGCTTCCCGCAACGTGCCGGGCTCGCTGCTCATCGGCATCATCGTCGCCGTTATCGCCGGTATCCCGCTGGGCGTCACTCATGCGCCCGAGGGCCTCATCGCACCGCTCGACTTCTCGACCTTTGGCGCCCCGTTTGCCAGCACCGCCGATGGCAACATGGCCATCGTGAAGGTTCTGACCGACCCGATGCTGCTCGTCGTGGCCTTCTCGCTGCTCATGAGTGACTTCTTCGACACCATGGGCACCGCGATGGCCGTCGCCAAGCAGGGCGAGTTCCTGACCGAGGACGGCAATGTCGAGGACATCCGTCCCATCCTGGTCGTCGACTCCGTGGCCGCTGCTGCCGGTGGCTTTATGGGCGTCTCCTCCATCACCACTTTCGTCGAGTCCACGTCCGGCGCTGCCGACGGTGGCCGCACGGGTCTCACCTCCGTCACCACCGGCGTGCTGTTCATCCTCGCCGCGTTCTTCTCCCCCATCGTCACCATCGTTTCCAGCGCCGCCACCTGCGGTGCTCTGGTCTACGTCGGCTACCTCATGATGAGCGAGGCCTCCGAGATCGACTGGTCCGACGTGTCGCAAGGTTTCCCGGCGTTCATGATTGTCGCCGGCGTGCCCTTCACTTACTCCATCTCTGCCGGCATTGGCCTGGGCTTTATCGCCTACGTGATCGTCGCGCTCTTTAAGGGCGAGGCCTCCAAGATCAAGCCGCTCATGTGGATCGCAGCCCTCGCCTTCCTCGTCTACTTCTTTGTAGCGTAGGCGCAAGATTCGCAATACCAAACAGCAAAGCGCGGAGTCGCATCGAGCGGCTCCGCGCTTTGCTTTTAAAACCAGGCACCACACGGACGCGCGATGTATTGCTTCGCAAGTTTTGGACGTTTTGCTCTCCAAACGGCACTACCGACGGCTACATCCTGCAGATATGCTGGATATAACCGCATAGGCCCTATGAGGATGGGAGTAACCATGGCCGCCTTGTTCACGACCCCCAAGCGCAATGACAAAACCTCTGGAGCCCATTTTGTCGAGCCCGACCTGCGCCGTCGCACGCTGCTCGCACACGGCAGCTGGCGCCGCGTGACGCGCCGCATCGTCGTAGGCGCCGTGTGCGCGCTCACGGTGAGCTCGCTGCTCATGCCGAGCGTCTCGCTCGCGGCGGAATGGGTCAAGGTCGGCGAAACCAAATACAACGCCGGCACTGCGGCGGGCGACGAGACCGGCACCTGGTCGTGGGACGGCGCCGACGACTTGAAGCTCAACAACTATAACGGCGGCGAGATCCAGGCCGCAGGCAAGCTCAACGTGAATTACTCGGGAAACAACATCGTCACTGCCGACTGGATCGAAGGCATCAAGGCTTCTCATGGCAAGAATGAGAACGCCGAGCTCAATATCCAAGGCGACGCGGGCAGCACGCTCAGCGTGACATCTACTGAGGACGCTATCCTCTCCACGGGTAATATCAACATCGACGGAGCCGGATCCGTCAACGCCACGAGCGCTGGGTTTGATGCCATCGACGCCGAGGGCGATCTCGCTATCAAAGGTTCGGGCAACGTCAACGCCACGGGCGTATCGGATGGCATCAGGGCAAACGGCAATATCACGATTGACGACAGCGGGGCCGTCACCGCCAGGGCTACCAAGGACAAGGGTATCGGAACCGACAAGAACCTCACCATCAAGGGTGGCGGCACAGTCGAGGCAAGCTCAGCCGATGGTGAGGCCATTTGGAGCGGCGGCAACATCAATATCTCGGACGGCAGCCAGGTCAAGGCGAGCTCCGAGAAAGACGCCGCCGTCGAGGCCAAGGGCAGCCTCGCAGCCACAAACGCCTCCCTCAACGCAAACGGTGTTGAATATGGCGTCTATGCCCACAAGGGCATCACACTCGATCATGCAAACGTGACAGTCCGCGCAAGTAAAGGCAGATACGGTGACGCCATTGCCCTCTTCACCTACCAAGACGATATCGTCGTCAAGAACGGCTCCACCGTGGACGCGTTTGCGGAAGGCGAGGGTTCGGCTGCATTTTCCACCCGAAACGAAACGGGCAAAG
>CABPXT010000109.1:0-6987 GCA_902461405.1 uncultured Collinsella sp.
GCTGAAATTTGCGGGGGGCCCCCCGGGGGGCCGGCGGGTCCGCCGTTCGTTAGAACGGCGGAACGAAGGGCAGCGTCGAGTAGTTACGCGGTTCGTAGAACCGCGTAACTACCAAACTACATAAGTTCGCAGACAGCCGCCGCGAAGGCAACGGGGTCCTCGGGGAGAATGCCCTCGACCAGCAGAGCCTGGTCATAGAGCAGACCGGAGTACTGCTTGATCTTGTCAGCGTCGCCCGCCTTCTGGGCAGCGACAAGCTTGTCAAAGACCGGGTGCTTAGCGTTAAGCTCGAGCACGCGCTGGCTCTTGGGCATGCCGTCGGGCGCGCCCTCGGGTCCCTTCTGGAGCACCTTCTCCATCTCGAGCGAAAGCGGGCCCTCGGTGGTGATGCAAGCGGGGGCATCGGTCAAGCGCGCGGAGACGGCAACTTTCTCGACCTTGCCACCGAGCGCCTCCTTCATAGCACTAAAGAGGTCCTCGTTTTCCTTGGTGGCGTCCTCGGCCTCCTTCTTTTCGTCCTCGGTCGCCAGATCAAGATCGCCAGTCGCGACGTTCTTGAGCTCCAGGTGACGATCCTCCACCTCGGGCTCGGCACCGTCGGCCACGGCCTTTTCGGCAGCCTCGCGAGCTGCATCGTCCTCGTAGATCTTGGGCATATCGGCGGCAACGTACTCACGCATGGCCTGGAACGTGAACTCATCCACATCCTGCGTCAGCAGCAGCACGTCATAGCCGCGGTCGAGCACGCCCTTTACCACGGGCATCTTGGCCAAGCGCTCACGCGAGTCACCGGCGGCGTAGTAGATGGCCTTCTGATCCTCGGGCATGCCCTTAGCATACTCGGCCAGGGCAATCATCTTCTGCTCCTTGGCAGACCAGAACAGCAGCAAGTCGGCGAGCTCATCGGCCTTCATGCCATAGCTCGAGTAGATGCCGTACTTAAGGCCGCGACCAAAGTTCTCAAAGAACTTCTCGTAGGCCTCGCGATCGTTGTCACGCATATCCTCAAGGTCAGCGGTGATCTTCTTCTCGACACGCTTGGCAATAGCCTTGAGCTGACGGTTCTGCTGCAGCGTCTCACGCGAAATATTGAGCGTCACGTCGGCAGAGTCCACGACGCCGCGGACAAAGTTATAGTAGTCGGGCAGCAGGTCGTCGCACTTCTCCATAATCAGCACGTTGGAGCTGTAGAGCGCCAGGCCCTTCTCGTAATCCTTGCTGTACAGATCGAACGGCGCGCGACCCGGTACAAACAGCAGGGCGTCATACTCGAGCGTGCCCTCGGCATGAAAGCTGATGGTGCGCGCAGGATCATCAAAGTCGTGGAACGTGGTCTTGTAGAACTCGTCGTAGTCCTTCTGCTCGACATCGGAGCTGCGCTTCTTCCAGATCGGTGTCATGGAATTGACGGTCTCGAGCTCCTGGTAGTCCTCGTACTCGGGCTTGCAATCGTCGCCGGCGTCCTCGGGCTTGGGTTTCTGGCGGCTCTTGGACACCATCATCTGAATCGGGTAGCGCACATAGTTGCTGTACTGCTGAATCAGGCTCTTGAGACCCCACTCGGTCAGGAAGCGATCGTAGGTCTCGGCCTCGCCGTCGGCATCGAGCTTCTCGTTCTCGCGCAGCGTCAGGATGACATCGGTACCGTGCTCGGCGCGCTCGCCGTCTTCAATGGTGTAGCCCTCAAGACCATCAGACTCCCACACGTGAGCGGTGTCCTCGCCATAGGCGCGGCTGACAACCTTTACGTGGCTGGCAACCATAAAAGCAGAGTAGAAGCCCACGCCAAACTGGCCGATGATGTCGACATCCGAACCCTGCTGCTCGGCGTTCTCGGTCTTAAACTCCTCGGAGCCGGAATGGGCGATGGTGCCCAGATTGCGCTCGAGCTCCTCGGCGGTCATGCCGATGCCGTTATCCGAAATCGTGATGGTGCGGGCGTCTTTATCAAAGGAGACGCGGATGGCCAGATCACCCTGGTCGAGCTTAACGCTCGGATCCTGCAGGCTCTTATAGTTGAGCTTGTCGACGGCGTCGCTCGCGTTAGAGATAAGCTCGCGCAGGAAGATTTCCTTATTGGTGTAGATGGAGTTGATCATGAGGTCGAGCAATTTTTTGCTCTCGGTCTTAAATTGACGCATGTGCAGTCCTTTCGCGCTACCCCCGTCCGCAAAAACGGCCCGGTTGCCCGAGCCGCATCGCAGACCTGCTATGTTCAGACTTAGATTTTATAACCCATTAGCGCGCATATATACATACGGAATCGAAAAACTGTATGTCCAAACGCTCCGATGCGCCAATTGCCAAGGAGTGTCCCCGACTGCCGACAGGAAAGGAACGTCCCTATCTGCCATCTACGCGCTTGGCCATCCAAGCATGGGGCTGGCCCTCGTCTTCATAGTCCACCGGGGCAATCTGCGTGTAGCCCGCCTTGGCATAGAGCGGCAGCACGTATTCCTGCGCATGCAGCTTAATGAGCTTGGCGCCGGCATCACGCGCGCACGTATCACTGGCCTCGACAATCTTGCTCGCCAGACCGCGACGGCGCATGCTCGGCAGCACGGCCACGCGCCCCATAATGTAGGTCTCCCCCGCCGCGACGCCTTCGTCCAAGTCGCACGCCGGCGACACCGGAGCCTCTGCGTCAGCCGCGCGCTCAAGCTCTTCGGGAAACACGCGCGAGCAACCGGCAAGCTCACCGTCTACATAGAGCGTCACATGGATGCAGTTCGGATCCTCGTCGATAGCGTCGAACTCATTCTCGTAGCCCTGCTCGTCCATAAAAACGACGCGGCGCACCAACGCCGCGTCATCAAAGCATCCCGTCTTAAGTTGGATATCCATGGCTGCCCTTTCATTCAATGCGAACGTTAGGGACAGATTTTAGCGAAAATGAGCTCCGCGCACGCTAAACTTCGCGCGAGCCTTCGCCAGGCAGTCGTAATGACCCACGTTATGGGCATCGCTCGCGATGAAGCTGTACAGGTTCTGATCGAACAGGCGCTGTGCCGGCTTTTTCTCGCGACCAAAGCGACCGCCGGCAATAAAGTCCGCCGAAGCCTGCAGCTTGCAGCCCATATCGACCAGGCGCTCCGCCACGCTTACATCCTTTTGAACCGCACGATAGCGCTCAGGATGAGCGATGATCACCTGGTAGCCACGGCACTGCAAATCGTAAATCGTGTTCTCGTACTCTCTAAACGCATACGCATCGGCATGAGTCGAAAGCTCGAGCAGAAACTCGTTGGTCCCATCGAAATGCAAGTGATCCGCGGCATCGATACCAAGCTCAACGAGCTTTCGATGGTTGACCTCGAAGCCCATCTGGAGCGGAAAACCGTCAGCGTTATCGCGCAGCAGCTCAAAGGCATCCCACATCTTGTCGTAATCAAAATAGGGATCACGGCAGTGAGGAGTGCAAACGATTCTGGTTACACCGGCCCGCTTGGCAGCCTCGAGCATCGCCAAGCTCTCTTCGAGATCGGCGGCGCCGTCGTCTACACCCGGCAAGATATGGCAATGAATGTCACGCATAGGTCAGCCTTAATCAACTAAACGTTTGCTCGGTTGGTGAAGATACCCTTTTTGGAAGTGCCCTGATCGTCGGAGCCCTTCTTAACCTTCTTACCGTCCTTGGTGTAGTAAGAATAGTAGTACTCGCTGGTCTCGGTCTCACAGTAATTCATGACGGTACCGATGAGCTTGACCTTCTCGGACTTCTTAAGCTGGGCGATAGCGTTGAGCGCCTCTTCGCGCTTGGTAAAGTCCTCGCGCACCACGAACAGCGCGCCGTCGGTCAGGCTGGCAATCTCGGCAGCATCGATGAAGGTGCCGACCGGAGGAGCATCGAAGATGACGTACTGGAACTTGGCGGACAGTGCCTTTACCAGCTTGGCAAAGCGATGGGAGACGATGATGTCGGCAGGATTGGGAATGTGCGGCTCGGCATCGAGGAAGTAGAAGTTCTTCTGACCCGTCTCGACAATTGCCTGGTCAATGGAGATCTGCTCGGAAAGGACCGCATAGAGTCCACCGCGCGAACGAACGCCGAGCATATCGGAAAGGGACCTGCGGCGCATATCGGCCTCGACCAGGAGCACGGACTTGCCGCTCGTGGCGATTGCCTGAGCAAGGTTAATGGAAACCGTAGACTTGCCCTCGTTGGGAATCGAGGAGGTAACGGTGATGGTGCGAATGGGGTCATCCACGCTCGCAAAGCGGATGTTGGCCAGAAGGGTCTTGGCGGCATTCTGTACAACGAGCTTATCGGTGTTCTTTGCCTTAGCCATGCCTATTTACCACCTTTCATAGCCGGAATTCGGCCAACAACGGGAATACCCAGGAGCTCTTCTGCCTCTTCGGCACCGCGGATGCGGGTATTGAGCATGTCTGCCAAAACGACATAGGCAACTGCGATAAAGATACCGGCGAGGAACGCGACGGCAATATACAGCGTGCGCTTGGGGCCGCTGGGGGCTTCGGGGGTCTTAGCCTCGTCGATAACGTTGATGCTCTGGGCAGCGCCGACGTTCTGAGCGACCGTACTCACCGAGCTGGCAATGGCCTTTGCGACCTCAGCCGTCTCCTTGGCATCGGTGCCGGTAACCGAAAGCGTAATGACACGCGTGGTGGTCTCGGAGGAAACAGACACCTTGTAGTCATCCAGATCGGTGAGGCCCAGTTCTTTGGCGGCGCCGCTCTTAACGCTATCGCTATCCAGCAGCGTGGCGATATCGTTGGAAAGCATCTGGCTCGCCGAGAGATCGTTGTAGCTCATCTGACCGCTATCGTCGGTCTTGGCGAGAATGTACATGCTCGTCGTCGCGGTATAGGTGTTGTCCATCGCAATGAAGGACACGATGCCCATGGCGATCGCGCAGACCACCGGAAGGGTGATGACCAGCTTGAGGTGCTTCTTCAGCAGCTGGAACAGTTCGAGAAGGGTCATGCAGCTTGCCTTTCATTTCCCCAGTTCGGATTGACAAAACTGTCCGTATGTTATCGCATCTTTTTACCGAGACCAAACTCTATACATAAGAAACAGGCTCTCCTGTAAAAATGTCGGAAGCAATCGTAAAATTGCACAACAACGCCGCACCCGAAAGTCAAATGCGGCGTCTACATCAATATCTATGTTGTATCGCTATGCGAATGGCTCGTCCTGCTGTATGGGAAACGTCACCGTAATGGTGGTTCCCACGCCCAACTCGCTCGACAGATCGAGCGTGGCGTGATGATACAGGGCCGCATGCTTGACAATGGCAAGCCCCAGGCCGGTTCCGCCGCGTGCCTTGGACCTACTCTTGTCCACGCGATAGAACCGCTCAAATACCTTGCCCTGTTCTTCAGGCGCGATACCGATTCCCGTGTCGGCGACAGCGAGGAACGGATGGCCTTCGTCGTTGGTGCCGCACTGCAGCGTAACCGTACCGCCGGGCCGATTGTAGCGGATGGCGTTGCTTGCCAGATTATAGATGAGCTCGTCGACCAAGCGCGACACGCCTTCGATGACCACAGGCTTGGTCTCATGACTTATCGTCACATTCGCCTGACGGGCAACCTGTTCAAGACGCTGCTCAACCGCGTAGATCGCACGCGAGAGCTCAATAGGCTCCGTGGACCCAATGGGCACTGCCTCGCCTTCAGTTGCACGTTCGGCCTCGTCCAAGTTAGACAGCGTAAGGATGTCGTTGACAAGCGCTGCCAAGCGGCCCGCCTCACGATAGATGCGACCGCCAAAGTTGCGCAGGTCGTCCTCGCCCTCGACCATGCCATTTGCGATGAGCTCGGCATAGCCCGAAATCGCCGTAAGCGGCGTCTTGAGCTCATGGGTGATATTCGCCGTGAACTCGCGGCGCATACGGTCGTTGTCCGCTAGCACCGCCATTTGGCGCTTGAGTTCCTGGCGCTGCGACTCGATACGCTCAAGCATGGGGACCATCTCGGCATAGGCGTGCTCATAGCTACGGCGTGGGTGATCCAAATCCACCTCTTGCAACGGCGCGATGATGGCACGGGACTCACGGCGCGCCATAAAAAACGAGAGTACTGCACCCGCTGCTGCGATAAGCAGCATCGGCGCCAGCATCGACAGCAAAATCGCCGCAACGCCAGGCTGGGCCTGCGCCAAGCGAACGACCTGGCCGTTATCAAGGGTGACGGCGCGATACAGCATAATCTCGTCGAGTGTAGAGCTTGCGCGCTCCGCGGAACCCGAACCACTCTCAAAGGCCTCGATGACCTCGGGGCGATCGCCATGGTTGGGCAGTGTGGAAGGTGACGCCTCGTTGTCGTAGGCAACAGATCCGTCCTTATTGATCAGCGTGATACGAAGATCCTCGCGATCGAGGCTTCGCAAAAACGGAATGGGCTCCTGCTGCTCGTCGAGGGCGGCAGCAATGAGCTCGGTTTCCTGCGCCAGATTGGCACTCGTGGCATCCGCCAAAGTGTTTTGCACAAAGAACGCACCCAGCACCGTAAACGCCACGATAACCGCCATGGCGCAGACAAAGATCGTCACAAAAACGCGGTGCGACAGCGTATGTTTTCCCTGGGGGGCGAAGACCACGGGTTACTCCTCCGATGCGGTGGCCGCGGTGTCGTCGCCTTCGGCACCATCACCGGCAGAAGGCTCGGCCAGGCGATAACCCACGCCGCGCACGGTCTCGATGGCGCTGGCATGCTCGCCCAGTTTTTGGCGAAGCGTCTGCACGTGCACGTCAACGGTGCGCGAACCGCCGTCGAAGTCCCAGCCCCACACGCTCTGCAGCAACGACTCGCGGGTAAAGACCACACCGGGCTTGCGCATGAGGTACTCGAGCAGGTCGAACTCGCGCAGGGTGAGCTTAAGCGGCTCGCCGGCAACGGTCACCTCGCGATGGCTGGGCGAAAGCACGATGTCGCCCACGCTGAGCACATCGCTCGCCTGCTTGACCATGCCGCCGCGACGCAGCAGTGCGCGGCAGCGGCTCGCAAGCTCCATGAGCG
>CABPXT010000110.1:0-6912 GCA_902461405.1 uncultured Collinsella sp.
CCGCCAGCCTTAAGATCGGCATCCATATCGACGCGCTCAAGAGCCGTCTGAACTAGCATCCGAAAACGGAGATTCAAATACCCATGATTGCAAAGACCATTCGCACCTGTTTTCCGATCGCTGCGGCTGCCGTTTCCGACAAGGCCGAGGAGATCAACAAGCTCAACGTCTTCCCCGTGCCCGACGGCGACACCGGCACCAACATGTCGCTCACGCTCGCCTCGGTGACCAAGGAGCTTTCTGCCCTTCCCGCCGATGCCGACATGGAGGCCATTGCCGGCGCCATCACCCACGGCTCCCTGATGGGCGCCCGCGGCAACTCCGGCGTCATCACTTCGCAGATCCTGCGCGGCGTGGCCGAGGGTCTTGTCTCTGCCGACGAGCCCATCACGTCCGCCAACATCGCCTATGCGTTCCGCCGAGCCGTCAAGGTCGCCTTCCAGGCCGTCCGTAAGCCCATCGAGGGCACGATCCTCACGGTGCTGCGCGATGTCTCGACCAAGGCCGACGAGTGCGAAAAGAAGAAGTTCTCGGCCGAGGATGCGCTCGACGCTATCGTCGTCGAGGCCTACCAGTCCGTCGCCCGCACGCCCGACCTGCTGCCCGTTCTGAAGGAGAACGGCGTGGTCGACTCCGGC
The DNA here is from genome assembly GCA_902461405.1 of uncultured Collinsella sp. Classification (GTDB taxonomy): domain Bacteria; phylum Actinomycetota; class Coriobacteriia; order Coriobacteriales; family Coriobacteriaceae; genus Collinsella. Next base: position 639 of record CABPXT010000110.1, read on the forward strand.
GCCTTCGGCTTTGCTATTTTCCTTGAGAACTTTGTTGCCGCTGCGCTTGGCCGCAGCACCGTTGTCGAGGATTTCTCCGCCACGTTTGATTCCGCTGGCTCTGCCCGCGACGCGGCCCTTGGTCGTGTTGAGATCGAGGCCAACGACGACTGGGAGGGCTCGGAGTTCCGCTACTGCAACGAGTTCCTCTTTAAGGCCGACGCTCCTTTTGACGAGGACGAGTGCCTCAAGTTCCTGGGCTCCATGGGCGACTGTGAGCTGCTCGTGGGCGCATATCCCGATTACAAGATTCACGTGCACTCCAACACCCCCAACCTGGTGCTCGAGCACATGCTTCAGCTTGGTCAGATCTACGAGGTCTTTATCCACAACAGGGAGATGGAGGCCCACGACCGTACCGCCAAGATTCATGAGGACCAGGAGAAGGCTGCCGAGCCCGCCAAGGCGTTGGGCTTTGTCGCCGTTGCCGCCGGTTCGGGCGAGGCCGACATCCTCAAGTCCCTCGGCGTTGACGTGATCGTCTCGGGTGGCCAGACCATGAACCCCTCGACCGCCGACCTGCTGGGCGCCGTCGACCAGGTCAACGCGACCTCGGTTATCATCCTGCCCAACAACGGTAACATCCGCATGGCTGCCGAGGCCGCCGCCTCTGCCTGCACCGATAAAAAGGTCGCCGTCGTTCCTACCAAGACCGTTCCTCAGGCCTTCTCCGCGCTGTTCGCGGTCCTGCCCGATTCCGAGCTCGAGGATGCCGTCGCCGCTATGGTCGACGCCATCAGTGAGGTTCGTGATGGCGAGGTCACCCGTGCCGTGCGCGATTCCAGTGCCTCCGACGGCTCGCCGATTCACTCCGGTGACGTCATGGGTATCATCGCCGGCTCCATCGATGTGGTCGGCTCCGACGTGAAGCAGGTCACGCTCGACTGCATCAACCGTATGCAGGAGGAAGAGGAGGGCGACGCGCTGACGATTCTGGCAGGCGAGGAACTGTCCGATGAGGCCTTCCAGGAGATTGTCGACGCCATTGAGGAGGCTCAGCCCGATCTGGAGATTGACGCCCATCGTGGCGAGCAGCCGCTCTATCCCGTTATCTTCTCGATCGAGTAGGCAACTGCCCATGTCCGAGCTGTGCTCCGTGCCGCGCGTCTCGGAGCGCTTTGCCCAGAGCAATGCGCTCGACGAGGATATCGCGCGACTCAAATATGTTTCGGGTAAACGTGAGGAGGCTCTTCGCCGTCTGGGAATTCGGACGGTGGGGGACCTCCTTCTCCATATCCCTCATCGATACCTGGACTTTACGCGCTCCTGGTCCATCGAGATGGCGCCCATCGGTACCGTGTGCACCATCATCGCCACGGTCGACCGTATCGTCCAAAAGCAGCCGCGTCCGCGCATGCCGGTGACCGAGGTCTCACTCGTTGACGAGACGGGCGTGCTGCAGGTCGCCTTTTTCCGCCAGCCCTGGATTGCTCAGCAGCTTAAGCAGGGCGACCGCCTGGCCGTGATGGGTAAGGTCGAGTTTGCCTATGGCTTTAAGCAGATGGCCTCGCCGCACTTTGAAAAGCTTGAGGAAGGGCGCGCCGCGGGCACCATTTTGCCGGTCCATTATGTGAGCGATGGGGTGAGCCAGGCGTGGATGCGCCGCATCGTAAGTGTTGCGCTCGAGGTCGTCGGCAATCCCTTCGATCCGATTCCCGCACGCTTACGCGTCAAGCGCCGCCTGATGAGCAATGCCCGTGCGCTTCGATCGATCCATTTTCCCTCGAGCATGGCTGAGCGCGATATCGCGCGCGCACGGCTTGCCTACGAGGAGTGCCTCTACCTGCAGCTGGCGCTGCGCCTGCGCAACGACGGCGGCCTGGTCGATGTGGTGCCCTATGCCCACGCCGCGGGCGAGCACCTGGCCGCGCTTAAGCAGGCCCTGCCGTTTTCGCTGAGCGACGAGCAACAGGCCGCGTTCCAAGATATCCTGCGCGATATGTGCGATGGCGGGCGCGTGATGAACCGCCTGCTGCTGGGCGATGTCGGTACCGGCAAGACCGCTGTTGCCGCCTGCGCGCTGGCTGTGGCTGCCGATAGCGGCACGCAGGCCTGCGTTATGGCGCCCACGGGCGTGCTGGCGCGTCAATATGCCGATAAGACCGGCCCCTTGCTCTCGCAGGCTGGTATGACCTGGGCGCTCCTGACGGGCGCCACGCCGGCGGCCGAGCGCGAGCGGATCCATGCCCAGCTGGAATCGGGCGAGCTCGATGTCCTCTTTGGCACCCACGCGGTCCTTTCGGATAACGTTGCGTTCAAGCATCTGTCACTCGTGGTCATCGATGAGCAGCACCGGTTTGGCGTCGGCCAACGCAACGCCCTGCGTGCGAAGGGCCCTGGTGCCGATCTGCTCGTTATGACGGCAACGCCCATCCCACGTACGCTGGCGCTTTCGGTCTACGGCGATCTGGACACGAGCATCATCCGCCATCGGCCCGTCCCTGGCGCTGGCGTGACGACACGCGTGCTTACCGAGTCGAGCCGCGACCTTGCCTATGGCGCCATCCGCGAGGCGCATGAAAAGGGTCAGCAGGCCTACGTGATTTGCCCGCTCGTGGAGCCGAGTGACTCGGTCGATGATCTGGAGGACGTGCCCGGTATCGCCCGCGACGACGAGGGCCGCGTGACGGTCCCCGTGCCGCTGCACGATACGGCGACCGAGCTTGATCGCCTGCGTCTGGCATTGCCGGGTCTTGCCATCGAGCGCCTTCACGGCCGCATGCCAGCGGGGGAGAAGGACCAGGTTATCGATGCCTTCAAGCGCGGCGAGATCGACGTGCTCGTCTCGACTACGGTGGTTGAGGTGGGCGTCGACGTGCCCAACGCCACCATCATGGTCATCGAGAACGGTGAGCGCTTTGGCTTGGCGGCCCTGCACCAGCTGCGCGGTCGCGTGGGCCGTGGCATTGTGTCGGGTACGTGTCTGGTCATGACGCACTCCAAGGGCAACGGCGGCGCTTCGGCAGCACAAGATCGCCTGCAATCGCTCGAAAAAACCTCGGATGGCTTTACGCTCGCCCAGATGGACCTGCGTCTGCGCCACGAGGGCGAAATCCTGGGGTACCGCCAGCATGGCGGAGTGACCCTGCGCTTTGTCGACCTGGATGCCGACGAGGAGCTGATCGAGTGGGCCCATTTGGACGCGGTCGAGCTCTTGCGGTATGCTTGCAACCTTGACTCCGCGGCGACGCGCCCCCTGCGCGATGCGGTCGCCATGCGATATCGACACATTTTTAAGGAGGTCAGCGGAGGATGAGAATCATCGGCGGCGAATGGCGCGGTCGTAAGATCGAGGAGCCCCGTGGTCGCGATGTCACCCGCCCCACGACCGATCGCGTGCGCGAGGCATGCGCATCTATGGTCATGTCGGCATTCGACTTCGATCTGGACGAGGTCCGCGTGCTGGACGCCTTTGGCGGCTCCGGTGCCTTAGGGTTAGAGATGCTCTCACGTGGTGCCCGCTCGCTCACGACGTTCGAGATCGATCGGAATGCCGCGCGGCTCATTACCAAGAATATCGAGTCGCTCTGCCGTGACCGTGCGCGTTGGCGCGTGATAACGGGCGACATGCTGGCGAGTGCCTCGCGCGGTCGTGTGCCGGGCGGCCCCTTTGATCTGGTCCTGCTCGACCCGCCCTATGCTTTTGGTGCCGAGCCGGTCGAGGAGCTGCTGCAGAAGCTGGCTCAGCAGGGTCTGCTTGCACCTGGCGCTTATGCCCTGTTTGAGCATGCCGCCGCCGATGCGGGCGCGCATCCGGCAGGCTTTGAGATCGTGCGCGAGAAGCGCTACGGCATTACCTCGGTCGACCTGCTTCGTTGGGTCGGCGATGACGATGGTGAGGAAGATTGCGCCGGCACCGATGCTCACAACAACGATGCCACGACGTTTCAGGAGGACGACCATGAATGACACCATCAACCGCGTGATCGTCCCGGGCACCTTCGATCCCATCACGTTTGGCCATATCGACGTCATCCGCCGCGCCCGCCGCATCTTTCCCAGTGTGATCGTCGCTGTTGCCGAGTCGCAGGGTAAAAACGGTGTGGGTACCACGTTTATGCTCGATGAGCGCGTGGCGCTGGCCCGCGAGGCGCTCGGTGATATCGACGGCGTCGAGGTCCTGCCCTTTACCGGCCTCTTGGTCGACTTCGCTCGCGAGCAGGGGGCGGGGGCCGTGGTCAAGGGCCTGCGCGCCATGACCGACTTTGAGTACGAGCTGCAGCAGGCAGATCTCAACTATCGCTTGGATAAGGAGCTGGAGTCCATCTTTGTCATGAGTGCGCCGCAGTACGGCTATATCTCGAGCTCGGTCGTTCGCCAGATCGCCTCACTCGGCAGCGATGTATCGACGTTTGTCCCGCCCAACGTGGTCGAAGCGCTCAGACATCGCTTTTCGTGACGTTTTTTATTGCCTGGTGGCATGTGGTAAACTAGCACGATGATATGTTACCTATGAAAGGAGACCGGATGCCGGGCGAGAATTTTCCTGGCGATAGGATCGTCAGCTTGGTCGATGAGCTCGAAGGGCTGATCGAGGAAGCCAAGCCGCCTTTCGGCAAGAACGCTCAGTTCAAGGTCATCGACGCCGACGTGTTCTTCAACATCCTCGACGAGATCCGCATGAGCTATCCCGAGGAGTGGCAGAAGTCCCGCCGTATCCTTAAGGAGCGCGAGGAGCTTATGGCTTCCGCCGCCGCTCAGGCCGATTCCATCATCGCCGACGCTCAGCAGCAGGCCCTCACCATTGCCGGTGAGCAGGAGATCGTCCGCTTAGCGCAGCAGCAGGCCGACGACATCCGTGATCGTGCCCAGCAGTACGAGCGCGAGACGCGTTATGCTGCCGAGGACTACGCAGAGCAGGTCTTTACGCACCTGGAGGAGAACCTCAAGAGCCTGACCGGCACCGTTACCCGTTGCCGTCAGCAGCTCAACGAGGGCGCCGCCCAACAGAACGGTCAGTGGTAATGGCTGAGTTCCCGAGCGTTACCGTCGATCTTTCCGAACAGCTCGAGTTTCCCGGAGATTCGTATCCGCTGACCGGCAAGGTCGATGTCGCCACCTATACGGTGGGCGAGAAGGAGTACCAGCTACAGGACGGCATCGACTACGACGTTGTCTTTACCAATGCCGGTACCGGTGTCTTGCTCACGGGCATGGTCCGCGCGCACGCCACCGGCGAGTGCGACCGTTGCCTGGAGCCCGCTTCGTTTGATATCGCCGGCGAGATCGAGGAGTTCTACCTCTTTGAGGAGCCCGAGGATCCCGAGGCCTACGAGGACGGCTACGAGCTCCTGGGCGAGGACCGCATCGTCGATCTGGGTGAGCCCATCAACGATGCCGTTGTCATGGACACGCCGTTTGTGGTGCTCTGCAAGCCCGATTGCCGCGGTCTGTGTCCCACTTGCGGTTGCAATCTCAACGTCGAGCAATGCGATTGCGCCACCCAGGCAGAGGCAGAATGGGCCGCTGCCACGGAAAATCCATTTGCAGCATTGAAGAATCTCAAGCTCGATGAGTAAAACTGTGGTAGTATCGCTACTTGCGCGTAATCGCCACACTGGATAGTTCATAAGGAAGGTCACTATGCCCGTACCTAAACAAAAGCAGGGTCGTATCCGCACTCACACCCGTCGTTCCGCCAACATGAAGATCTCGGCTGCGGCTCAGTCCACGTGCCCCCGTTGCGGCGCTGTCAAGCTTCCGCACCACGTGTGCCCCAGCTGCGGTTTCTACAAGGACCGCGAGGTTATCGTTACCGAGTAACGGTATACTCTGGATGCGATGCCGTTCCAAATGGAACCACAATGGCCGGCTCAATGAGTCGGCCATTTTTGTATAAGGAGCATGTATATGAGTAACGTTCGCGTTTGTGTAGACATTGTGGGCGGAGACGAGAAACCTCAGGTTGTTCTCGATGGTATCGAGGCTGCGCTTGCCGCCGATCCCGATATCGAGGTCTTGGCAGCTGGCCCCGCTGAAATCGTCAATCCCTTTGCTGCTTCCCATGCACGTGTTGAGGCTCTTGAGGCACCCGACGTTATCGCCATGGATGACGATCCCATTCGCGCCGTGATGACCAAGCGTAAATCGTCGATCGTGCTTGCCTGCCGCGCCATCAAAAAGGGCAACGCGGACGCGTTCTTCTCCGCCGGCTCGACCGGTGCCATGACCGCTGCCGCCACCGCCTATGTGACGCCGTTTAGATATATGGCCGAAGGCAAGAAGCAGCCGGTGC
>CABPXT010000111.1:0-6896 GCA_902461405.1 uncultured Collinsella sp.
GGGCGGAGGGGATTGCGGCGGCGCGGGCGCGAGGGGTTCGTTTCGGTCGCCCTCGCAAGCCGTGCCCTCCTCAGTTTGAGCTGGTGCGCGATAGCTATGAGGCAGGCGATATTACCCGCAGCCAGGCAGCAAAGTGCCTGGGCGTGTGCGTGGGGACGTTCGATCGCTGGATGCGCGAGGCGGGGTAGGGGTTTGCGTCGCTTTGTCGCTTCCTGTTGCGATTCAAATTTTGATACGGTGACGATGCCATTTGGGGCTACACTCGCTGATATTCAAAAAAGGAGGTAGGCCCTTGGCGCGCGTAAAACAAATAATCGGATGGACCGCGATCGTTCTGTTTACTGCAACGCTGGCGGGCATCTGGGTGCTGACGGAGCAAAATGCGGTGGAGACGTCGTTGCTGAGCGAGTCCACCGCGCGTGTGGTGGAGGGTCAGGCTACGGGCGTACAGGCCGCCGATGCCACGGGTGAAGCTCAGACGGAGAACGGAATGACCGGGGGCACCGATTCGGCTGCCTCGAATGTACGGTCTGGCCGACTTGCTTCCATTCGCATGTGGGTGGGCACGAACGTCCGTCGCGTTGCCCATACCGTAGAGTTTTTCTTCGTCGGATTGTTCGCCTCGGTGGTCGTGGTTTGCTTTTCCAGGCGTCCGTGGAGCGTATGCTCCCGTTGCGTGCCCGTGTTGCTCTTTTGCGCCGTCTGCTCCGTTGGCGATCAGGTGCATAAGATCTTTGTTCCCGGCAGGCATTTCGACGTTATCGATTTAGGATTCGATGCTGCGGGCTATGTCACCGCGATGCTGTTGGTATTGCTGGCAGCGGCGTTGGTGCGCCATACGACTCGGCCGATCGGCGCCCATGCGAGGCGCTAGCCGGTAACAAACCCGTTTCTGATAATGCGACCTTGTTGAATTATTTTGTGTCGCGCGTATTTCCGAGCGGTCGGATTTGAGGGGCGAGCGGTAGAACGCTCGCCCTTTGTGCGCCACGATGCGGCACAATGTACCGTAAAAGCTGTTTGTATCCGGTACGAATCGTTCGTTGGTCTTTAATTCTTCTCAACGGAGGTGTTTGAGATGGCAAACGGATTGCTTTTGCGGCTTCGCGAGCGTGAGCTCAGCGCGAGCCCGGCGGAACGCAATGTCATCGCATATGTAAGCGCTCATCCGCACGAGGTGGTCGGGCTGTCCGTCCGCGGTCTTGCCGATGCTACGTTCTCCTCGCCCTCGAGCATTTTGCGCTTTTGCAAGCGCTTGGGTTTTGCGGGCTACAAGGAGTTCCAGCGCGAACTGATTGCCGAGCTGACACTCTTGGGTGACAAGAAAGACGTTGCCCTCGAGGACATCTCCATGGATGACAGCGTTGAACGTATCGTGGGGAAGGTGATGAAAAGCAACGTGCGCACGATCGAAGCGACGGCGCGAACGCTCGATTACACCGTCTTGGAACGATGTGCGGCCTATCTTAAGCGGGCACGCGCGGTCAATCTGTTCGGTATCGGTGCCTCTCGTTTGGTCGCGCACGATCTGGCGCAAAAGCTCATGCGTGTCGACAAAGAGTGCCATCTGTACGACGACTGGCATGATCAGCTCTTGTGTGCCAAGAACATGCATGAGGGCGATATGGCAATCGCCTTTAGCTACTCGGGCTTGACGCAAGAGGTGCTGGACTGCACCGCCGAGGCCCAACGTCACAACTGTCCCGTTGTGGCCGTGACCAAAGTAGATGGATCATCCAAGCTTGCCACCATGGCCGATGCCGTGCTCGGCGTCGCTGCGAGTGAGCCCTTGGTCCGCAGCGGTGCCATGGCTTCGCGTATGGCCCAGCTTATGGTTGTCGATGCCCTGTACGCTGCTTACGTTGCCAGCGACTACGAACGAGCGACGCATGTCATTAAGCAAAACTACATCGAGAAACAGGAAAGATGAGGTGAATGAAATGCTCGATTTAACAAAATTCACGACCGAACAGCGTAATCAAAGGTCAATGGACCTCGATACGATGACATCGCTGCAGATCGTCACGACGATGAACGATGAGGATCTTCGTGCCGTCCAGTCGGTCACGAAAGTGTTGCCCCAGGTTGCCACAGCAATCGACTGGGCTGCTGAGGCACTCGAGCGCGGCGGGCGCGTCTTTTACATGGGCGCAGGCACCAGCGGTCGTCTGGGCGTACTCGACGCTTCGGAGTGTCCGCCCACGTTTGGCGTGTCACCCGATCTGATTGTCGGGCTCATTGCCGGAGGCGAGACGGCGTTTATCAAGGCTGTCGAAGGTGCCGAAGACAGCGAGGAGCTTGGCGCGGGCGACCTGCGGGGGCGTGGACTCTCGGACAAGGATCTTGTTGTTGGCCTGGCGGCAAGTGGCCGTACTCCCTACGTGGTGGGCGGCCTTGTGTATGCCAAGGCAACTGGGTGCAAGACCATTGCAATTGCCTGCAACCAAGGGTCGAAGATCGGGAAGAGCGCAGATCTTGCCATTGAACCCGTGCCCGGTCCCGAAGTGCTGACCGGCTCAACGAGGCTCAAGGCGGGAACGGTTCAAAAGCTCATTCTCAACATGATTTCGACCGGTGCCATGGTCAAGATCGGCAAGGTATACCAAAACCTGATGGTCGATGTGCAGCAGACGAACGAGAAGTTGGTGGTGCGCGGCCAGAACATCGTGATGGAGGCGACCGGCTGCACGCGCGAGCGCGCTATTCAGGCGCTTGCAGATGCCGGCGGCCACGTAAAAACCGCTATTGTCTCGGTACTGCTGGACTGCGATGCCGAGCAGGCTGCGGTAGCTCTTGAGCGAGCGCGAGGCCGTGTCCGTGCTGCGGTGAGTGGCCATGAGAAGAGCGATGCCGATGCCCAATAGGTGCGCGGCGTGAGCTGATATGACATCCAGACGAGATACGCAATACAAGGAGGAGTTATGACGAACAAAGAGCTGGCTCAAAAGCTGCTGGACCTTTTGGGCGGTAAAGACAACGTGCTGGCAAACGCGGCGTGCATGACGCGCCTGCGCGTGACCGTCAAAGACACGGGCAACGTCGACACGGAGGGTATTAAGGCACTCGACGGCGTGATGGGCCTGGTCGAGGACGACACGATGCAGATCGTGCTGGGGCCGGGCAAGGTGAATAAGGTGCTCGAGGAGTTCTCCAAGCTCACCGGCCTTGCGAAAGGCGTTGCTGACGAGAGCGTGGTCGACGCTGCGGCCACAAACAAGGCCGCGCAGAAGGCCAAGTACGAGTCCAAGCCGGTTCAGGCCTTCCTCAAGAAGATTTCCAATGTCTTCGTCGCCCTGCTTCCCGGCATCATTGCGGCTGGCCTCATTAACGGTATCTGCAACGTCATTAACGTCTCGACGGCAGGCGCGCTTGCAGGCGAGTGGTGGTACCAGGGCATTCGTTCCATGGGCTGGGCCCTGTTTGCCTATCTGCCCATCTTGGTGGGCTATAACGCGGCACGTGAGTTTGGTGGCTCCGCTGCGCTGGGCGGCATCGCCGGCATGATGTGTATCGCCAACAGTGCCATGCCCCTGCTTGCGCCTGGCGCGGCCGATCCTGCCACTGCCATTCTGCTGCCGCTCACCAATGCGCAGTACAACCCCGCAGCGGGCGGCATGATCGCGGCTCTTATCGCTGGCGCATTTTTTGCCTGGATGGAGCGTCAGATTCGCAAGGTTATGCCCAACGCGCTCGACACGTTCTTGTCCCCGCTGCTGGTGCTCATCATCGGCGCCTTTGCTCTGATGCTCGTCATCCAGCCGGTTGGCGCATGGCTGACGACTGCCATCTTTAGCGTTTTGACCTTTATCTTCGAGAAGCTGGGCGTCCTGGGCGGCTATATCCTGTCGGCAGGCTTCTTGCCGCTGGTTTCCGTCGGCCTGCATCAGGCGCTCACGCCGATCCACGCTATGCTCAACGATCCCGAAGGCGCTACCAAGGGCATCAATTACCTGCTCCCCATCCTTATGATGGCTGGCGGCGGTCAGGTCGGTGCCGGTCTGGCGCTGTACTTTAAGACCAAGAACGCCAAGCTCAAGAAGTACGTCGCAGAGTCCATTCCCGTTGGAATCCTCGGTGTGGGCGAGCCTCTGATGTATGCCGTTACGCTGCCGCTCGTTCGTCCGTTTGTGACGGCCTGCCTGGGTGCCGGATTTGGCGGCGCGCTTGCGGCGCTGCTTCACATCGGCACGGTTTCTCAGGGCGTTTCCGGTCTGTTTGGCCTGCTGATCGTCGTTCCTGGCCAGCAGCTCGGCTACGTTGCCGCTATGCTGCTTGCCTATGCCGCCGGCTTTGTCCTGACGTGGTTCTTTGGCGTCGACGAGCAGAAGATCAATGAGTTCTTTGGCGAGTAGTTTGATATCGCGAGCCGTGTTGCTCGGGGTTCGCGGCGCGCGGCAGATTTCTTGATGCTATGGTTGTGCCGGCGGGGCTAACTGCTCCGCCGGCCTTTTTTAAAGGAGCGTTGTAGCGTGAAAACGGGTATTTCGATTTATCTTTCCAGCCCTTTGCAGGATATTGAGCGGACGATTGAGCGTGGTGCCGCGGCGGGTGCGCGCTATGCGTTTACCTCACTGCATATTCCCGAGGATGGGGGAGCGGCGTATGCCGATAAGGTCCGTCATGTGCTGTCGCTGCTTTCCGCCCGCGGCATTGCGCTCATTGCCGATGTGGGGCCTCGCACGTGCGATTTGCTCGGGCTTGAGCGCATCGAGGACCTGCGCGATCTGGGGTTGGAATACCTTCGTTTGGACTATGGCTTTAGCGCCCAGCGGGTCGCGGAGCTGTCCGGTGTATTTCGCATAGTGGTCAATGCATCGACGGTGAGTTCTGATGAAATCGCATCGTGGCGTGAGGCCGGTGCCGATGTGACTCGTTTTGCCGCCTGCCACAATTTTTACCCCAAGCCTTATACCGGTTTAGCTCTGGAGGACATTGCTCGAGTGAATCTTCGTCTTGCGGCGCTTGGATTCGAAATCATGGCTTTTGTGCCGGGCGATGCCAACGTTCGCGGGCCGGTATTCGAGGGACTGCCGACGGTCGAGGCGCAGCGCGGTCGCGCGTCAAAGGTTGCCCTCAATATGCTTGAGCTTGCACATGGCGCCGATTGCGACATTGTGTTGGTCGGCGACCCCGATCTTTCCGATGCGGGCTGGGCGCAGTTTGCTCAAGTTTCCGCCGGATACGTGGACCTGCAATGCGAGCTTGAGCCCGGTTATGCCTATGTGCGCGGGCAGATTCATCACGACCGGCCCGACTCGAGTGTCCTCATCTTTAGGTCTCAGGAGTCACGTACGAAGCTTAAGCCGGATTCCGTGCCGACGGATGCCGGAGCCGGCCTGCCGCGAAAGACGGGGTCGATCGCTGTGAGCAATAGCGGCTATGGGCGCTACGAAGGCGAGCTTGAGATTGCGCGGGTCGATCTTCCCGGTGACGAGCGCATGAACGTTGCGGGTCATATCACGCCCGAGGCAATGGAGCTGCTGCCGTTCGTCAAACGCGGATTCGGGGTACGGTTCGTTTAGCGTGTGACCCGTGGGCTACAATTGGCCCATCATGCGAAGGCGCCTCGTGTGGCGTGTGCCTGCGTTGGCCGATCTATATTCGGAGGATTCCCATGACCGTACTGTTTGTTGAATATCCCAAGTGCTCGACCTGTAAGAAGGCCAAGGCATGGCTGGACGAACACGGGGTAGAGTATATCGACCGCGATATCGTTTTGGACAATCCCGCGGCTGATGAGCTTGCGACCTGGATTGCTCGTTCGGGGCTGCCGGTGCGGCGCTTCTTTAATTCGTCGGGCATGAAATATCGAGAGCTGGGCCTGAAGGCGCGTCTGGATGCGGGCATGACGGATCGGGAGTGCTACGAGCTGCTGGCGACCGACGGCATGCTGGTCAAGCGTCCGCTGTTGGTGGGCGACGACTTTGCGATTCCCGGCTTTAGGGAAGCGGCTTGGGCCGAGGCGTTGCTGTAGCGGCTGCGGAAAGCGCGACCCGTTTTGAGCGCTCAGGGTGGGACGTGTTTTCCATCGGCGGGCTCGCTCGGCTCAATCCTCGAGCTGTGCCCATTCGTGCGGATCGTAGACCTTTACGTGCTTGTTGGGCTTGCCGCTCCAGTACTCCTCGTCCATAAAGGGCAGATATGCCTGAACGCCGGGGCAGATAAAGGGGATCCGCTGCTGTTGCAGTCGCTCGCGCTGGCGCTGCTCCAGGTGCGCCTCGGATATGACGGTCGGCATACCGGACAGCTCGACGAGGCTTGCCTGGATTCGCTTAAGGTCGGGGAGTCCCGCGTGCCATGACATCCGCATGATCAAAAAGGATGCACGGCGGTATTTTGCCTGCATCACCGTGATGGCGGGGCGCAGAGTGGGATGGATTTTGTCCCGTTCGGGCCAAAGGTCAGCAGTGATCTCGAGGCCCAGGGTCTCCCATAGGTAATCAAGCTCTTCGTCCATGGCGCCTCGATATCCGTGCAATGATGACGGTTCGATTGTGCCATCAGCCGTGAGTGCTGCATTGTTGTAATCTACCAGCGGTAGATGCGGGATGTTTTACGGGCTTTGGCGCCGTACGTGTCGCTGGCGCTTCACAGGTCCTTCACGTGTCGCTGGCGCTTCACAGGTCCTTCACGTGTCGGCCGTATTTGACTGAATTTCAAAAAAGTCAAAATTGGGGCTTGCGTCACGGCCGGACTTCCCGTATATTTCTTTCTTGCGCAAAGGCACAGCCGAGCGCAGCGATGCAGTCATTGGGATGTCGTCTAATGGCAGGACAGCGGATTCTGGTTCCGTCAATGGGGGTTCGACTCCCTCCATCCCAGCCATTGCATTTGCTACATATGGCCCGTTCGTCTAGCGGTTTAGGACGCCGCCCTCTCAAGGCGGAGATCACCAG
>CABPXT010000112.1:0-6878 GCA_902461405.1 uncultured Collinsella sp.
ATTTTCCGGTTCGACGAACAGCCGATCGTGTCAAATTTGGTCTAACAGAGCCAAACAAAAAGGGCGGGACCTGCTGCGCTTGCAGGCCCCGCACCGGTTGACACCCGACGGGACACAGCCGGGCGAGACGGATCCGTGCTACCGCCCCGCCTGGCCGCGATGTTCAACTACAGCTCGTTGGCCGCGTGATATGCCGTGCGAATGGCGCTCGCAATGTCGGCGGTGCGCTCGCCCGAGCAGTCGCCCACGCGGGTCACGGGCACCGTCACGCCATCCAAGTCAAACGCGTTGGCCTTGGAGCCCACGGCCATCACCACGTAATCGCAGGCGATTTTTACCGGCTCCTCGGCGCCGTCCTCGGTGGTGTGCACGGCCTCCACGCCCTCGTCGGTAATGGCGGTCAGGCGGGTCTTCACGTGCTGCTCCACGTTGTGCTCGGCAAAGTCGCTCATGATCAGCGGCAGAATGGTCTCGGACTCGCCCGCGGCAATCTTGTCGAGCATCTCCACGATCGCCACCTCGCAGCCGTGCTGCAGCAGGTACTCGGCAGTCTCGGTGCCCACCACGCCACCGCCAATGACGGCGACGCGGCCCGTAAGCTCCACCTTGCCGGCCAGCACGTCCCAGCTCGAGACGACCTTCTCCGAGTCGGCACCCGGAACGGGGATGACCACGTCGTGTGCGCCCACAGCCACAATCGCGGCGTCGGCGGCGTTGAGGTCCTCAGCGGTAGCGGCATGGTTGAGCTCAACCTTCACGCCCAGGCCGGGCAGAATCTTCTCGTAATACTCGACCGAGCGCATGATCTCGTCCTTGCGCGGAGGCGCGGCCGCCAGCACAATCTGGCCGCCCAGATGATCGCTCGCCTCGTAGACGGTCACGTCGTAACCGCGCTTGGCCGCCACGCGTGCGGCCTCCAGGCCGGCGATGCCGCCGCCCACCACGGCGACCTTCTTGTCGCCCTCGCCCGGCTTAATGGCGACGGTCGCCTCGTCGCCGTTCTCGGCATTGAGCACGCACGAGATGTACTTGCGGTTTTGAATCGCGTCGACACAGCCCTTGTTGCAGTTGAGGCACTCGCGAATGGGCTCACCCGTGGCAGCCTTCAGCGCAATGTCGGGGTCGCACATGAGCGAGCGGCCATAGGCGATGATGTCGGCCGCGCCGTCTTCCAGAATCTTCTCGCCGGCCTCGACCGAGACAACACGGCCGACGGTTGCCACCGGCACGGAGACCAGGGCCTTGACGCGCTCGGCCACGGGCAGCGTCCAGTTGTAGGGCATGGCACCCATGGGCGGAATGGTGTCGCCCATGTTGCCGGTGTGGTTGGCCTGCGCGACCTGGATCATGTCGATGCCCGCGCCCTCGAGCAGCTTGGCGAACTCGCAGGCCTCGTCGGGCTGCAGGCCGCCCTTGCCGCGCGGCGTGCCGTCGGGGTTCTCCATAATCACGGGGAGCTTGTACTCCACCATCAGCTGCGGCGCGGCTTCCTTAATGGCAGCGACGACCTCGAGCGCGTAGCGAACGCGGTTCTCGAACGAGCCGCCGTACTCGTCGGGACGCTTGTTGAGGATGGCCGAACATAGCGAACCCACCAAGCGGTCGCCGTGGACCTCGATGGCGTCAATGCCGGCCTGCTGCGCGCGGGCGGCCGAGGCGGCGATGGCCTCCTTGATCTGGGTGAGCTGCTCTACGCTCGCCTCGTTCACAAAGTGCTGCATATCGTGGTGCAACTTGGCGTAGGCCTGCTTGCGGATCTCGTTGGACTCGGCCATCTTGGCGGCAAAGGTCTCCTCGTCGCCGGCGGCCTTAGCCTCCTGCGCAGCCTTGGCGGCGGCCATGGAACCCATGACCATGCGGCCGACACCGGGCACGTCGTACTCGGGGTGGAACAGCTGCAGCGCGACCCTGGCGCCGTGCTTGTGGACGGCGTCGGCCAGCGCCTTAAACGTGGGGATCTGGGCGTCGGTCGCCAGCTTGGGCGTGGGGCTCGCGGTCATGACGGGAGCGACGTCGCCGATGACGATGTAGCTCACGCCGCCACGGGCCAGGCGCTCGTAAAAAGCCAGGCTGCGCTCGCCAATGGAACCGTCGCGCTCCTCGTAGCCGGTGGTAAGCGGCGGGAACATAATGCGGTTCTTGAGCTCAAGGGGGCCAACCGTAATGGGCTGGAGCAGCTTGGATGCAGGTGCGGTCATGGACATTCCTCTCTTGTAGGCGCGGCGGCGATGTTGCCGCGTAGTTGTCTAGAGGATATGGCATGGGAGCACGGTGACGCAACGGAAATCGGCAGATAGCAGGTAGCGGCAGGTGGATGGGGCGGGGCGGCCCGTCGGTTTGTCTCGATCTGTAACAGTAAGACCCTATTTTGCCGAGCAACTGTTACAGATTGAGACAAACCAATCTAGCCTGCCGAAAGATCTAGATCTGTAACAGTTACTCAGTAAAAACCGTCCCTCGTGTTACAGATTTAGACAAACCGTCCAGGCGGGGACTCAACATCTCAATCTGTAACACCTAGCCGCCCAAATCGGGTCTAGATGTTACAGATCGAGATTTTGTTTGAGAGGCTGAGAATTGGACCGAAAAACACGGTCCCGGAATAACAAAAAAGCTCGCCGGCTAGGCCGACGAGCTGCAAGTTCTTGGTCGCGGGGGCAGGATTTGAACCTACGACCTCCGGGTTATGAGCCCGGCGAGCTACCAGACTGCTCCACCCCGCAATGTCTGGGCGCCTCATGTGCGCAAGAAAGAATATTACGTGGGAGTTCGGTAAACGGCAAGGAAAATCTCGTAGAGCATAATTCCTTCATATTTAAACCTCTCAGCCCTTATCACCGTAAACGAATCACAGCCGAGCGCCGTCGATGGCACGTATACAATGGTGCGCGTCCTTTTATGCCGACACCGGGAGTAGACATGCTGCTCGCTATCGATATGGGAAACACGCAGACGGCCATGGGTCTGTTTGACGGAGACGAGCTGGTGCAGTCGTGGCGCATGCCCACCGACCGCTCCTATACCGCCGACGAGATCCACGTGCGCCTGATGGGTTTCTTTAAGATGTACGGCCTCTCACTCGACGCGGTCGACGCGATTGCCTTTGCTGGCGTGGTGCCGCAGCTCTCGCGCGAGTGGCACGCCGTGGCCGACCGCATCGCGGCGGACGCCATCGTCATTGGGCCGCAGACGGCCGCCGTGACCAAGCTGCGCGCGGCGCGCCCCCAGGCCGTAGGTGCCGACCGCGTCGCCAACGCCGTCGCAGCCGAGACCTTCTACGGCGCGCCGGCAATCGTGGTGGACTTTGGCACCGCGACCAATATCGATGTCATCGACGAGGACGGCTATTACATTGGCGGAGCGATTGCGCCGGGCATCCGCATCTCCATGGACGCGCTCGCCGCCCGAGCCGCCAAGCTCGCCAGCGTTCCCCTCGAGGCGCCCGAGCACGCCATCGGCCGCGATACCGAGGAGTGCATCAAGGTCGGCGCCGTGGTGGGCGCTGCCGCCATGGCCGAGGGCCTGGTCGCGCGCATGAAGCGCGAGCTGGGCCGCGACGATGCCACCGTTATCGCCACGGGCGGTCTCGCCGGCATCGTCGCCGATTCGACCGATGCCTTCGACGTGGTAGACGGCCAACTCACCATCAAGGGCATCTGCGAAATCTACCGCCGCATGCAGGAGCTGGGATAGAGTAAACGCCAGGTCGCAGCAACCAGCCGCCAATCCTATTCCTCAAAATCGAAAATTTTTCAGTTTTGAGGAATAGGATTTTTTGCTAAGCCTCGCCGCACAACCACCTCGCCAGGTCCACGATCTGCACCCCATCGCGATCCGTGGCCTCGTGATGCGTGCGGGCAAGAATCATCTTGGGATACGCATCGCCAATGCTCAGCAGTGGCGAAATCTCGCGTTCAAACGTCTTATCCGAGCTGATGTCGTCGCTCACCTGAATGTAGAGCTTCTCGCTTCGCTTGATTGCTACAAAGTTTATTTCCTTTTTATAGAGCACACCGACGTATACCTCGTATCCGCGGCGCAGCAGCTCGATGGCCACCATGTTCTCGTATACGCGTCCCCAATCCATATCACGTGTACCAAGCAGTGCGTATTTGAACGCGTGGTCTGCCAGGTAATACTTCTCGCCGCTCTTAAGGTATTTTTTGCCGCGAATGTCGTACCGACGAACTTTATAGAAGGCAAACGCATCGCACAGGTACCCCATGTACGTGCCGACCGTCTTATTCGTAATCTTTAGCCCATCCGCATTCAAAACATCTGTAATGTTGCGTGCCGACGTTATGTTGGAGACGTTGTCCATCATGTAATCGGCAATGCGCAGCAGTGCCGATTCGTTTCTCACGTTATGCCGCTGCACGATATCCCTCACGATGAGCGTTTTGAAGACATTGGAGAGATATTGGTAGCGCTGCTCCTGCAGTGGATAAGGGTAAGAGCCGGACATACCGCCGGTTCTCGCGTACTCATCGAAGTCGCGATCGACCTCGCCCTCGTCACTATAGAGGCGATACTCCTCAAACGAGAATGGGAAAACCTCGATCTCGAACGTGCGCCCCGTAAAGAGCGTCGACAGATCGCTCGACAGCAAAAAGGCGTTCGATCCGGTGATGAAGATGTCGTACTGTTCGGATGCATGGAGGCTGTTGATCGCGCGTTCAAAGCCGTCGCACATCTGAACCTCGTCGATAAGCAGGAAGTTTTGCTTGTCGGACACTCGATGCTCTTTCACATAGGCGAGCAGGGCATGATATTCGAGCAGGTTCTCGAACTCATCGAGGTTGTAGTTGATATGGATGACATTCGAATTGGACAGATTTGCCTCCACGTAATCGCGGAGGGCCTCGAGCAATTTTGACTTACCGCTACGGCGAATGCCCGTTATGACCTTGATGTCCGGTACGCCAATAAGGCTCGTCAACGTGTCCATATATTACGTTCTATTGATGAGTTTCATTGGTGCCTCCCTGCGGTCTTCTATCGCTATTCCTCAAAAACGAAAATTATTCAGTTTTGAGGAATAGGGTGCTGACAACCCATTCCCCAGACAACAAGACCCTCCCCGGCACAGGCCGAAGAGGGCTTCGTTGTCATCGTTATCTTTGAGCGCGGGCGCCTCGCGTTACAGTCCGCGAATCCGTACGGCCTCGGGCGGAAACTCCTGCTCGCCGGCATCGGTCTTGATGGTCGCGCGACCCCAGATGTCCAGGCCCGCAAACACACCGACCGCAAGCGGCAAACCGTTGGGCGACACCGCCGCGACCTGACGACCCAGCAGCGGCACCATATCGAAGTACTCGCCCAGCACCGGAGCCAGCGGGCCGGCAGCGCCCTGTGGTGTGTTGGCGGCAACCGCCCAGGTGTCCACGCGGGTCAGCACGGCGGTGGCCAATGCCTCGACCAGCACCTCGTCGGCCATATCCACGCCAAGCTCGCCCAGCGCCGCACGTTCAATATCAACCGTCACCGCGGCAAACATGCCCGCAGCACCGGCACCGCCGTTCACGGCAACACGCGCGAGCGACGTCTCAAACGCAGGCGCACCGCACACGATATTGCTCGGCCACTCAATGCCCACCTTGCCGGCAAGGCCCAACCCCGGCGTCGAAGCCGTGCCCACGAGCGCGTCCATCATGCCCATCGCGGCCACAAACGGCAGGCCGTGGAAGGCATGCATGTTCACATCCGGACGCACGACCAGCGAAAACGTCAGCGAAGCATCGCCCACGCTCCACGCGCACCAGCCCGCGGACACGCCCTCGCGACCCGCGTCACGCGCCGCGTCAAGCTCAGTGGCAGCGACTACAGCGTTCATCTCGATCATCTACATACGCCCCAATTCACCCACGATATGGCCCACACGATCCTCGGGCTCCTTGACCTCGACGCCGTTGTAGCGGAAGAACCGCGCCGGGTCGTGCATCAGGTCCTCAAGCGGCACCAGCACAAAGTCGCGCTCGCCGATCAGTGGATGCGGCAGGCGCAGCTTTTTGCCGCCGTGGGTCTCGCCGTCCATCCACAGCAGGTCCAGGTCGATGGTGCGCGGACCGTTGGCCTTGGCCTTTTTGGAGCGGTCGCGGCCCAGCTCGGCCTCGATCTTCATGAGCTCGTCGAGCAGCACCAGCGGCGCCAACTCGGTCTTGATCTCGATGACGGCGTTGGCAAACGCGTCCTGGCGCGTCTCGTAGGCCGGCTCGCTCTCGTAGATCTTGGAGGAGTTGGACACGCAGGTAAGTGGAATCTCGGCGATCATGTCGCGTGCGGCGCGGATGTTGTCGCAGCGATGCCCCAAGTTGGATCCCACGGCCACAAACGCGCGGCGCGGCTGCGGCTTGGCAACCGCCCAGTAGCCGTTCAGGAACTGCGCAAAGCCCGCGGCGTCGTGCACGCGCACGATGTTGGCACCGGCCTGGATGGCGCCCAGGCACACGCCAAACGTAGCGGCATCGCGCTCGGCGGCCTCGGTCACGCCCGAGACGGCGCCCACAAAGCGCTTGCGCGATACGGCGCACATGAGCGGATAGCCCAGTGACGCCATCTTGGCAGTCTCGCGCTGGATGACGATGTCCTCGTTAGCCGACTTACCAAAGCCCGGGCCAGGATCGATGCAGATGCGGTCGCGCGACACGCCGGCATGGATGAGCGCGCGGGCCTGGTCGGACAGAAAGCCCATGACGCGGCGCATGATAGGCGCCGAATCGGGCAGGGTGAAGCGGCGGAGCTGCGAGGTGGGCACGTAGGCCTCCTCGCGGCGGGCGCTGCGGCGCATCATGGCGGCCAGGCGGTCATTGGACTCCGATGCGGCCTCGGTGGCCTCGGGCGCGGGCGCGACGGTCTCGGCGGCAGCAGCCTGCTCGGCG
>CABPXT010000113.1:0-6851 GCA_902461405.1 uncultured Collinsella sp.
GCGATCGATGTTGCCCCATACGCCCGTCCAGGTCCTTAGATAACGTTGCTTGCGAACGTCGCTCTGCTCGTCCGCTTTTTTGATCTGGAGAGCCGGGTGGGCTGATATATATGGATAAGGGGCTCCTCCGTTGGTGGACGGGGGAGCCCCTTGTTGCGTTTTGGTTGTTGTTGCGACCTACAGGTGGCTGATGATCAGTTCCATCTTGCCTTCGAGGCCGATGGAGCTGACGGTGCTCGGGGCCAGCAGGTGGCTTCCCTTGCGGACGGGGTCGCCGCAGATGGTGCCTTCGCCGTCGATGACCGACAGACACATGAAGGGCCAGCGCTGCTCCAAGGTCTTGCTGCCGTCGACGCGCACGCGATCGACGGTGTAGCAGGGGTTGGACTCGAGCTCGGTTACGCCGTCCACCTCGGGCGCGGTCACCGTGCCGTCGGTCGGAGCCTGAGCATCAAAGTCGATGCAGTCGAGGCTCTGCTCAATGTGCAGCGGGCGCAGGTTGCCGTCGGTGCCGGGACGGTCGTAGTCGTACAGACGATACGTCACGTCGCTCGACTGCTGCGTCTCCAAAATGAGCGTGCCGGTCTTGATGGCGTGCACGGTACCGGAATCAATCTGGAAAAAGTCGCCCTTGTGAATCGGCAACACGTTGAGCATGTCGTCCCAACGTCCTTCCTCGATCATTTGTGCGGCCTCGGCGCGGTCCTTGGCACGCTGGCCGACGATGATCGTGGCGTCGGGCTCGCAGTCCAGCACATACCAACACTCGGTTTTGCCCAGGCTACCGTTCTCGTGCTCGGCAGCGTACTCGTCGTTGGGATGAATCTGGATCGAAAGGTCGTCCTTGGCGTCCAGAATCTTAATGAGCAGCGGGAACTCCTTGCCCTCGCAGTTGCCAAAGAGCTCGCGATGCTCGGCCCACAGCCACGACAGCGTGTGGCCGGCATACGGGCCCTCCGCAATCTGGCAGTCGCCGTTGGGGTGGGCCGAGATGGCCCAGCACTCACCGATGGGGCCATCGGGAATGTCGTAGCCAAATACGGTTTCGAGCTGGCGACCGCCCCAGATCTTCTCGTGGAAGATCGGCGTCAGCTTAATCAAATCGGACATGTTCATACCCCCATTGTGTTGCGCGGGCGCTGCACAAAACAGCTCAAAGCGAGCGCCCGGATGACTACAAAAACCTATGCCAACGTTACGTTGTGCAACTCAAAGCGGTCGCCAACGTTGCGCGAGACCGAATACTCAAAGGCGGCGCCGCTGTCCAAAAAGCCAATCTGGGTGAGCTCGAGCAGGGGAGAGCCAGGCTTGGTGTCCAAGCGCTCGGCTTCTTCCTCGGTTGCTGCCACGGCGTGAATGGTACGGTGGAAGCTCGAAATCTTCAGCCCACATTGCTCGCGGATGAAGTGGTAGACCGATCCGTACAGGTCCTTCTTTTTAAGGCCTGGAATCAGCTCGAGGGGCATGTAGGTGTACTCGATAACGATGGGCTTCTCATCGGCCTGACGCACGCGCACGATGTGATAGGCAAAGTCATCCTCGGCAATTCCCAGCTGGGCTGCGATGTCCGCTGGTGGATTAACAATCGAGAAATCGTAGACCACCGAGGTCACCTTCTCCCCGCGGTGCTCATACGAAAAGCCCTGGGCACGGTCGTTTTTGCCCTGGAAAAACGCCTGACCGGGAAGTCCCGCCGTGTCCTTAACGTAGGTACCCGATCCGCGTCGGCTGGTAATAAGACCTTCCTCGGTGATTTGCTCGATAGCTCGTTTGACGGTGATTTTGGAAACGCTATAGAGCTCGCAGAACTCAACGACGGTGGGAAGCTTGTCGCCCGGTTTAAGAGTGCCATCCTCGATGCTTCGACGAATATCTGCAGCTATCGCCTCGTATTTGGGAATCATTGAACCTCCTTTCCGACATATATCAATACGCAAGTAAGTATAACCCTTAACAAGGCACCCATATAACCTTTATCTAAGAAGCTCGAGAAAGAAAAAAGAAAAAGACGCTTTACTTTTAGAATTAGAGCGCTATAGTTTAAGCAACGAACGGAATCTTTCCGCAGAACAGGATCGACCGTTTGGGGACGGTTTTGTTTTGGCGGGTTGGATATCGGTATGACCGGTGCGCGCCCGCGCCGGATAACCTGCCAAAGCAAACCCGTTTCCAACCGGAAGCTCTAGAACACGAAAGCGAGGACTTTGATGGCACAGTATCAGCTGCCCAACGACTTCTTCTTTGGCGCTGCTATGTCCGGCCCGCAGACTGAGGGTCAGTGGAACCAGGGCGGCAAGCTCGAGAACCTGTGGGACACCTGGTCCATCCAGGATCTGGGCTCGTTCTACAACTGCGTTGGCTCTTACGCCGGCAATGACTTTATGGCCAAGTACCAGGAAGACCTTCGCATTTTGAAGGACTTGGGCCTGGATACCTATCGCACTTCCATCCAGTGGAGCCGTCTGCTCGATGCCGACGGCAACCTCAACGAGGAAGGCGCCGCGTGGTATCACGAGTTGTTCCGCGCCTCTCGCGAAGCCGGCCTGGAGCCGTTTGTCAACTTGTACCACTTTGACATGCCCACCTACCTTTTTAACCGTGGCGGCTGGGAGAGCCGTGAGGTTGTCGAGGCTTACGCACATTACGCCGACGTCGCCTTCCACGAGTTTGGCCAGGAGATCAAGTACTGGTTCACCTTTAACGAGCCCATCGTCGAGCCCGAGCAGCGCTATCAGGAGGGCGTGTGGTTCCCGCAGCTCCACGACTTTAGCCGCGCTCGCACCGTGCAGTATCACATCTCGCTGGCACATGCGCTGGCCGTGGCCAACTACCGTCGCGCCTATGACGAGGGCGCCGTTCGCAGCGATGCCAAGATCGGCATGATCAACTGCTTTACCCCGGTCTACACCAAGGAGAACCCCAGCGAGGCGGACCTCGAGGCCGTGCGTATGACCAGCGGCATCAACAACCGCTGGTGGCTCGACCTCATTACCAAGGGCGAGCTTCCCGCCGACGTGCTCGACAGCCTGGCCGAGGGCGGCGTTAAGCTTCCGTTCCGTGCCGGCGACCAAGAGATTCTTAAGCAGGGTGTTGTCGACTGGCTCGGTTGCAACTACTACCACCCCACGCGCGTTCAGGCGCCGGCGAGCAAGATCGACCAGTACGGTCTGCCGCACTTTGCCGACGAGTACGTGTGGCCCGACGCCGTTATGAACG
Organism: uncultured Collinsella sp.; assembly: GCA_902461405.1. Lineage (GTDB taxonomy): Bacteria > Actinomycetota > Coriobacteriia > Coriobacteriales > Coriobacteriaceae > Collinsella. The sequence continues at coordinate 3,217 of CABPXT010000113.1, forward strand.
AGAGCCGCGGCTGGGAGATCTACCCGCAGGGCCTCTACGACTTTGGCATGGACTGCGCTAAGAACTACCCCGATCTTGAGTGGTTCGTTTCCGAGAACGGCATCGGCATCATGGACGAATACAAGAACCGAGACGCCGAAGGAACCATCCAGGATGACTACCGCGTCGACTTTGTACGCCAGCACCTGGAGTGGGTTGCCAAGGCAATTGCCGAGGGCGCCAAGTGCCGTGGATACCATTATTGGGCCGTCATCGATAACTGGTCTTGGGCGAATGCCTTTAAGAACCGTTACGGTTTTGTCGAGGTCGACCTTATGGACGGCTACAAGCGCCGCCTTAAGAAGTCGGCAGCTTGGCTCAAGCAGGTCGCCACGACTCACGTGGTTGATTAGCGAACGGGCGAACGCCCAGACCGCGCGCCGCTGCGCGCAACGCATGGCACATCTGGTGGCAGAGGGCGACAGACCACCGTGCGCATAGGAAAAGGCCGGATTTGAAAGTTAGGAGCAATCATGGCCAGTGACAACGGAAAGAGCTTCCTCGACAAGTTTGCCGAGGTCTCTGCGAAGGTGGGAAACCAGGTTCACCTGCGTTCCCTGCGTGACGCCTTCGCGACCATCACGCCGCTCTATATCCTTGCGGGTATCGCGGTTCTTATTAACAACGTCGTGTTCCCCCTGTTCCCGCTCGATGCGGCGGGCCTTGCCAACCTTCAGACGTGGGGTTCGGCAATTACGCTGGGCACCCTCAACGTCTCTGCCATTATCTTGGCCGGATTGATTGGCTACAGCCTCGCTAAGAACAAGCGTTTCGATAACCCGCTCGCTTGCGTGGTCGTCGCTATCTCTGCTTTCGTCATCATGATGCCGCAGCAGATCACCGCCTCGCTTGCCGCCACGAGCCCGCTGCTCACCGACAAGATCACCTCCGCCGAGGTCACGGGCGCCCTTTCGACTGCCAACACCGGCACCAACGGTCTGTTCTCGGCTATTATCATCGCCCTGCTTTCCGTCTCGCTCTTCATCAAGATTTCTGGCGTCGAGAAGCTCAAGGTTAAGCTGGGCGAGGGCGTGCCTCCCGCGGTCTCCAACTCCTTCAACGTCATGATCCCGATGCTGCTCAACCTCGCGATCTTCGCTCTTGCCGCAGCCCTGCTCGCCGTGTGCGCCGGCACCGATCTGTGCACCATCATCTCCACGTGCATCTCCAACCCGCTCAAGAGCATCATGAACGCCGGTCCGTGGGCTGTTATCCTCATCTACACCCTTGCTAACCTGCTGTTCTGCGTCGGTATTCACCAGTCCACCATCTCTGGCGCTACCGTCGAGCCGATCCTGACCATGCTCATCGTCGACAACATGGCTACCTTTGCCGCCGGTGGCACCATCCAGCCCGATCACTACATGAACATGCAGATCGTTAACAGCTTCGCCCTCATCGGCGGCTCGGGCTGCACCCTCATGCTTCTGCTCGACACGCTCCTGTTCTCCAAGAACAAGGCTTCCGAGACCGTTTCCAAGATGGCTATCCTGCCTGGTCTGTTCAACATCAACGAGCCGGTTATCTACGGTTACCCCATCGTGTACAACCTGCCGCTCATGATCCCGTTCGTCCTTCTTCCCGATCTGTTCATCGGCATCACCTATGGCCTTACCTGCGCAGGCATCATCAGCCCCTGCATCGCCCAGGTGCCCTGGACCATGCCTCCCGTCATCAATGCCCTGCTCGCTACGGGCTTTGACTGGCGCGCCGGCGTGTGGCAGGCTCTCGAGATTGTCATTGGCATGGCCGTCTACCTGCCCTTTATGAAGATTTCCGAGAAGGCAATCGCCAAGCAGGAGGCTCTCGCCGAGTAGAACGCCTAACGTTCGTCCCTTTCACCTTTGCGGGCGCCGGTACGCGGTGCCGGTGCCCGCGGCTCTCTCCCTTGCTTAAAGATACAGGGGAGCGGGCACAATAGCCGCAAGGAATACAACCAGTTGTCGTCTGCGCGCCGCGCAGTTATAAGGAGGAAACCATGAAGAAGATCATGCTCTGCTGCAATGCCGGCATGTCCACGAGCCTGCTGGTCCAGAAGATGCAGGCCGAGGTTGCAAACCGTGGTCTGGATATTGAGGTCGAGGCTCGTCCCATGAACGAGGCCCACGATCACCTGGACGAGTGCGACATGTTGCTGCTTGGTCCGCAGATCGGCTACACCAAGGGCGATTTTGAGAAGGAGGCCGCCGGTCGTTTTCCGGTCGAGGTCATCAACATGGTCGACTACGGCCGCATGAACGCTGCCGGCATCATCGACCACTGCGTCAGCGTGATGGGCTAGGTGCTCCGCATGGAGGATATGAACGAACTGCAGATGACCTGCTTCGAGATCATCAGCTACGTCGGTACCGCCAAGAGCATGTACATCAATGCTGTGCAAAAGGCCAAGGAGGGCGATTTTGACGCCGCCGAGGAGCTTATCAAGCAGGGCGACGAGGCCTATAACGGTGGCCACGATGTTCACATGGGGCTTCTGAAGAAGGAGGCCAACGGCGAGCGTAACGGCGAGGCCCCGTTGATTCTGCTGCATGCCGAGGACCAGATGGCCGGTACCGAGACCATGCGCGTCATGGCGACGGAGCTCATCGAGATTCACAAGCAGCTGCAGGTACTTCAGGCCTAGTCGGCGTTATCGCCGCGATGGGCCGTGCGGTCCAACAGACAACACAGTCCCTTTGACGGGCGCCGGGAGTCTCCGCCTCCCGGCGCCTTTATATTTGGGGAAGGTCTTGCGCGACCTATTAAGCGGCCATTTGCGTTTCCCCAGATAAAACCTGCCAAAACAAACCTGTCCCTTTTTGGTAGGTTTTTGCCTTGGGAGCGGTACCATACAGGCAATGTTTAAACGAGAAAGGTGGGCTCCCATGGAACCTAAGCAGTACTACATCGGCATCGACGTCGGCGGCACTTCGGTTAAGGAGGGCCTGTTCGACGAGGACGGCAACCTGCTTGCCAAAGCCAGCGTGCCCACGCCTCCTATCGTTGACGCCGCGGGCTTTGCCGCGGTGACCGAGGCTATCGACCAGGTGGTCGCCAAGGCACAGATTCCGCGTGCCTTTGTGGCGGGCATTGGCCTGGCCGTTCCGTGCCCCATCCCGGCATCGGGCGATGCCAAGGTCAAGGCCAACATTGCCATTAACCTGCCCGAGCTGAGGGTCGCCATTCAGGAGCACTGCCCCGACGCGGTCGTTAAGTATGAGAACGATGCCAACGCCGCTGCCATGGGCGAGGCCTGGCTCGGTTCTGCCAAGGGCGTGCAGAACGTGGTGATGGTCACCATCGGTACCGGCGTGGGCGGCGGCGTTATCGTTAACGGCGACGTGGTATCGGGCGTTGTGGGTGCCGGCGGCGAGATTGGCCACATGTGCCTGAACCCGGCCGAGGAGCGCACCTGTGGCTGTGGCGGCCATGGCCACCTGGAGCAGTATTCCAGCGCCACCGGCGTGGTGAGCAACTACCTGGCCGAGTGCAAGAAGGCGGGCGTTGAGCCCATCGAGCTCACCGGCCCCTCCGATTCCAAGGACGTGTTCCAAGCCTGCCGCGAGGGCGACAAGCTTGCGCTGGCCGCGGCCGATACCATGGCCGACTATCTCGGT
>CABPXT010000114.1:0-6671 GCA_902461405.1 uncultured Collinsella sp.
ATTGAAGAAGGGGGAGGCCTCGCGGCCTCCCCCTTTTTTGCGTTTTATAGAGAGCTGTAATACAAGAACTCGCCTTCTTTTAGCTTGTCTTACTGTTTGGCTGTATTTTGAGTCCTTCTTTTGTATTTGCGCGATAATAACTCCCATTGGCGTTAGGGAGGACTTGATGTTTACCGTTTTTGTCTTGGGCAATATTGCTTCGGGTAAGTCGACTGCCTGCCGCTATCTCGAATCTCATGGCGCCATGCTCATCGATCTGGACGAACTTGCCAAATCGCTGTATGTGCCAGGCTCCGATATCGTCAATACCCTCGCGGAAGAATTTGGCTGGGATATTTTGGACGAGGAGGGCGGCATTCGCCGCAGCATCCTCGCTTCTCGAGCTTTCGCTTCTCCTGATTCGGTCGCACGGCTCAATGACCTTGTGCACCCCGTTCTCATTGAACAGCTTTCGCTTAGGATTCTCGATCCGGTTTGTTGTACGGTTTCATCTCCCCGTTATCCCTTTGCGGTTGTCGAGGTTTCTGCTCCGACTGGTTTTGAGGATGCATTTGGCTTGGCTGATGAAATTCTGGTCATCAGCGCCCCTTTGTCAGTTCGTCGCGAGCGTGCTATTCAGCGTGGCATGGAGCCATCTGATTTCGATGCCCGTTCTGCTTGCCAGCCCGATGAGTCTGCGCTGTGCAATCTCGCTACAACGGTGATTGATAATGCCGCAGGCGATAATTCGCTCTTTGAGCAGCTTGACTCATGGCTTGCATGCCATGGGTTTATAGACACTGCGAATAAGGAGGATGCCGATGCCTAAGACACGTTTCTTTGCGTGGTATCGCCTTATACCGCTGGCTGCCGTTTTTGCCTTCGGCCTTATCTCATTCGTTTACTCGTGTGCTCCTGCGGCTTTCTTTAAGCCGCTGTATCCCATTGACTACGAGGCGTATGTAAAGCAATCTAGTATTTCGCATAATCTGGATCCGTATCTGGTGTGCGCTGTCATTAAGTCGGAATCGAATTGGGATCCCGAGGCTGAGTCGAATCAGGGTGCTCAGGGATTGATGCAGCTGATGCCCGAGACTGCTCAGGATATGATCGCCAAGGGTCTTGTCGACGGTGGGGGGTATTCGGCCGACAACCTTAACGATCCTGCTACGAATATCGAGTTTGGCTGCGCGTACCTCTCGTATCTCTTAACGTATTTCAACGGGTCGACGGATAGCGCTATTGCCGCATATAACGCCGGCATGGGCAATGTGGATGGTTGGGCGCAGCAGAGCACCTCGCTTCACAATGCGATTACCTTCCCCGAGACGCAGGCTTATCTGATTCGCGTCAATAATGCCTGGGTTCGCTATAAGACGCTCTATCCCGATCGGTTCGTATAGGACTAAGCCCACCTCCTGCGTATACTGCAGATGTATGAGTTAGGAGTATCCATGGCGGAATTTGAAGTAGAACGCGTTGGTGGTGAACTTAAGCGCTTTGGCGTTGAGGGCGCTGAGGTGCCGTTTGAAGTCGTTTCTCCCTATGAGCCTGCAGGTTCTCAGCCTAAGGCCATTGAGTCGCTTGTGCAGGGTGTGAGGGACGGAGATCGCTATCAGGTTTTGCTGGGCGTGACTGGTTCGGGCAAGACCTTCACGATGGCTAAGACTATTGAGGCCCTGGGGAAGCCGACGCTGGTCATGGCTCCCAATAAAACGCTCGCCGCTCAGCTTGCGAGCGAGCTCAAAGAGTTCTTTCCCAACAACGCTGTGGTCTACTTTGTCTCGTACTACGACTACTATCAGCCCGAGGCGTATGTGCCGCAAAGCGATACATATATCGAGAAAGACTCCTCGATTAACGAAGAGGTCGAGATGCTGCGACATCAGGCGACCGCCTCGTTGCTCTCTCGACGCGATGTAATCGTCGTTGCTTCGGTGTCCTGTATCTACGGTATCGGCTCTCCCGAGGACTATGCGGGGCTGGCGCCGAATGTCGACAAGAAAGTGCCGCTCGAGCGCGATGACTTTATCCATGCACTTATCGACATTCAATATGATCGCAATGACTATGACCTAGCGCGCGGCACGTTCCGCGTGCGCGGCGATGTTGTCGACGTGTATCCGCCTTATGCCGAGCATCCGTTGCGGTTTGAGTTCTTTGGCGACGAGGTTGAGCTTATTGCCGAGATCGATGAGGTTACCGGTGAGATGCTTCGTGAGTACGAGGCCATCCCCGTATGGCCGGCATCGCACTACGTGACCGAGAAGCCGAAGGTCAAGGCGACTCTGAAATCAATCAGTGAAGAGTGCGAGAAGCGTGTGGCCGAGCTCAAGGCGACCGACAAGTTGCTCGAGGCACAGCGTCTGCAGCAGCGCACCGACTATGATCTCGAGATGCTCGAGACCATGGGTTTTTGTAACGGTATCGAGAACTACTCGCGTCATCTGGACGGTCGAAAACCGGGCGAGCCGCCGTTTACCCTGATCGATTACTTCCCTAAGGACATGCTCTGCATCATCGATGAGAGCCATGTGACGGTGCCGCAGATTCGCGGCATGCACGAAGGTGACCGCTCGCGTAAGGTGACGCTGGTGGAACACGGTTTTCGCCTTCCTTCGGCACTCGATAACCGCCCGCTTCGTTTCGATGAGTTTGAGGCAAGGATACCCCAGTTTATCTATGTTTCGGCCACACCGGGCGACTACGAGCTGCGGGTGAGCCAAAACGACGTTGAGCAGATTATTCGTCCAACCGGTCTGCTCGACCCCAAGATCGATGTGCGTCCGGTTCGTGGGCAGATTGACGATCTTGAGGACGAGATTCGCGAGCGCGTTGCCCGCAAGGAGCGCGTGCTGGTGACCACGCTCACCAAGCGCATGGCCGAGGACCTGACCGACCATCTGCTTGATGCCGGCATTAAGGTCAATTACATGCACTCCGATACAGCGACGATGGACCGTGTCGAGATCCTGCGAACGCTGCGCGAGGGCAAGATCGATGTTCTCGTTGGCATCAACCTGCTTCGCGAGGGCCTAGACCTTCCCGAGGTCTCACTGGTGGCAATTCTCGATGCCGATAAGGAAGGCTTCTTGCGCAACCGCCGTTCGCTGATTCAGACGATTGGCCGCGCGGCCCGTAACGCCGATGGCGAAGTCATCATGTATGCAGACGTTATGACCGATTCGATGAAAGAGGCCATCGAGGAGACGCAGCGCCGTCGCGAGATTCAGATGGCATATAACGAAGAGCATGGCATTGTGCCCAAGACGGTGCGCAAGGCCATCAACGACATCTCAAGTTTTATTGCCGAGGCCGAAAAAACCGTGGGTTCCAAGGGACGCTCGAAGGGCGACTCTCTTGGCCATGGCGCATTCTATACGCCCGATGAGTCGGGCGAGGGTGGCGTGCCGGAAACGGTGGCGCCCGAGCAGACACTTGCGGAGCAGTTGGAAGAACTGCCGCATGACGAGCTCGTGCGGATCGTCGAAACCATGGAAGAGGATATGCGTAACGCTTCTGCCGCCATGGACTTTGAGGAGGCGGCGCGCCTGCGCGATGCCGTCGTTCAGATTCGGGCGATGCTCGAGGGTGCGTCTGAGGACGAGACGATCGAGCGCTTACGTTCGCAGGCTCGCAAGGGTTCCACGTTCGCATCGGGCAGAAAACGCCAGGGTGCACGGTTTAAGAAATAGCGAACATGCCCCGAGTTCCCTGCGGAGCTCGGGGCATGCGTCTTTTGCGCGCTGGAATTCGTGCGTTAGAGGTCTGCGATCAGGGCTTCGGCACAACGGATGCCGTCGGTGGCGGCGCTCATGATGCCGCCGGCATATCCAGCTCCCTCACCGCAAGGGTAGAGGCCCGGGGTCGACACGGCATGGCATGTTCGGTCTCGGGTGACGGTGACCGGTGAGCTCGAGCGAGTCTCCACGCCGGTGAGGACAGCATCGGAGCGGTCGTAGCCTCGTAGCTTTTTTCCAAGTAGGGGAAGTCCCAGGCGGAGCGACTCGACGATATGCTGCGGCAGGGCTTCGTCAATTGCCGTCCAGGTCACACCGAGCGGATAGGTGGGCTTTACCTTTCCGGGCGCCTTGCTGGCGCGTCCTGCGAGGAAATCTCCGACGAGCTGTGCCGGTGCGTTCCAGTTGGAACCGCCCAGGCGGTAGGCGGCCGCCTCGCAGGCGCGCTGGAGCTCGATGCCGGCGAGTGGGTCATCGTTGGGAAGGTCCTCAGGCGTGACGTTAACGAGCAGGGCGGCATTTGCGTTGCGTCCGTCGCGGGCATTGAGACTGGCGCCGTTGACGCACAAGTGGCCCTGCTCGGAAGAGGCGGCGACAACCTGCCCGCCGGGACACATGCAAAACGAGAACACGCTGCGGCCGTTGGGAAGATGGGCGACGAGCTTGTAGGGGGCTGCTCCGAGGGCAGGATGTCCCGCCGAGGCTCCGAATTGGGCTCGGTCGATGTCGCGCTGCGGATGCTCGATGCGAACGCCCATGGCAAAGGTCTTTTGTGCGAGGACCACGTTGTGGTCCTTAAGGAGCTCAAAAATATCGCGAGCAGAATGCCCGCAGGCGAGGATGAGGTGCTTTGTCTCGATTGGCTCGCAAGCGGTGTCTTGGGACGATTGGACATCAATACCGGTGATGGCGCCAGACGCGTCGATGCGAATGTCGACGAGCTTCGTTCGATAACGGACGACACCTCCGAGCTGCTCGATGCGCTGGGATATAGCGGTGACGACCGTGGGAAGGATGTCGGAGCCAATGTGCGGCTTGGCATCCCACAGAATATCGCGGGGCGCACCCGCCTCGACGAAGGTTTCGAGGATAAGGCGATGGGCGGGATTTTTGGTTCCCGTATTGAGCTTGCCGTCCGAGAAGGTCCCCGCGCCGCCCAGGCCAAACTGGATATTGCTCTCGGGGTCGAGGATGCGCTCCTTTAGAAAGAGGTCGATCGCCTGCGAGCGGCGAAATGCCGGGTCGCCGCGCTCGATGAGCAAGGGCTTAAGACCTGCTTCGGCGAGCGTAAGCGCAGCGAAAAGGCCGGCGCATCCGGCGCCGACAACGACAGGGCGTTCTTGAGGTGCGTCGGAGGCGGGGGAGGGGAATGAAGGCTCATCGTCTTCTATCGCGCGTACGCGCGAGCGGTCACGCTCGGCAACGCTGTCGACCGCTTCTCGCTCGAGGTGGGGACTAGTCAGCTCAACACGAAAGCTCAGGATAAAATGGACGTCTCGTTTTTTGCGAGCGTCGATTGACTTGCGGTGGAGCTCGATGGACTTGATCTCGGAGTCCTTGCAACGTAGGACGCGCTTGGCGACTCGCTTGCCAACAATGAGACAGGCATTTTCATCGTCGGCTTCATCGAGCGACGCGTTGACTTGGGTGATTTCGATCATCGAGGTCTCCTTAGAGGCAAGAAAGAGGCCGTCCGGTATCCCAGACGGCCCGAATGCGTTTTTGATTATAGACTGCGCGGCTACAGGCTGCTTGCAGCGCGAATGCCCGAGATCCAGGCCCACGCAAGGTTAAAGCCTCCGCAATCGGCGTCGATGTCGAGCGCTTCACCGCAGACGTAAAGCGGGGCGTCGACAACGCTGCGCGCGCGTAGGCTGGGTGTTGAGATGCTCTCGACAGATACGCCACCACGCGTGACCTGTGCCGAGCGCTCCTCGGCCGTTCCCTCGACGAGCAGTTTAAAGTGCTTGAGGATGGAGACCAGATGGATGACATCGTTGGAGCCTGGATGGCACTGTTCGAACGCCGTGCAGGCGACGCGGGAGAGTTGCGGAGCGAGCATACCATCGAGCCAGCGGGGGTCATGGGGCGAAAAGCGGCCGAGCAGTTTAACGCGCCGGTTGAGCATATCGAGCAGCTTGTCTTTGGAGAGGTCGGGGAAAACGTCGAGCAGGATTGTGTCGCCGTGCTGGATGCGTCGGGAGAGGTTGAAGGCGGCGACACCTGAGATGCCGAAGGTCCGGAACAGCACCTCGCCGTCTTCGCACCAGAGCTCTTCATGATTGCGGGTGAGCGTCAAGCGGGCACGGACGCGTAGACCATCCAGCGTCTTGAGTGCCATCCGGTCACCGACGACCGATGCCGACACGGGGCAGAGAACGGGGTACAGCGGCGTCAGGGGGAGGCTAAACGTCTCAGCGATGCCGGCGGGGTTGCCGCCCGTGGCGATAATTACGGCATGTGCCTGCAAGGTCATGTTTTTGCGCGGGGTATCGGCGAGCGCCCTCCGAAGCGAGCGGAGCTCCGATTTTCGATCGCCGTGCTTTTTTGCCTTAAGCGCCCGCGCTGGACGGTCTAATTGGAGTGCCCAGTCTTCGGAAGCTTTGTGCGCCGAGGCAACGTTGGCTCCGCAGATTAAGGTGATACCTAGGCGGTCGCAAACGCTGAGAAGCGCGTCGCGCACCGATTCGGCGCGAAGGGAGCGCGGGTACAGCCGGCCTTCCTCGGATGTTGTCATGATACCCAGCGAGGAGAAGAAACCCATAAGCTCTTGTTCGGGCTGGGGGCCCATAACGGATTCGACGAATGCGGGGTGGTTATACCGCTGTGGATCAATCGATTCGTTGGAGAGGTTGCAGCGGCCGTTGCCGGTCGCAAGGAGCTTAAGGCCGCAGGCGACATCGCGCTCAACGATGCAGACGCTTTTGCCAGCGCGTGCGGCCGTAATGGCGG
>CABPXT010000115.1:0-6669 GCA_902461405.1 uncultured Collinsella sp.
CGTTCTTCACTTGGCGCTCAAACGCCCCGTCCGGGCTGCCTCTAGACGCTCGGCAAGCTCCTTATCGGCAAAGATGCGCTTGACGGCGCTCTGAGCGTCGTCAAAGTTGCCGCGGATGCCGCAGACGGCGACGTTGTCGCCCTCCTGCGTGGACATCTGCAGATTCTGGACGCGGCTGACCTTGCCCTCGGGATAAAAGACGGTGATGCCCGTGCCCGGAGCGTCGGCAAAACCGGCGAGCGCGGCCTTGCCGGTGTCTCCCGACGTGGCGGTGACGATCATGATGCGCTCGGCGCCGCCGTCCTTGGCGGAGGTGCGGGCCATAAGGCGGGGGAGCATCTGCAGGGCGACGTCCTTAAAGGCGCTCGTGGGGCCGCCAAAGAGTTCCATCACATAGGTCTGAGGGGCGTCGGCGCCCGGTGCGGCGTCGAGTTTGACGAGCGGCGTGACCTCTTCGCTCGCAAACGTGCTGCGGTAAGCCTCATTCACACAGGCCGAAATTTCTTCGTCTGTGTAATCATTCAGTAACATTCCCAACACATCTTGAGCGATTTCAAAGTACGATTTATCTGCAAGCGAGCTGATATCGAGTTGCTGGGTGCCCAGCTCGTCCGAGACAAACAAACCCCCGTCGGGAGCGATGCCGGTACGGATTGCCACCTTACTTGAGCACGATAAAGTGCGTCCTCGTGTACTATGATAAGTTCCCATATAACACTGCTCCTCGGATGCCTTGGTCCCAATCGGTGAAACCATGGTATCAGAGCGCGCAAAATAGGTTCGCAGAGGCTTTTTAGAAAGGTAACCTCCAGCCCATGATTAAGATTGCCAAGTTTGGCGGCTCGTCGGTCGCCGACGCCGAACACTTTAAGAAGATCAAGGCCATTGTCGATGCCGACCCGGCCCGCCGTTTTGTGGTGGTTTCTGCCTGCGGTCGCCGCTTTAAGGGCGACACCAAGGTGACCGACCTGCTCTACCTGGTTAACGCGCACGTTAAGTACCACGTGTCGTGCGAGGAGCTGCTCGAGGACATTGGGCAGCGCTATTTTGATATCGCTGACGAGCTGGAGCTCACCTATCCCATCCGCGAGGAGTTCGCGGCCTTTGCCGAGCGCGCCCGCTCGGGCGGCTACTCCACCGAGGAGCTCGTGAGTCGTGGCGAGTACTTCACCGCTCGCCTGATGGCCGAGTACCTGGGCCTGCCGTTCCTGGATGCCGCGACGGTCGTGGCGTTCCATCACGACGGTACGCTCAGCATGAATCGTACCTGCGAGCTGGTGCAGGAGTACGGTCAGCAGGGCGGCTTTGTTATGCCCGGTTTCTACGGCGCGACGCGTGAGGGTCAAATCAAGCTGCTCGACCGCGGCGGCGGCGATATCTCGGGCTCGATCCTGGCCAAGTGCCTGGGCGCCGACCTGTACGAGAACTGGACCGACGTCTCGGGCTTCTATTCTGCCGATCCGCGCATTGTGCCCGAGGCTCAGCCCATTGCGCGTGTTACCTACGAGGAGCTGCGCGAGCTTTCGTACATGGGCGCGAGCGTCCTGCACGAGGAGGCTGTGTTCCCCGTGCGCGAGGCTGGTATTCCGCTGGTCATCAAGAACACCAATGCGCCGCAGGACCCCGGCACTATCATTAGCGAGACGGCTGATGAGGGCGAGGCGGAGCCCATCATTACCGGCGTGACCGGCAAGCGCGGCTTTGTCGCCATCAACGTTGCCCGCGACCGCACCAAGCCGCGTGTCGGCTTTATGCGCCGCGCGCTTTCGGTCTTCGAGCGCTATGACGTTTCCGTCGAGCACATGCCCACCGGTGTCGACCGCTTTGGCGCCGTGGTGCAGGAGCAGGACGTGCACGACTCGCTGTACTCGCTCGTGGGCGACATTCAGCAGGAGGTCGAGCCGCTCGAGATTGAGGTTGTCGAGGGCTTGGCGCTCATTGCGACCGTCGGCCGTAACCTGCGCGGCCGCGCGGGTATCTCGGGCCATCTGTTTGGCATGCTTGGCCAGGCCGGCGTGAGCGTGCGCATGATTTCGCAGAGCTGCGACGAGATCAACATCATTATCGGTGTCGAGGAGAAGGACTTCGACCTGGCGATTCGGACCATTTACCGCGCCTTCTCCGACGAGAACGGCATTGTGAAGGTCTCCGACCTGGAGGCTCCCGTGCCGGTCGATCCCGCCCCGGCCGCGCTCCACAAGTAGCTGCTATCCCAGTAGATTTTTTGGGACTTGCCTCAAAAACTACGGCGGGGCGTTTCGTTTCGGTTTCGTTTCGACGGGGCGGGTTTTGTATCCGCCCCGTTCTTGTATACACTGGCAACAATAATCGGCCTGCTCGGCGTGCGGGCAAAAGCCACAGCCTTTAAAGGGGGAAGCATGAAACAGTACACGGTTGCTATTTTGGGCGCGACGGGAGCCGTGGGCACCCAGATGCTCGAGTGCCTCAACGAGCAGGAGTTTCCGGTCGGCAAGCTCAAGCTGCTAGCGAGCGCGCGCTCTGCGGGCAAGACCGTCGAGTTCCGCGGCGAGCAGGTTGTGATTGAGGAGGCTTGCCCCGAGGCCTTTGAGGGCTGCGACATCGTGCTCGGCGCCGCCGGCGACGATATCGCCAAGGAACTGCTGCCCGAGGCCGTCAAGCGCGGCGCCGTCGTGGTCGACAACAGCCACGCCTTCCGTCTGGATCCCGAGGTGCCGCTGGTCGTGCCCGAGATCAACGCCGACGACATCAAGTGGCATCACGGCCTTATCGCCAACCCCAACTGCGCGACCATCATCGGCTTTGTTCCCCCCTTGCCGCTGCTTCTGCAGATGCATGTGAAGCGCATGATCGTTTCGACGTACCAGGCGGCTTCGGGCGCTGGTGCTCCCGGTATGGCCGAGCTTGAGGCCCAGCTGGCCGCCCTAGGTCGTGGCGAGGAGATTCCCGAGCCGCGCGCCTTTGCCGCCCAGCTCGCGAGCAACCTGATTCCGCAGATTGGCGGTGTCAAGGAGGAGGGCTTTACCTCCGAGGAGATGAAGCTGCAGAACGAGGGCCGCAAGATCATGCATCTGCCCGAGCTGCGCGTGAACTGCACCTGTGTGCGCGTGCCCGTGCTGCGTTCGCACTCCGAGAGCATTACGCTCGAGTTTGAGCGCGACATTACGGTTGAGGAGGCCCGTGCTGCGCTGGCTGCCGCTCCGGGCGTGAAGCTGGTTGACGATATGAGCGCCGAGGATGCGCACGATCGCTTCCCCATGCCGATGGATACGTCCGACCAGGACCTGATTTGGGTCGGCCGCGTGCGTCGCGACATCTCGAACCCCGAGGCCGTGCGCGGTATCACCTTCTGGTGCTGCGGCGACCAAATCCGTAAGGGCGCGGCAACCAACGCCGTCCAGATCGCTAAGCTGCTCTGCGAGTAGCGGTTGACCTGTCCGGCGGGGGCCGGGCTTGGTTTTCAGAACGTCTTCGACCATGTGTGGCGCCTTGTCCTGCTCCTTCGGAGCCGCGGACAAGGCGCCACACTGGTCTGCGGAGTGTTCTGAAAACCAAGCCCGGCCCCCGCCTGCGGTGACGTTGCTGCGAGCTGCCCGCGATGGGGCCGTTGTTGGTTGGGGCCGCTGGGCTGATGTGGGGGCACGTGGTTGTTGCGGGCCCTGGTCCCGGCGGCGGCCTTGGGGGACTTTGGGGCGCGGCCGGCAGCTGTGGCGCGTTGCGCCTGCTGCCTGCGGGGACTTTGGGGTCGTGCGGCAGCTGCGGCGACGTCGTGCCTGCTGCCTTGGGTGACTTTGGGGTCGATTGGGGTTGTCTGCACAATTCGCGGTATTATGTTGCGGAGTTTTGAAAGGAGCCGCTGGTGGTCACGACGACATTTGCCTCGCCTTTGGGCGAAATCTTGCTTGCCGCTGATGGCCGCGGTCTGACGGGGCTTTGGTTTGAGGGGCAGGAGCACTTTGGTTCCACGCTTCTCCGGGAAGACTCCGAACATGTTGAAGGCGCCGACGCGGTTTCCGGTACCGGTGGCATGTCGTCGGTGAGTCCGGCAAATGGTGTGGCCTCTTCGGTGCTTGAGCGTTCATGGGCTTGGCTGAATGCTTATTTTGCGGGGCAGGAGCCTCGGTTTACGCCGCCGTTGCATTTGATTGGTACGGCGTTTCAGCGCGAGGTTTGGTTTGAGCTGCTTTCTATCCCGCGTGGCGAGGTCACTACGTATGGCGAGGTCGCCCAGCGTGTTGCGGCTCGACATCGTGTGCCGGGAAACGAGGCACCCGTCGTGTCTCCTCGTGCGGTGGGGGCTGCGGTTGCGCGTAATCCCATTTCGATAATCGTGCCGTGCCATCGCGTGGTCGCGGCCGACGGATCGCTCAACGGATATGCTGGCGGCCTTGATCGCAAGGAGTGGCTGCTTCGGCTTGAGGGCGCGTACGAGGAGTAACGCTCGAGCACTTTGCATAACTAGGGCGCCGTGAAAGGATGAGTCACTGTCCCTTCGTGCCCGGCATGCGTCAAAGCGCTCGACACGTGCGCCTTAAGTTTGGCTAAGCCACATCCTGCGTATTTAAAAACGCGCAGGTTGAGCAGCTAAGGCTGCGCTAAGGCGGTTGACGGTACGCTATCATCGGCAGTATCGAAACCTGTAGAGCCATGCGCCAAAGGAGCAACTATGAAGCTGATGCTTGCCGAGGACGAACCTGGTCTCTCCCGCGCCCTCACCGCGATTCTTCAACATAGCGACTACGAGGTCGACACCGCCCTCGACGGCTTGACGGCGCTCGAGAATCTACTCACCAACGATTACGACGCCGCAATCCTGGACATCATGATGCCCGGCATGGACGGCATCGAGGTGCTCAAGCGTACACGCGCCGCCGGAAAGCGACTGCCCATCATCATGCTCACGGCAAAAAGCGAGGTGTCCGATAAGGTCGAGGGCCTGGATGCCGGTGCCAACGATTACCTGACCAAGCCGTTTGCCGCCAAGGAACTGCTTGCGCGTATTCGTGCCATGACGCGTGCCGCGACGGCAATTGACGCCACGACGCTCAGCGTGGGTAACGTGCGCCTCGACACGGCGGCTTGCACGCTTGTGGGACCTTTGGGCGAGGAGCACCTGGCCAATCGCGAGTTTCAGCTTATGGAACTCTTTATGCGCAACGCCGGCACGCGCATGCCCACTGAACGTCTGATGCTCGAGGTTTGGGGTGAGGACGCGCCCGAAGGCGCCAACGTGGTGTGGGTCTATATCTCGTACCTGCGCAAAAAGCTGACGGCGCTTGGTGCCAACGTTGCCATTCGCGCGTCGCGCAACCAGGGCTATTCGCTCGAGGTTGTCGAGGAAGGCGAATAAGCGTGAGCGCGAGCGCGTGGTGCAGGCGCATGACGGAGTGGTTTCACGCCGCCTCGAGTAGTAAGGGGCGGGCTAATTCTGTTGACGCATTGGGCCGCCGTCTGCGTCGCAAGTTTATCCTCGTTGCCATGGGCGCCGTGACCGTGGTGCTCACGCTCATCATCGCCGGCATCAACATCGTCAATTATTCGCATGTCTGCAAAATGGCTGATGCGCGTCTGGACTATATCCTGGCAGGCAAGGGCAGCATCGATTGGGAAGACGAGTCCAGGACCGATTCCGGCAATGGCGGGGATACGAGCACCGGCATGGTTGCGGATGGCGATCGAGTGGGCGCTCGCGTGGGACATTTTGAAGGCATGACGGCGGAGTCTCCCTTCGACACGCGCTACTTTACGGTGACGCTTGTCGAAGGGCAGGTGGTCGATGTCAATACCGCCCGCATTGCCGCGGTGAGCGCCAAGCGTGCCGCCAGTATTGCCGCAAGGCTGCATGCCAAGGGCTGGACCTCGGGCTTCTCTGGCAATTATCGTTATACGACCGACGTCCAGGACGACGAGATCACCTATGTGTTCGTGGACTGTTCGCGCGAGCTTGCAAGTTTCCATTCGTTTTTGAACGCGAGTGTGGCAATCAGCTGTATTGGCTGGCTGGCGGTGCTGGCAATTGTAACGGTCGCGTCGGGTGCCGTGATTCGACCGATGGTCGAGAGCTACAGCAAGCAAAAGCGATTTATTACCGATGCAAGCCACGAGATCAAGACGCCGCTCGCTGTGATCGATGCCGCCAACGAGGTACAGGAGATTGAGAGCGGCGAGAGTGAGTGGACGCAGAGCATTCACGAGCAGGTGGCGCGACTGACGGCACTTACGGAGCGTCTGGTATTTTTGGCGCGCATGGACGAGGGCTCGGCGGGCTTTACCATGGCGTCGATCGATCTCTCGGAGGCAGTTGACAAGGCAGCCGCGCCGTTTGAATCGGTGGCGGTCTCGCGCGGGCAGCGCCCGTCGAGGGCGGGTCTTGGAGCCGTGCGCGCTCATGCCGATGCTGCGGCGGTGACGCAGGTGGTTGAGTTGCTGCTGGACAATGCCACGCGCTATGCGAGCGAGGGCAGCGTGATCGAGTTGAGTCTGCGCGCCGTTTCGCGCGGTGCGGGCAAAGGCTCGGCAGAGCTTGTCGTATCGAACGCTGTAGACGAGCTGCCCGAAGGCGACCTGGACCGATTGTTCGACCGCTTCTATCGTGCGGACGTGTCGCGCAGCTCCAAGACGGGCGGCTCGGGCGTGGGCCTATCCGTGGTGCGTGCCATCGCCGAAGCCCATGGCGGGAGCGCTTCTGTC
>CABPXT010000116.1:0-6651 GCA_902461405.1 uncultured Collinsella sp.
ATTATTTTCCGGTTCGACGAACAGCCGATCGTGTCAAATTTGGTCTAACAGAGCCAAGGAAAAAGCCTCCGCAGGTTTCCCCGCGGAGGCTTTCGCTACAAGGACTATTTGTCGGCGTCGGTGTTGCCGTCAGCGTTGACGGCATGGTCATCATCGGCATCATCGGATGCGGCTTCGGCATCCTCCTGCATGGCCGCCTGCGCAAACGCCGCGGCATCAGCCGCCAGCTCCTCCTCGCTCATACGAGGCGCGCGTTTCTTGGTCGGCATACCGGCCGCCTTGGCATTGCGCTCCTCCTTGGCCGCCAGGATATCGCCCTCGCGCTCAAGGTAGGCATCCCACTCGTTGTCGAGCAGGGCGTTCACGGCGTCGCCTTCGACGGTCTCGCGCTCGAGCAGCACCTTCGCCATCAAATCGAGCTGATCGCGACGGGCATCCAGAATCTCGACCGCACGGCGATGGGCTTCGCGCATAATGCGCTGAACCTCGATATCGATGCGACGCGCCGTCTCCTCGGAGTAATCCTGGTGATCGGCGTAATCGCGACCAAGGAATACCTGATGCTGCGCCTCACCAAACACTTGCGTACCCAGTTCCTCGCTCATGCCCAGGCGCGTGACCATCTCGCGCGCCATCTTGGTCGCGCGCTCCAGATCGTTGCTCGCGCCCGACGTGATGTCGTCGCACATGAGCTCCTCGGCAACGCGACCGCCCAAGAACACGGCGAGCTCGTCGAGCATCTCGTTCTTGGTCTTGAGGAAGTGATCCTCCTGCGGAAGCTGCAGCGTGTAGCCCAGAGCCTGGCCGCGGCTGACAATCGAAATCTTATGAACCGGATCGGAATGCTCCAGGATGTGGCCCACCAGGGCGTGACCGCTCTCGTGGTAGGCAATCGTGGTGCGCTCGGCCTCGGTCATCACGCGACCCTTGCGCTGCGGACCGGCAATCACGCGCTCCATCGACTCCTCGACCTCGTCCATCGAGATCACGGAACGATGGCGGCGGGCAGCCAGCAGCGCAGACTCGTTGAGCAGATTTGCCAGATCGGCGCCGGTGAAGCCAACGGTCATCTGGGCGAGCTTCTCAAACTTCACGTCCTCGTCCATCGGCTTGTTCTCGGCATGCACGCGCAAGATCTGCTCGCGGCCCTTCACATCCGGACGGTCGACCGTAACCTGACGGTCAAAACGACCGGGACGCAGCAATGCCGGATCCAGGATGTCGGGACGGTTGGTCGCGGCGATCAGGATGACCGACTCGCTTTCCTCAAAACCGTCCATCTCGACCAGCAGCTGGTTGAGCGTTTGCTCGCGCTCGTCGTGACCGCCGCCCAAGCCAGCTCCGCGCTGACGTCCCACGGCATCGATCTCGTCAATAAAGATGATTGACGGAGCCTGAGACTTGGCCTCCTTAAAAAGGTCGCGCACGCGGCTGGCGCCGACACCCACGAACATCTCGACAAAGTCAGAACCCGAGATGCTAAAGAACGGCACGCCCGCCTCGCCGGCAACGGCCTTGGCCAGCAGGGTTTTACCGGTACCCGGAGGGCCAACCAGCAACACGCCGCGCGGAATCTTGGCGCCCAGCTTGCGATAGCGGTCCGGATCGCTCAAAAAGTCGCGAATCTCCTCGAGCTCCTCGACTGCCTCGTCCACACCGGCAACATCCTCAAACTTGACCTTGGGGCGCGTTGCCTCGTTGGTCTTGGCGTTGGTCTTGCCAAACTGCATGTTCCTGTTGTTGGCGCCCATCATCTGGCGCATAAAGTAGAACATGATGGCGATCAGGGCGATCGTCGGAAGCACGCTCATCGCCAAGTCGCCCCAAAAATCGGGGTCATTGGTGTTGACGATGTACTTGGTATCGGGGTGCTCCGCCATAAGCTCGGCAAGCGAATCGGAGCCGACATAGGTCGAGGAGAAGCTCTTGAGCTCGCTCGTGTCACCCTTGTCCTTTTTCGTCTTCCAGTAATGACCCGCCACGCTTCCGTCTTGAACCGTATAGGTCAAATCTTCGACGCGATCCTGCTTAATGGCGTTGACCATCTCGCTCGTCGCGAGCTTTACGGTATTGCTGGAATTGGCAAAGCCGGAGCCCATGTTAAAGAAGGCGTAGCCCAGAAGCGCGCAAGCCAAAATAAAATACAGCCAGCCCGTACGCGTGGGCTTCTTGCCTCCGGGCATCCCCGGGATCTTAGGCTCCCGGGGAGTCTGGGAATTGTTATCGTTACGGTCGTCGGGCATCTTACGAATAAACCTCCGGTTTCAAAATGCCCAGATACGGAAGGTTACGATAGCGCTCGGCATAGTCGAGGCCGTAGCCCACCACAAAGGCATCGGGGCAATGGGTTCCAACATACTTGGGCGTGACGGCCGAGGTACGGTCCTCAACGTCCTTCCACAGGAAGGCGGCAACCTCCAGCGAGGCGGGCTTGCGGCTCTCGAGGTTCTTCATCAGATACTTGAGCGTCAGGCCCGAGTCCAGAATGTCCTCGACGATCAGCACGTCGCGACCGCGGATGTCGATATCCAGGTCCTTAATGATACGCACGATGCCCGAGGACTTCACACCGTCGCCATAGCTCGAAACAGCCATGAAATCGATGTTGGTCGGCAGCTCGATCTTGCGCATCAGGTCGCCCATAAAGACCACGGCGCCGCGCAGGACCGCAATCAGCACCAGATCCTTACCCGCGTAGTCGCGAGTAATCTGCTCGCCTAGGCGAGAGACGATACCGTCGATATCCTCCTGCGTAAACAGAACCTTCTCGATATCCGGATGTTGAGAAGCCATGACAACCCTTTCTTGTGCTTATCGCCCACGCACCGCCGCATGGACGCGAACTACACATTCTAGCAGCGCACGGGGTATATTTACCAGCACGTGCGCCATCAGCGCGGGAATACCGTCAACGTCGCACAGAATAGCTGGCGCGAAGCGCTATTCCGCATCGACCACACGAAGCAGATATGCCACGCGCGTTGCGGCCGTGCATTTAAAACGCTCGTCCGCGCGAACGCCCGCGACCCATACTACGGCACCTCCCGGAGCCGTTCTTACCACGGGTACGCCAGAGCGGTCTGAAACAGGAATGCGCGCCTCGTTCAACAGGTCTGACACTTTCTTGCTTCGGCCGTTCATCCCCAACGGGCACATCACGTCTCCCGGCACAGGGCTATCCACCCACAGGCGCGCCGATCGTGCCTCGGTGGGAATCTCCCCGCGCGAGCCGGCTAACATCCGCTCGCTATCGCGGTCGGCAAACCCCAGGGCCGCCGCATCCACCAAGGCCGCAACCTTTCCGGCAGCAGCAAGCTCGCGGGCACGGTGCACGATATCGCACCCCGGCTCCACAGCCATCGGCTCCGCTGTCAGCATATGCCCCGCCCCCAGCGGCAGACGACCGGGAACGGAGATCCAATCGGCCACTAAACCCTCGCGCGCCGCCGGGGCCTTGAACGCCAGCGTGCCAAACTCCACACGGGCATCAATTCCCGCAGGAAGCGTAACCGAGCCCGAGCCCGCAGCGACGCAGGCGAGCACGCGCTCCACGTGCCGCATCTCCGGTCGCGCGTCGGGATCGATGCGCTTAATCGCCAATCGCACGATACGCCGTGCAATCACAACCTCAGCGGCGGCAAGACGGCGCGCATCGAGCACAAGTGCGCCCGCCGCTTCCTTGCGCAGGCAGCTTCGAAACGCCTGTGCCGAAAGCTGGGAAAGAAAGGCGTCTTCGTCGCCCAGAATTTCGCAAGCGGCGCCAATCGTCTTACAGACGCTCGCGTTGCGCTGTGCCACCACCGGCATCACCCGATGGCGTACATAGTTGCGCAGGTACGAAACGTCCTCGTTGCTTTCATCTTCCCGCCATGGCTGACCGTGCACCTGCAGATAGCTCACGAGCTCATCGTGCGTGAGGTCGAGCAAGGGGCGAACCACAATGTTCCGACGGCGCGGAATGCTCGATAGACCCGCGGGACCCGACCCTTTAATGGCATTCATCAAAAATGTTTCCGCGCGGTCCGACGAAGTATGCGCGGTACAGATACGAGCCGCCGTCCGCGGTGCGCCCGATTCGGCACAAAGTTCGCGAACGTATCTCCGTGCCGCGGCATAGCGCCCCTCGCGAGCCGCCGCCTCGATATTGCCCGATTCGTCATCAAAATAGGCATGCTCAACACACAGCGGCAAGCCGTATTGCGCGCACAGGTCACGTACAAAGGCCTCGTCGCCATCGGATGCCTCCCCGCGCAGATGATGGTTTACATGCAGCACGTGCAATCGCTCGCGCGCAATGGGAGCGACGCCGCGCCCGTCCTGGATATCCAGCTTTGATGTGCAAGCCATAAGGAGCAGCGCCGTCGAGTCCGCACCGCCTGATACCATGAGCACTACGGGGGCAGCGGCCTGCCGCGTTGCCAGGACGCTCTTATCCGTCCTCGGCGCGGCATGATGTCCATAGTGCTGAGATACCGTTGGCATTCGCTTCCTCCTCTATTCGTCCGCACTCATTGTATCCTTTGGAATCTTATGTCTCGCCTGCACCTTCATATCCTCGGCAGCGGCTCAAAAGGCAACTGCGCACTCGTCGAGGGGCCTCAGGGGCTCATCATGATCGACAACGGCCTGTCCCGCCGCGAGACACTTAAACGCATGGCGGAGCTTGGCCTCTCGGCAGACGACGTCGCCGCTCTTGTAATCACCCATGAGCATGGTGACCATATCAAGGGGCTCGATGTATGGTGCAAGCACTGGCATGGTCCCCTCTTTGCCAGCAGGGATACCCTTTCATGCAAAGAAAACCTCGCGCACCTGCCCGTAGAGGAATTTGACCCCGGCGACACGCTCCCCATTGCCGGCATCCACGTGCAAACCTACTCAACATCGCACGATGTCATCAATCCTGTCGGCTATCGATTTAATGCTCTCGATGATTCCATTGGGTTTGCCACCGACACCGGAGAGTTATCGAGCAAGGCCATAGGCATCCTCAAAGACTGTCGAGTTCTCGCGCTCGAAAGTAACCACGATGTAACTATGTTGCGCGAAGGAGCGTACCCCCGCTTTCTTCAGGAGCGCATCCTGTCCACAAAGGGGCACCTCTCCAACAACCAGGCCGCCGAAGCCGCGCGCGAACTTGTTACCGATCGCACCGAACAACTCATCGCCATGCACATCAGCCAGGACAATAATCGTCCAAGCCTTACCGTCAAAAGCTATGCCAACGCGCTTGATGCAAGTCTCGATGATGAACTCGGCAGTTCTGCCACCCGTCTTCAAGGGCCGCGGAAGCTCTCGATACGCCCTGCAAGCCAGTATCAACCGACAACCATTCAATAGTCCCTCAAGACAACAAAGGGGGGCTGGGAATCACTTCCCAGCCCCCCTTAACTCATACTCTCGATTGAAGCAGAGCCATCGTTAGTCGATGGAGATCTTCGTAACGTTCTTCTTCTCGACAATCTTGGGAACCGTAACGGTCAGGATGCCGTCAGCATACTTAGCCGAAAGGCCCTCGCTCGAAGCGTCCTTCAGATACACGCCGCGCGTCGCGCTGTACGAGCTAAACTCCTTCTGCAGGAAGTTCTTGCCCTCGTTCTCCTCGTCCTCCACAACGTTCACGCTAATCGACAGGCGACCCTCGTTAAGTTCAACGTCGATATCATCCTTAGCGACGCCGGTCAGATAGGCCTTGACCTCATAACCATCGCCCTTGTCCTCGACATCAACGGGGAACGCCTTGGAAGCAATCGAGTTGTTTGCAAGATCGGTCATATCATCAAACAAATCGAACAGCGAGCTAGCAGAAGGACGAACGCCAAAAACCGAACGATAAGGAACCATGCTTGCCATGTTTACCACTCCTTTTAAGGACTGCCGAGTCATCTTCTAGGTGACTGGGACTTCTTTTGACGCTGTTATATATGCCCAGCCGCTTCTTATATATACATCGACTATAAAGTTTTTTGAGTCTATTGATATAAGCATATCTAAGTCTGGTTGACTAAGGTTTTGTCTAATAAACGGAATTTGAACGAAGGCTTAAATAATGTATGCAATCCCATCAAAACTAGACGGCTGGCTTACAATGGGCGCATACACTATATTGATGACGAGCTAAGGGCATCATGGACGATCAAAAACAGGACAACACGTTTATGCCGGAGCAGGACGAAGCATCCAGCCCGCAACCGATTCGATTCCATCGCCCCCACATCTCGCAAGAGCCCATCAATGGCCCAGAGCCCAAATATGTGACAAGAAACCGATATCAAACGCTCGAAGAAGCCCAAACGGGACGTAAACATATGGGCGTTGCCTCGGGAGACCCTGTATATCTGAAAGACGCACCATTATCTAAAAACAGCGCAGCTAGTGATGAGCCGATGAAAGCATCCGCCGCTCATCAACAAAGAGGGCCTCGACCCAAGCAAACCTTGACGCATTCGGCTCGCTATCTCGAGACTCCAAAACAGGGAAAATCAATCTTCGTTTCGTCAAGTAAACGACGCAAGCAGCATCAGCTGACAATCCTGCTTATGATCATTGCGGCCATAGCAGTTGCCCTTGTTATACGATTTATTTTCTTTAAATAAGGCTCTGTTAGACCAAGGTTGACATAAAAACGATGTCACCGCGAGGCGGTACCCT
>CABPXT010000117.1:0-6626 GCA_902461405.1 uncultured Collinsella sp.
CTGCTGCCGCGAGCTGCTCGAAGGTGCCCCGGGCGATGACTTTGGCGTGGCGGGTTTTGTGACGCCGCCCATGTATCGCAAGGGCTTGGCCGATGCCATGGAGCGCATGTGCACAAGCCGCGCCCGCCGCATTGAGATGGGGGAGCGCGGCCAGCGTCGCGTTGCCACGTACTTTTTGCACGAGCAGATGCTCGCCAACTATCGCGCGCTGTACGACGAGACGGCGCGTGCGTTTGACCTGCCCAGAGAGGGGGAGTAGCCGGTGGCCGGAATTGGTTTTGAGCTCAAGCGCCTGTTTAGGCGCAAGGGCCTGTTTGCCACGATGCGCGCTTACGGCTACGCCGGCATCGTATGCACAGGCCCCATGCTGCTGGGTGTGCTGCTGCAGGTGGGTATTTTGGTGCTGTGCGGTCTGTGGGGTGTGGGCCGTGCCAACCAGGATCTGCTGGTGTGCATGGTGACCTACACACTGCTGGCCTCGCTTACGCTCACGAGCTTTTTCTCCATGCCGGTCACGCGCTTTTTGGCTGATATGTTGTTTGCCGAGCGCGAGGATGAGATACTGCCTTCGTTTTGGGGCTCCAATGCCGTCATGCTCGTTGCGGGCACGGTGCTCTACGGCGTTTTTTTGCTGTTCTCGGGCGCCACGCTGCTGCAGGGGCTGCTATGCCTGTGGCTGTTCAACATTATGATCGTCAACTGGAACGGCATGAGCTATCTCACGGCCATCAAAGACTACCGCGGTATCCTGTGCAGCTTTGCGGCCGCCATTGGCGTGGCGTGCCTGTGCGCCCTGGCCGCGCTGGCACTGGGGCTGCCGCCGGTCGAGGGCCTGGTGGCATCAGTTGCTCTGGGCTACGGCGTCATGCTCGTCTGGGACGTGGTGCTGCTTTACCGGTATTTTCCGCAGAGTGACCGCAGCCCCTGGCTCTTTTTGCAATGGCTCGATCAGTTTATGCCGCTGGCGCTCACGGGCCTGTTTACCAACCTAGGGCTCTTTGCGCACCTGGTGATTATTTGGGCCGGTCCCATTGGCGTGCAGGTCAAGGGCTTGTTTTATGGCGCGCCCTACCACGATGTGCCGGCGCTCATCGCGTTTTTGACCATCCTTGCCACGACCGTTAACTTCGTGGTCTCGGTCGAGGTCAACTTTTATCCGCGCTACCGCGACTACTACAGTCTGTTCAATGACGGCGGCGTGGTAGGCGACATTGTGGTGGCCGAGGAGGAGATGCTCTCTACGCTTAATAGCGAACTACGCTTTTGCGCGCTCAAGCAGCTGTTTGTGACTGCGGCTGTCATTTCGCTCGAGACCACGGTACTCTCGGCCCTGCCGCTGGGCTTTAACAACCTTATGCACGGGTATTTTCGCACGTTATGCGTAGGCTATGGCCTGTATGCCGTGGGCAACACGATCCTGCTTATCTTGCTGTACTTTACCGACTACAAGGGAGCCGTTCTGGCCTCGGGCCTGTTTGCCGGTGTGGCCGGGCTGGCGACCGCCGTGTCGTTGCTTTTGCCGCAGCAGTTTTACGGCTTTGGCTTTTTGTTGGGTGCGGTGGTGTTTTTTATCGTGGCCCTGCTGCGGCTCGATACCTATACTGCCAACTTACCGTATCGTATCCTGAGTCAGCAGCCCATGGTGGCGACCGACAAAACGGGTCGCTTTACGGAGTTGGGCCGCTTGCTCGACTGTGCCGAGCAGCGCTATGAGGAGTGCCGCCGTAAGGGTGAGCCGCACGGCGCGTTTGAGCGCACGGTGGTCCGTGTGTATCGCAACCAATGGGGAGGTTCTGATGGCCGATAGGATGATGTCTCGCCGTCGCCTGTTTGAGGCGGCTGCCGGTGCGCTGTTGCTTTCGGGCTGCTCGGTGCAGGAAGACTCCTCGACCAAAAAGGTCAAAAAGCAGGACAAGATTAAAAAGGCCGAGTCCTCGGACGGTACCAAGCACCTACGCGATAAAGACGAGCTGTACGAGGTCTACGACGACTCGGGCATTGTGACCATGTACCTGACGGTCTCGCGCGGCAACAGCTCCGAGAACACCGACCACAGCTGGGCCGAGATCAATACGTACTCGGTGTATGACTATGCCGACATGGGCGTGACGCGTTATCAGGTTATGGGCCTGCTGCAGGCGGGCGACGAAGACGGCCCGGTGGCCGGCGAGGTTGGCTATGGCGAGGAAGCGCCCAATGCTACCGTGCAGGTGCGCGGTCAGACATCGAGCATGAACTCGCAAAAGAATTACAAGGTGGAGCTCAAAAAGGGCAAGGGTACCTGGCGCCAACAGCGCGCGATTGCGCTCAACAAGCACATGGGCGAGGGTGTGCGTTTTCGCAACAAGATGGCCTACGACCTTATCCGCGGAATCCCCCAGATGATGGGCCTGCGCACGCAGTTTGTGCATCTGTGGGTGTGCGACCAGTCCGAAAAGTCCAACGATACCTTTGAGGACTACGGCCTGTTTACGCAGGTGGAGCAGCTCAACAAGACGGCGCTTAAGGCGCATGGCCTGGATAAGAGCGGGCACCTGTACAAGGTGAACAGCTTTGATTTCCATCGCTACGAGGACACCATTAAGCTTGCCGATGATCCTGACTACAACCAGGCAAGCTTTGAGGGCATGCTTGAGATTAAGGGCGATTCGGACCACACCAAGCTCATCGAGATGCTCGATGCGCTCAACGACGAATCGCAAAAGATCGATGACGTGCTCGACACCTACTTTGATTCCGAGAATCTGGTCTATTGGCTGGCGTTTCAGATTCTGACGGGCAACTGCGATACGCAGAACCGTAACTGCTATCTGTACAGCCCGCTCAACTCAAATACCTGGTACTTTTTAGATTGGGATAACGACGGCATGCTGCGCAAGCTGGAGCTTTCTCTTACCGGGTTTTCGGACTATGCGAGCTGGGAGCGCGGCGCAAGCAACTACTGGGGCAACGTACTGTTCAATCGTGCGCTGCGCAGCAAATCGTTCCGCAGTGAGCTCGACCGCGCCGTCAAGGACCTGCGCTCGTATATGACCGAGGCACGCCTGAGCAAGATGATCAAGCACTACCGCGATGTGACTGAATCCCTGGTCTTTGCTTCGCCCGATATCGACAATCTGCCTGTCACCAAGGACCAATACGAGCAGATCGCCGCGGCGATTCCCTCCGAGATCGAGGAGAACTACAAGAGCTTTCGCGAGAGTTTTAAAAAGCCCATGCCGTTCTACATTGGCATGCCGCAGATCGATAACGGTAAGCTGCGCATTAACTGGGATGCGTCCTACGACTTTAAGGCGCGTGACATTCGCTATACCGTGGAGCTGGCGCGCGACTATGCCATAAGCGACGTGCTTTTTAAGGCCGAGGACGTGCTGCTTCCCGAGGTGACCTGCGATGCGCCCGATACCGGCCAGTATTTTGTGCGCGTGCGTGCCACCAACTCCGACGGCTATTCGCAAGATGCGTTTGACTACTATGTAACCGACGACGGCAAGCACTACGGCATGAAGTGTTTTTACGTGCAAGACGGCGGTAAGGTCGTGGAGGATACGTATGAGGAGGGCTAGCGCGTTGCTTGAGCGCTTGGCGGCCCCGCCTGTGCGTACCGCGCAGGAGCGTTACCGCCACGAGCTCAAATATCTCATTAACGAGGCCGAGCACGCCGCGCTTGCCTGTCGCATGGCGCCGGTGTTTAAGCTGGACAAGCATGCGCGGGCGGGCGGTTACACTATTCGCAGCCTGTATTTTGACGACTACTGTAACTCGGCCTACGAGGAAAAAGACGCCGGCATTCTCATGCGCAAAAAGTATCGCGTACGCATCTATAACGGCAGCGACAAGGTGATTAAGCTCGAGCGCAAAAAGAAGTACGGTAGCTGGATTTACAAGGAAGATGCGCCGCTCACGCGCGGCGAGTTTGAGCAGATTTTGGCTGGCGACTACGACTTTTTGCTGAGGAGCCCTTATCCGCTCTGTCGCGAGTTCTACATCGAGTGCATCTGCAACATGATGCGCCCGCGGACCATCGTGGATTACGAGCGCGAGCCGTGGGTGATGGACGAGGGCACCGTGCGCATCACGTTTGACATGAACGTGCGTGCCGCGGTGGGGAGCTTTGATATCTTTGACGCGACGCTGCCCGCGCTGCCGGTCTTGGAGCCCGGAAAGCTGGTGATGGAGGTCAAGTTTACGGAGTTTTGCCCGCAGCTGGTGCGCGATATGGTGCCGCCAGGTGCGGCCGAACTCACGGCGGTCTCTAAGTACTGCCTGTGTTACGAAAAGACCGCCTACCTGCGCGGATTTACCTACTGGGAATCGGATTTTGAGAACCGAGGGGATTTTTAGACCATGAGCACCAGGGACTTTTTTAAGAACTCCGTCTTGGAGGCGTTTGGCCAGGTCGACCCTGCCAAGATTGGCCTTTCGCTGCTCGTGGCGCTCGCCATGGGCATCCTGATCTATTACGTGTACAAGCGCTTTTTTACCGGCGTGGTGTATTCGCGTAGCTTTGCCGTGACGCTCGTGGGCATGTGCGTGCTCACGTGCATGGTGACGCTCGCGATCTCGACCAACGTGGTCATCTCGCTCGGTATGGTCGGTGCTCTGTCTATCGTCCGCTACCGTACGGCGGTCAAGGACCCGCTCGACCTGCTGTATCTGTTTTGGTCCATTACCACGGGCATTACGGCCGGCGCCGGCATGTATGCGCTCGTGGGGCTCACGGCGGTGGTGATCGTGGTGATGATCGCCGGCTTTGCGAGCCACCAGGACAAGTCGCGCGTTTACATGATGGTCATCCACTACACGGGCCTGACCACCGGCGACGATATCGTGCGTGCATTTGGCCGCACCAAGTTTACCGTGAAGTCCAAGACCATGCGCGGTGACAAGGTGGAGATGGCCGTCGAGCTGTTCTCGGATGGCGTTGACATGCCCTACGCCGATGCGATTCGCGCGCTCGACGGCGTTGAGGACCTGACGCTCATCCAGTACAACGGCGAATATCACGGCTAGTTTGGTTCAGTTTTATTTAAGGGGCGGTGTCGCTTGGACGTGCAGCAGCTTGAAGAGACCTGGGCCGTAAGGGTCGGC
This sequence comes from uncultured Collinsella sp., assembly GCA_902461405.1. Taxonomy (GTDB): domain Bacteria; phylum Actinomycetota; class Coriobacteriia; order Coriobacteriales; family Coriobacteriaceae; genus Collinsella. The sequence goes on from CABPXT010000117.1 coordinate 5,092, forward strand.
GCACGTGAAACGTGCCTTGTTGCGGCCTCGCATGTGCCGGCGGCTCTGTCGCTGCTGCGTATTGTGCGTCCCGGTGACCGCCTGGTGGCCTTTGCGGACGACTTTGCCGATGCATTTGCCTGCGGCTTTGATGGCTGCGATGTTGCGCTGGTGGGGGAGCCCGCGGCTGCGGCGTTTGCTGCTGCGTCCGAAGGCTTTGATGCTTCGTTTGATGCCGAGGGGCCGCACCTGTGGTGGTTCGTCAACTCCATCGGCGGGTTTGGTCTGCGTGTGCCCGACCTTCGCGCTCTGGGCCGCGCCGCTCGTGAGCCGCATGCGCTGCTCGTGGTTGATAACACTGTGTCAGGCGTCTTTGGGTGCAACCCGCTGCGTCTGGGCGCCGTGCTTTCGCTCGAGGCGCTCGACCGTGTGTGTGCCGGCGTTGCGCCGCGCAAACTCGTCGCCGCTTCGGTGGCGCGCTCGCGGCTTAAGCGCCATCGCGTGGATGCCGCCGCCGAGTGTGCGTATGCGCTTCTTGCGGATTGCGGTGCGTCTGCACTCGACCTTTCTGTTAATGAGGCCTGCATGCTGGAGCGGGGGCTGTCTTCGCTCGACGCTCGCATGCAGGCCCACTTCGACCGCGCCCGTGCGCTGGCCGAGTATCTGGCCGCCAACGAGATGGTACGCAACGTGCGCTATCCCGGGCTGACCTCGCATCCCGACCATGCGGTTGCAACGGGAATCCTCGAGCACGGCTTTGGCCCGGCAGTTGAGTTTGACCTTATCGAGCGAAGTGCGGGTGAGCTGTTCGACACATTGCCGGGGGAGTTCCGCACGTCGCCCGCCGGCGGCGCAACGACACGCCTTTCGGCCCCACGCGGCAAGCAGAGGGGAACCATCCGCCTCTTCGCCGGCACCGACGACCCCCTGCAGGTGGCCACTCTCGATAACGCCCTTCGCAAGTAGCTAATCGGGGTCTGTGTCACGAAAACGGCCTATTTACTACGTTTAAGCAATAGGGGTCGACCACACCCGCCTATTTTGAAAATTACCAAGCTGTTTACCAGCGGTTTTAATTTCATAATGTCCGGTATGGTCGTGGGTATTCAACTAAACGTAGTAGATGGGCCCGTTTTGTGGCGCGAGCCTCAACCCGAGGGCGCTGTGGGCTAAAAACCGCCTAAAAGGACTACTCCGCGTTGATGCTGGCGATGAGGACGTCGGCTTTGGCGGCTATGGCCTGGTTGATGTCAGCCTGCAGCTCCTCGTACACCGCTATGGCTCGCTCGCCGGCGGGGGTGAGAGTGGATCCGCGGGCGCCGTCGCGCTCGATGAGCTTGCAGCCCAGCTGTCCTTCGGCCTCGTTCACGATGCGCCAGGCCTTGGAATACGCCATGCCCATGCTTTTGGCGGCGCGGTTGAGTGAGTGCTCCCGGGCAATACCCTGCAGCAGCAAGACGCAGCCATGGCCGAACACGCCCGGCAGGTCTTTGTCGCACGCTTGAATGACCAACTTTGCCGTCGTCTTGTACTTCATACGCTCCACGTCTCCCCGC
>CABPXT010000118.1:0-6622 GCA_902461405.1 uncultured Collinsella sp.
AGGGTACCGCCTCGCGGTGACATCGTTTTTATGTCAACCTTGGTCTAACAGAGCCTTCTCTTTAATGCCGATGTCCTCGAGTTCGAGGAAAGCATGGCCGAGGAAGTCAAGACAATGCTCGCCGAGCGCTACGGCATTGACCGTGATTGCGTCCTGCTCTCGGCGACGCACGACCATACTTCAATCGTCGCTTACCACCGCAGCTGGTGGACGGGAAAATTCGACGAGAACTACTATCGCTGGCTCCTCGATACCATTTGCCAATGCTTTGAGGAGTGCCGCGCCAATGCGCAGCCCGCGATTTGCCGCCTGGGCAAGCAGGTCGTCACCGGTTTCTATGACAACCGCATCATCCCAGGCGAACTCGCCGACAATGAGGTCATTGTCGTTTCGTTCTTCGATACCGAAGGCAAGCCATTTGCGGGCTTTGTGAACTGGGCGGTGCATTCCGCTTGCGTCGGGCCCGATTGTACGGAGCTCACGAGTGAGCTTGCCGGCCTTACCGGTAAAAAGCTCGCCCCGAGCCTCGGGTACTATCCTGCCATGGTCGTGGGCGCTGCTGGCGACTGCAGCGATCGCAATTTTCGCCAAGGTCGTGGCATCCCCGAGGTCGAGCGCGTGTCGACCGGTCTTGCCGAGGCGATTTCCCAAATCAAGCTCGATCGCGAGGTTAAACTCGACCGTATCGAGCCCCAGACGTTCTATCACACCGTCGCCCATGACGATTTTTCGCTCACGCTCAAGTGCGCCGTTATCAGCTTGGGTGGTATGCACCTCTTTGTGTTTCCGAGCGAGCTCGGCAGCGACCTTGGCGTTCGCATGAAGCGCGAATGTCCGGTTGAGGGGATTGTCTGCGGTTATACCAACGGCTATTACGAGTACTTCCTTCCGGCGCGTGAATACGGCCTCTCCTTTGAGACCGAACGTACCCAGATTCCCCAAGGCGAACCGGAGCGCCTATGCGATAAGTTCTGTCAAACCGCGCGCCTTCTCGGCGCGCCAGATTCGCGCCTGTAGTTTTGCCGCCACGGCATGGGACCCATGAGGGTCGCGGCCGTGTGATCGGCGTTCTTATTTCCCTTGTTATCTCCCATCCCGGACGTATATGCGCCCGCGGATTTTAAAGGGGAGGCGGGTTCTGTGGCTCCCCACGTCGACTACGGGGGTCTGGAATCAATGCCATGCCCCGCTCAGAAAAAGGAGGAATACCATGAAATACCAGCAGCTTTGCGATGGAATCATCGCAAAGGTCGGTGGCCGAGACAATGTGCTGGACGTGAGTCACTGCATTACGCGTCTCCGCTTTCACCTCAAGGACGAATCGCTCGCCCAGACCGATGAGCTCAAGGCCATGAAGGGTGTCGTTGACGTCATCCAGGCCGGTGGACAGTATCAGGTCGTAATCGGTGCCACCGTCGAGTCCGTCTACAATGAACTCGTTCAGATCGGCGGGTTCGACGCCAAGCCCGCGCTTGATATCGATGAGGGCGACAATGTCAAGAAGGGCGATCCGTTCTCGCGCCTACTCGCCATCATTTCCGAGATCCTGCAACCGGTTCTTGGCGTGCTTATGGCCGGTGGCTTCATCAAGTCGATGCTCGCCCTCTGCACGGTTGCCGGTTGGCTCGCCAAGGACAGCAATACCTATGTGACGCTCTCGGCAATCGGAGATTCGGTCTTCTATTACTTCCCGCTTATCATCGGCTGGACGGCTGCCAAGAAGTTCGGACTTAAGCCCGTTATGGGTATGGCCCTCGGCGGCATCCTCGTCTACCCGACGCTCGTTGCCCTTATGGGTGGAGACCCGCTTTACACGCTCGGCACCGGTACGGTCCTTGAGTCCAATGTCTACGGTGATATCTTTGGCATCCCGTTGATTATGCAGAACTATTCATCGACGATTCTGCCTGCGATTTTCATCGTCTGGATCGCCTCGAAGGTGCACAAATTCCTTTCTGGCGCACTGCCCGCGCTTGTGAGCTCGTTCTTCTCCAACATTTTGACGCTTCTCATTTGCGGCATCCTGGGCCTGCTTGTGGTCGGTCCGGTCATGACGGTCCTCTCCAACATCGTTGCCCAAATCATCCTGGCGCTCATCAACTTCCAGCCCGCCATCGCCGGTTTTGTCATCGGCACGTTCTGGAGCCTGCTCGTCATGTTCGGTCTGCACTGGGGCGTCATTCCGCTGTGGTTCATCGATGTCGCAACCTACGGCTATGACCTCATCAACCCTCTCGTATACGCAGGTGGGTGCGCCATCGCCGGTGCCGTGCTCGGCATGATCATTCGAACCAAGGATTCCGAGGAAAACGCTGTCATCAACATCCCTGCTCTCGTCTCGTCGATCTTCGGCGTCAACGAGCCTGCGCTTTACGCCATCTTGCTGCCGCGTAAGCGCCTTATGTGGGCAACCTTTATTTCCGCTGGTGTAGGCGGCGCCATCGCCGGCCTCATGGGTGCCAAACTCCACACCTTCGGCGCCTCCGGCCCGCTCGGTTTCCCGAGCTTTATTAACCCTGCCGGCATCGACACGGGCTTTATCGGTCTTGTCATCTCCGGTGTGGTCGCTTTCGTTCTGGCTCTTGTCGCCGCTATGGTGATCGGTACCAGGAAGGACGAGGGCGGTAAAGCGCTCAACATCTCGGTGGACTAGTCTGTCTGCGCACTTTAACTAAATTTGCCTCGGACGGTGACGTGCCGCCCGAGGCATATTTGTGTTTTGTGCCGTTGTCAGCGTGTTTGCGGACACAAGCCTGCGGTTGTGGAGCAACGGGGATTATGACGGTCGTGCCGCGGTGGAAGACGCACGGTCGCCCTGCAGGAGCTGACGGTAGGGGAGGAAGCCGATGAACGAGACGATCGCCTGCGAGTGCGCGGCGTTCCGCTTGAGGTAGAGCCTGACCTCGGAGGTCGTCGCGGGCTCAAGCGGCACCAGGGCTACCTTTCCGCTGGCAAGCGATTCCGCCGGCTTGCGCATGAGGAATGAGACACCGGCGCCGCGTGCGACAAGAGAGATGATGTTCTCGGCTCGTTTGCCGGTGAACGTAACACGTGGGCCAAATCCAGCTTTGCGACAAAGGGAAAGGACGAGCTCGCTTACGAACGAGCCTTGGGGAAGCATGAGGAAATTCTCGTCGATAAGGTCGTCTATCTCGACGGTGTCACGTTCGGCGAGTGGATGGTCGAGCGAAAGGACGGCCACGAGCCGGTCGGTCGTAAAGGGAATCTTTTTGAACTCCGGCTCGATGGCGCCGCTGTCGCGGATGAAGGCCAGGTCAATGTCCTCGTGCAGGAGCATGCGCTTGAGTGTGTCGCCCTCGCCTTCGATGAGCTCGACAGAATATGAGGGGTTCGCCTGCTGAAAATCGATGACGGCGTCCGTAATCCCATAAGGGGTCATAATGGGGATAGAACCGACGGTGAGGTGCTCGAGCGGCTCACCTGCACCTATTTGAATGGCGGCAAGATAGCGATGCTGAAGCGTCGCAATTTTTTGCGCATAGGGGAGGAGCGCTTCACCTTGCGCGGTGAGTGTTACGTGGCGCTTGCTTCGATCGATGAGCTTGCAGCCGAGTTCGTGCTCCATTGCCATGATGTGCTTGGAGAGGGTTGATTGCGACATGAAAAGCAGTTCCGCCGCATCAAGAAACGTGCGTGACTGCGCTAAGATGGCGAATTCGCCAAAGCGGCTGATATCCATAGGGAGGCCTCCGGTACCCTCATTTTGGCAGGTGGCCTAAACCAGGACGCCGTTGCAGTGGTCGATTTCGTGTTGGATGATCTCGGCGGTGTAGCCCGAGAAGTTTTTGATGCGGTGGACAAAGTTCTCGTCCAAATACTCAACCTTAATGCGGCGATAGCGGGTGCAGGGACGCTCGCCGGTCAACGAGAGGCATCCTTCGCTCGTCTGATAGGCATTGACCTGCTCAAGAATTTGAGGGTTGTACATCAGGAGCGCCCTGTTGCCGTCCTTTACGCAGATGATGCGTTTGCGCACGCCAATCATATTGGCGGCGAGGCCCACGCACTCGTGCTCATGCTCATGGAGCGTATCCAGGAGGTCCTGCCCGGTCACGGCGTCATCGGGGACCGCGTCTTCGGAAGGCAGGCGCAAAAAGAACTCGGATTTCATGATGGGTTTGATCATGGCGGGCTCCTCATGTCTCATGCTTTCGTGGACTTTTAATAATAGCGCGGAAGGAAAGCTGCGCGTCCGCGTTACAATCTTTCGACGTTGGACCATGTTGCCAGACTCGTCGCGTGCGGCGTCTGGCGTAAGTCTAGGGCTCATTCTCGCCCTGGACTGTTCCTCTGGGGCGATGTGACTGTCGTTCCAAGAGGAAGGAAATGCATGGGAAGCAAATCTCAGCAACAAGTTCAGACAACGCCATCGGCCACTTCGACGTTTCTCGCCGTAATGTATATCGCAGCCTTTGTTGCCGCCTTTAACGAGAACATCATTAACGTGGCGTTGCACGACATCATGGCGGCCTTTTCGGTGAGTGCCACCACGGCGCAGTGGCTTGTTTCGGGCTACATGATCGTGACGTCGATCTTTACGGCCGTCATGGCCTTTCTTTCCGGTCGTTTCTCGACGCGCAAGCTGCTGTTTTTCGCATGCGGATGCACGGTCGCCGGAGAAGTCCTGTGCCTGGTCGCCCCGTCGTTTGCTGTTTTGCTGCCAAGTCGTATTTTGCAGGCTGCGGGATCGGGCATCTTGTTTCCGCTCATGATGAACGTGGTGCTGTCTTGCGCCCCGCGTGAGAAGCTCGGTCTGTACCTGAGTCTGGGCGGTGCCTGCATTACGCTAGGGCCGGCGTTTGGACCTGTGATCAGCGGTCTTATGTGCACGTTGTTTGGCTGGAGAGCGGTGTTCGTAGTGCCGTTGGTGGGCGGCATTGCGGTCGCTGCGGCGGGCGTAAAGCTTGTTCAGAATGTCGGAGAGCGCTCGAACACTACGCTTGATATCCTGTCGGTTGTTTTGCTCGCCGCCGGCATTACGGCGTTTGTGTATTCCGTAGGCGAGTTCTCGACCAATGTGATGGCCGGTATCGCGACGCTTTTCGCCGCTGTTGTGGTGCTCGGCCTGTTTGCGGTTCGTCAGCTCAAGCTCAAGCATCCGGTGCTTAACGTGCGTCCCATGGCGAGCGTTCGTTTTTGGCCTGCATGCCTGCTTGTGGTGGTGTCGATGATGACGACGTTCTCGATGAGCGTTTTGTTGCCGCTCTATTTTGAGGGCGCATACGGTATGACCGCACTTGTCGCGGGTTTGCTCATTTTGCCGGCGATCGCCTGCAACGCCGTGACCTCGATTGTGGGCGGACGCGTGATGGATGCCCGTGGTGCGTGGCCGCTGCTGCCGGTCGGCTTTGCCCTGATCGCTGTGGGGCAGACGGCAATCTCGATGACCGCGGCAAGCATGAACATCGGCGTTGTCGTGCTGCTGACCGTTGTGGTGTATGCCGGCGTCGGTTTGGTACTGAGCCCCTCGCAGACCGCCGGTTTGGAGACGCTTCCCGCCGCTGAGCATCCTCACGGAACGGCATTGCTTAACACGTGGAACATGATTGCCGCGTCGTTTGGTCCGTCGCTGTTTATCGGCCTGCTTTCGAGTTCTGCGGTGGCTGCTGGCGCCGCAGGCGTTGCGTCGGGCGGTGCCCCGGCGATAGGATTTGCAGCCGCCGTGCGCGTAGCGGCCGTGATTGCCGTTGTCGGGTTCGCGGTGTCGCTGGTGTACGCTCGCCGCGAGTCGCACATGTCGCATTAATGTGTGCACATAGATTCTGCAGCTAGATTGGATGGCGACACCATAAACTAATGGACGTTTTGCCGAGAGGCATGAATGTATAAAGCGCAAAGAGTGCGCGACGGGCCCCGCGAATGGGGCGATGATGCCCGAGAGGGCCAAGAAGGAGTCTCATGTCTGAGAACGAAGAGATCATGAACGAGACCGAGAACGAGACCATGGCTGCCGAGGTCGAGGCAGTCGAGACCGTGGAGACCGAAGCTGCCGAGGTTGAGGCTGCTGACGAGGTTTCCGCCGAGGAGGCCGAGGTTGTCGAGGCCGCCGCTGATTACGATGACGAAGAGCTGATGGACAAGATGCAGAAGGCCGCCCGCCTGCTGCGCAGCCGTCGCTTTGCTATTTCCAAGGAGGAGGAGGCCAAGGCCGAGCGCATGGCGAACATCGAGCGCGCCATCAAGCTTCTTGACCTCAAGCCCAAGATGGAGCAGAAGGAAATGTCCGACCTGCTGGGCATGCGCCTTCGTGAGCTCGATGGCCTGATGGCCGAGGCCGAGGCTGCCGATCTGGTCGGCCGCATCGACGACGCCGAGGGCGATATGCGCAAGATCGTTGTCTTCGCTGCCGAGGATGCCGCTGAGGGCCTGGTCGAGCTTGCCAACAAGAAGGAGAAGCTCCTGCCCGAGCTTTCTTACGAGGAGGCTACCGAGCTGATGGCCGCTCTCGATAAGGTTATCGCTCCGCTCGTCGCCATGGGCCTGGACGAGGACCGCGGTCCTCGCGGCGGCCGTGACGAGCGCGGTGGCCGTGGCGGCGACCGTGGCGGTCGCGGCGGCTTTGGCGATCGCGGTGGCCGTGGCGGCGACCGCGGCGGTCGCG
>CABPXT010000119.1:0-6572 GCA_902461405.1 uncultured Collinsella sp.
ACTACTTCCCTACTATCTACTCGCCCAGCCGCAGGCGTTTAAAACTATGGCTGGTCTTCACACACAATCCGACCGTAGGTTGAGCTAAGCCTGCAGTCGGAAAAGGAGTGCGTGTATGCGTGCCGCTATTTATAGCGATAGGTGATGCGGCCGCGGGTCAGGTCGTACGGGGAAAGCTCCACGACAACCCTGTCACCGGGGAGAATACGGATGTAATTCATTCGGATCTTGCCAGAAATGTTGCACAGAACCGAATGACCGTTCTCGAGCTCGACCTTAAACATGGCGTTGGGCAGCGGTTCCTTTACCGTACCCTCGAGCTCAATTGCGTCTTCCTTCTTCACAAGCAATCATCTTTCTCTAGAAAACGACAGCGATTGAGTATTCTACAATACGCGTGCACGTATCGTAATATCTTCGTAATGGCTCCACAACTAAGTGAAACTTGTTACTTTGAAATGTAAATGCCGACGAATTTGAACGCGGCCTCTACATCTCGCCACCTTGCAAGAAGCACCAAGCGCCTTGTGCGTCGGTGGTGAGGATCACCGGGCCGTCATCGGTGATGGCGACGGTGTTCTCGTAGTGCGCGGCGGGCAGGTGATCGTTGGTCGTGACGATCCAACCATCGGAGCCCGTGCTCACATGATTGGATCCCATCGTGACCATCGGCTCGATGGCAATGACCATACCGGCCTGGAGACGAACGCCCCTCCCCTTTTTTCCGTAATTCGGAACATTGGGGTCCTCGTGCATCACATGGCCAATGCCGTGCCCCACATAATCGCGAAGCACGCCATAGCCGTGAGACTCGGCGAGGGACTGGACGGCATAACCAATGTCCCCAATATGGTTACCGGGAACAGCCTGCTCGATTGCAGCCTTAAGGCAATCGAGCGTAACCTCGCACAGGGCCTTGGCCTCGGGCGTGGGGGTACCGACGAAAAACGTCCAAGCGTTATCGCCGACCCAACCGTCGACAACGGCACCCGTATCGATGGAGATGATATCGCCATCGCGCAGGATCATGTCGGGATTGGGAATACCGTGCACCACGGCATCGTTAATCGATGCGCAAATGGTACCGGGGAACCCGCCGTAGCCCTTAAAGGCCGGGGTGCCACCATGCATGCGGATAATCTGCTCCGCAAGCTGATCAAGCTCAAAGGTCGAAACACCAGGGCGAACCATGGCTCCAACGTGGCGGAGCGCCATCTTAGATAGCGCTCCTGCCTTCTTCATCTGCTCGATTTGCGTTGCAGACTTAATCTTGATCATAGACCGAGAGCCTCTTTGACATCCCCGTACACGGTCTCGCGAGCCTGGTCACCGTTGACCGACTTGAGCAGACCCTGGCCACGATAGTAGTCGACGAGCGGGCTCGTGGACTTCTCGTAGACGTCGAGACGGTTCTTGATGGTCTCGGGCTTGTCGTCGTCGCGCTGATACATCTCGCCACCGCACTTGGGGCAGGTAGCATCGGCAGCGGTGCCGGTGTAACCGCAGGCGCGGCAGGTGCGACGCGAAGACAGACGGTCGATAATGACCTCGGGGGCCACGTCGACCAGAAGGGCGCAGTCGATCTCACGACCCATGGCGGAGAGCTCGGAATCGAGCGTCACAGCCTGGGCAGTGTTGCGCGGAAAACCGTCGAGGATGAAGCCCTGCTGGGCGTCATCGGCGGCAAGGCGCTCCTTGACAAGGTCGATTACGAGCTGGTCGGGAACGAGCTCGCCGGCGTCCATGTACTTCTTAGCCTGAATACCAAGCTCGGTGCCACCCTTGACGGCAGCGCGCAGCAGGTCGCCCGTGGAAATGTGAGCGACGCCGAACTCGGCGACGAGCTCCTGTGCGACGGTGCCCTTACCGGCACCCGGAGCTCCGAGCAATACGAGGTTCATGAGCAATCCTCCTCTAGCCTATTTAAAAAATCCATCGTAATCATACATCTTGATCTGGCCTTCGAGCTTGTCGACCGTGTCGAGCACGACGCCGACCATGATGAGGATGGACGTGCCGCCAAATGCCTGGATCAGCTGGTTACCCGTGAAGGAGAAGATGATCGAAGGCACGATGGCGATGAGCGCCAAGAAGACAGCGCTGGGAAGCGTGATCTTGTTGAGCGCGTTCTTGATGTAGGCCGCGGTAGCCCTACCCGGACGGACGCCCGGAATAAAGCCACCCTGCTTCTTAAGGTTGTCGGCCGTGTCATCGGGGTTGAACACCATAGAGGTGTAGAAGTACGCGAAGAACACGATGAGGACAACGTTAAGCACCCAGTTGAGCCAACCGGTCGAAAGCGCAGAGGCAACTGCCTGAATCCAGCCGATGCCGGGGAAGAACACGGCAATCTGAGCCGGGAAGTACAGCAGCGCCGAAGCGAAGATGATCGGCACGACGCCCGCGGTGTTGACCTTGATGGGCAGGTAGGTGGTCTGGCCACCCATCATGCGACGGCCAACGACGCGCTTGGCGTAGGAGACCGGGATGCGGCGCTGGCCGCGCTCAAGGAAAACAATCAGCGGGATGACCAGCAGGATGATGGCGCAGATAATCACCATGGTGATGATGCCACCGGCGTTACCCTCGGTGCTGGAGAAGATCGCCTGCGGAAGACCGGCCATGATGTTCGCGAAGATGATCAGCGACATGCCATTGCCGATACCACGCTGGGTGATGAGCTCACCAATCCACATGATCAGCATGGCGCCCGCGGTGAGCGTACCGACGATCATGAGGTCGAAGATGATCTCGGGAGCACCGGCACCGTTGAAGCTAATGCCGAAGCTCTTAAAGAGGAAGAGGTAACCCACGGAGTTGAGGATAGCCAGAGCCAAGGTGAGGTAACGCGAATACTGCGTAATCTTGGTCTGACCGACCTCGCCCTCGCGGGCAAGCTCATGCAGGGAAGGCACGACGGCCTGGAGCATCTGGAGGATAATCGAGCTCGTGATGTACGGCATGATGCCCAAAGAGAACACCGAGACATAGCTCAACGCGCCACCAGAGAAAAGATTCAGGAGGGCCATAGCACCTGCGGCGACCGAGTTGCTCCCGGTCGAGAAAAGGCCCAGCATCCCCTGGAAGGGAATGCCGGGCACAGGAACGTGCGCACCAATGCGGTACACGACGAGCATAGCTATGGTAAAAAGAATCTTTTCGCGCAGTTCTTTGATGCGGAAAGCATTCTTAAGACCATTTAGCACGGCAGCTCGACCTTTCCGCCGGCGGCCTCGATCTTGGCCTGCGCAGAGGCGCTGACCTTGTCGACCTTGACCGTGAACTTCTTGGTGAGCTCACCATTGCCGAGCACCTTGACGGGCTCGAACTCGCTCTTGGTGATGCGAGCGGCCTTAAGAGCGGCACCGTCGATCACAGCGCCGTCCTCGAACTTACGCTCGAGACGCTCGACGTTGACAGCGGTGTACTCGATACGACGGGGGTTGCGGAAGCCCGGAAGCTTGGGCAGGCGCATAGCCAGCGGAGTCTGGCCACCCTCGAAGCCGGCACCCTTGGTGCCGCCAGAGCGGGAACCCTGGCCCTTCTGGCCGCGGCCAGAAGTGGTGCCGTGACCCGAAGAATTGCCACGGCCGACGCGCTTGCGGTTCTTGGTGGAACCGGGCGCGGGAGTAAGATCGTGAAGCTGCATTTGCTACTCCTCTACAATCTCGACAAGGTGCTTGACCTTGAAGATCATGCCGCGGACGGACTCGTTGTCAGCAATCTCGCGAACCTCGCGGATCCTGTGGAGACCGAGGGCACGGACAGTACGGACCTGGTCCTGCTTGCAACCGTTGGTGCTGCGGACCTGCTTGATCTTGATGGTGTCAGCCATGCTTAGTTCTCCTTACCGACGAACATCTCGGAGACCGTCAGGCCACGGCGAGCCGCGACGTCCTCAGGGCTGGAGAGCTCCTTGAGGCCCTCGACGGCAGCCTTGATGATGTTAAGGCCGTTGTCGGTACCGAGGGACTTGGACAGGACGTTCTTGATGCCAGCAAGCTCGAAGAGGGGGCGCACAGCGCCGCCGGCGATAACGCCGGTACCCTCGACAGCGGGCTTGATGATGATGCGGCCGGCACCAAAGTGACCGAGAACCTCGTGCGGGATGGTGCCCTCTTCGGTCACCGGCACGTGGAACATGTTCTTCTTGGCATCGAGAGACGCCTTGGAGATGGCCAGGGGCACCTCAGCGGACTTGCCCATGCCAACACCGACGTTGCCCTTGCCGTCGCCAACGACGACGAGAGCGACGAGGCTCATGCGACGACCACCCTTGACGGTCTTCGACACGCGGTTGATGTAAACGACGCGCTCCTCGAACTCGGAGGCCTCGCGCTGCTGCTTCTGATTACGAGCCATGTGCTACATACCTCCTAGAACTCGAGACCGGCGGCACGAGCACCGTCGGCGAGGGCCTTGACGCGGCCATGGTAGATACGGCCACCACGATCGAAGGCGACCTTGGTGATGCCGGCCTCGATGGCGCGCTTGCCAACGAGCTGACCGACCTTCTCCGCAGCCTCCTTGTTCGAGGTGTGGGTGCCCTTGAACTCGGCCTCGAGGGTCGAGGCGGAGACGAGCGTCAGGCTGGAGCCCTTGCTGTCGTCGATGATCTGGGCATAGATGTTGGCGTTAGTACGGGTCACGCGAAGACGCGGACGCTCGGCGGTACCCGAGACCTTGCCGCGAACACGACGCTGACGACGCTTGAGGCCTTCCAGCTTCGCCTTATGCTTGTTCATACGTAAACTCCTAAAAAGGTTGATCTTGCCAGCACCTGACGGGGTGCTGGTCTTATGCGAGTGAGTCGGTTACGACTACTTGGCGGCCTTACCCAGCTTGCGGCGGATGTGCTCGCCAACGTAGTGGATACCCTTGCCCTTGTAAGGCTCGGGAGGACGATGGCCGCGGATCTCAGCGGCGATCTGACCGACCTGCTGCTTGTTGATACCCTTGACGTTCACGTGGGTGTTGTCGGGAACCTCGAAGGTGATGCCCTCGGGAGCCTCGACGATCACGGGGTGCGAGAAGCCCAGGGAGAACTCGAGGTTCTTGCCCTTCTGCTGCACGCGGTAACCGACACCGGCGAGCTCGAGCTTCTTCTCGAAGCCCTCGGAAACGCCAACAACCATGTTGTGGATGAGGGCGCGGGTGAGGCCGTGGCGGGCACGGGTCTCACGCTCGTCATCGGGACGGGAAACGGTGAGGACGTTGTCCTCGACGTTGATAGCGAGCTTCTCAAAGACATCGAGCTCGAGCTGGCCCTTGGGGCCCTTGACGACAACGTTGTTGCCGTTGACTGCCACTTCGACTCCGGCGGGAATCTGGACAGGCTTATTACCGATACGAGACACGGTGATCTCCTTTCCTTCTACCTACCGAGCGAATTACCAGACGTAAGCGATGATCTCGCCGCCGACGTTGTGCTTGCGAGCATCGCGGTCGGTCATGACGCCATGGCTGGTGGAAATAATGGCGGTACCAAGGCCACCGCGGACGCGGGGCATGTCGGCAACGCCGGTGTACTTACGCAGGCCCGGCTTGGAAATGCGGCGGATGCCGTTGATGACCTTAGCCTTCTTGGGACCATACTTAAGCGTGATGTGCAGAGTCTTCTGGGGAACGGTGTCCTCGACATCGTAGCCCTCGATGTAGCCCTCCTCGTGCAGAACACGAGCGATCTCGACGAGCTTCTTGCTGCTCGGCATGGAGACCGTGGCCTTGTTCACAGAGTTAGCGTTACGGATGCGCGTAAGCATATCTGCGATCGGGTCTGTAAGGTTCATACAGATTCTCCTTCGTTCTTGATGAACACGTGCTCTTGGTTCTTCGCCGCCCTTAACGGCAAAGCCTAACTAGCGCGTTTTCCCTGTTCCAAACGGATGCTTGAAACGCTGGTAGTGACTTACCAGCTGGCCTTCTTAACGCCGGGAAGCTCGCCCTTGAGTGCAAGCTCGCGGAAGCAGACACGGCACAGGCCGAACTTGCGGTACACAGAGTGCGGACGGCCGCAGCGCTGGCAGCGCGTGTACTCACGAGTAGAGAACTTCTGCTTGCGATTGCACTTGACGATCATCGATGTCTTAGCCACTTATATCCTCCTCACATAGAGTATTGTTCGCCCCAAGCGCCGCCCCCTTGTGGGAACGGCGCTTATAGGGCAGGTGAACCTATTTCTTGAACGGGAAACCGAAGGCGTCCAGAAGGGCCTTGGCCTCCTCATCGGTGTTGGCGGTGGTCACGAAAGTGATGTCCATACCACGCTGGTGATCGACGGAATCGAAGTCGATCTCGGGGAAGATGAGCTGCTCGGTGACGCCCATGGAGAAGTTACCACGGCCGTCGAAGCTCTTGGCGGAGATACCGCGGAAGTCGCGGATACGGGGGATCGCGACGGAGGTCAGACGATCGAAGAACTCCCACATACGGTCGCCACGCAGGGTAACCTTGCAGCCGATCGGCATACCAGCGCGCAGGCGGAAGGTAGCGATGGACTTGCGGGCACGGGTGATCATCGGCTGCTGGCCGGTGATGGCGCGCAGGTCGCGCACGGCACCGTCGATGGCCTT
>CABPXT010000120.1:0-6434 GCA_902461405.1 uncultured Collinsella sp.
TCGCGCCCCGGGTCTGCGCGACTACAAAGGACTCGGTCTGACGGATTTCCACGTGGTGCCGCATCTGGGCAATCCCACGATGGGTCAGGCGGCACGGCTCATCGTCGAACGGTATTCCACGGAGCTCGACCTACGCGCGCTCACTGACCGTCAATCACTGCTCGTCAGGGACGGCGGCACCACCATGTTGCAGTCATGACGGGGCATCACGGTTCGGGCACGACCCCTTTCCGGCGCGATTCGCCATCTTCTCTCCCCCGGTCATGGGCGAAAAGCCCGGAATCACATCGTCATTGAACCGTATCTACGTTTCGAGGGGTTGATTTCGGTCTCGCCGGACATCTATCTACGTTTCGAGGGGGTGCCAGCCAAGTATGAACGCTCCCAAAACCGTGCAATCCCAGCAGCAAAAAGCGCTTAATACTTCGGATATCGCGTTTGGGCAACCCCCTGAAATGCAGATAGATGTTCCTGATCCATCAGATCAACCCCTCGAAATGTAGATACCACCAATTTCGCCCACACTAATCCCGATTTCACACCTCAAACGGCGATTAGCGCAGCCCGGGACCGCGTTTCCATTCGGAATTATTCAGGCGGCGGCCCACTGGCGACGATAGGATGGTCAACAGCGGCCAGCACCGCAATCACCACCGGCGCCATTGAAGGAACCAGCATGGAATTCGTCCTCAAAGGCATCTTTGACTACGCCGTCTCGAACGGGTGGATCGGTGAGAATCCTGTGGACAGGGTCACCGTGCCGAAGATCGCCTCCGACGACGACGACATGGTGTTCCTCTCGGTCCGCGAGGTCGGACGAGGCGGAGAAGATCGGGAAGCCGGTGGACGGTCTGCTGGTCAGATGGCAGGCCTATACGGGATGCCGCATAGGCGAATCGCTTGCCCTTAAGGTCGGTGACGTGGACGCGGCCAAGCGGCGCGCCAGGATAGGCCGCACATGGACTGACGACGGGCACGGCGGTAGCATGCTCGGCACCCCGAAGAACGGAAAGGCCCGCAACATCGCGATACCACGGTTCCTCATGCCGCAGATCAAGGCGCAGATGGATGGCATGGGTGATGACGACTGGCTGTTCCGTGCCACCCGTGGCGGGAACGTCTGGACGAACGCGTGGCGGACAAGGATATGGAACAAGGCCGTCAAAGCGGCCGGCATGGAGGACGAGGGCGTGACCATACACAGTCTGCGCCACACATACGCGAGCTTCGCGATCGCCCAGGGCGCGGACGCGAAGACCCTGCAGATGCAGCTCGGCCACTCCTCTCCCAGCATCACATTGAACACCTACACGGCGCTCTGGCCGGAACGATTGGACGACGTGGCCTACGCGATCGGAGCCCTCCGCGAGCGCGAACTCGTGTGAATCTGGCATGGAGATCCCGCGGCGTTTGTGTGCATTTGTATGCAGATTGTTTTCGACGGAAAAATAAGCCCTTGAAAACCTAATGTTTCCAAGGGCTCCGGTCGGGCTGACAGGATTTGAACCTGCGACATCCTGCTCCCAAAGCAGGCGCGCTACCAAACTGCGCCACGTCCCGAAGGTGTTGAGCAGCTAAGGTCTAAACCTTGCGTGTCCCAAAGCGAAGGAAATTATAGGGGAGACTCCCCGCCTGTGCAAGCATTGATGCCTTAGCTCCTCGAATGTGCAACAAAACGACTATGGAGCAGGCCAATCACAAAGGCAACTACGGCGACCGGCGCCCACGCGGCACCGATATCCGCCAGCGGCAGCACATCAAACGGTAGCCACGCGCCCGCAAAGAACGCGTCGCGGACCGAGGTGATCACACTCTGCACGGCAACCACGCCGCCGACCCAGACCCACACCTGCGGATGCGCATCGCAAAAGCCGTGCACCAGGCCCATCAGTACCAGCACGATGGCAACGGGATACAAGGCGTTGAGCATGGGCACCGAGAACATGAGGATCATGTCGAGGCCCACGTTGGAGAGTACGCACGAAAACGCCGCGAACACAAAGGCAAGAATCGCAAAGGGGCGGCGCATGGCCTCCTCGGAAGCCTTCGCTCCCCCTTTAACCACATACGTCTCGCAGAAGTAGCGCGAGCAGCAGCTGATAAGGCCGATGCACACGTTCATGCAGGCGAGGAAGAAAATCGCAAAGACGACAACCGTGCCAGCAAGGCCAAAGTGCATAGAGGCCGAACGGGCGAGGATGGCGGCACCGTTGGTAGCATCGGGCATAACCGTGCCGAGCTGCATGCCGGCAAGCGCCAGGCCGCAGTAGATGATGGCCATGAGCACGCCAGCGATCACACCGGAGCGCGAGATCTCGAAGGCCACGCGCTTGTCATCGGTCACGCCCAGCTCGTGGATAGTCTCGGCGATGATAATGCCAAAGGCGAGCGACGCGAGCAGGTCCATGGTCTGATAGCCAGTCAGAAAGCCCTGCACGGCAGCGCCTGCATCGTAGGGAGCCTGAGGCGCGGCAGCGGGACCCAGCGGCGAGATCACGGCAGCACCCACGACCAGCACGATGAGTGCAATGAGCGCGGGGCCCGTAATACGGCCGAGCACGCGTGTGATGACGCCTGGACGCAGCGTGAGCGCAAACGCGACGATAAAGAAGCCAACGGCAAACACCAGACGTGCCGTGCCGAGCGAAACGCCCTCGGGTAGCAGCGGCACCAGCATTTCGAACGCCGTAGAGCTTGTGCGCGGAATGGCCAGGCACGGACCGATGGCCAGGTAGACCGCCGCAACGAAGAATTCGCCAAACTTAGGATGCACACGCCCGGCCAGCTCTCGGGCCGTGCCAGCGAGCGCGACGGCGATAAATCCCATAACGGGCAGACCGATAGCGGCAATCAAAAAGCCGATCATGGCAACCGGCGTGGCAGAACCTGCCTGCAGCGCCAGCAGCGGCGGAATAATGAGGTTACCGGCGCCAAAGAGCATCGAGAACAGCGCAATGCCGACGGTAACGACATGGTCGGAACGCAGACCGCGCGGGGCGGATGAAGCCATAGGCACACCTTTCGGGTCGAAACAAAAACGGGACGGGCAAAATACCCGTCCCGCAAGTATAAACGGTCCAGCAGCTTTAGCAGGCTAAATTGCGCAGAGCATCGATAGCCGTGTCGACTTCTTCGGTCGTGTTGAAATACCCAAACGAGAAGCGGACGACACCCTGGCGCTCGGTACCTAACGCGCGGTGCATGAGCGGAGCGCAATGGGCACCGGGGCGCGTCGCAATCCCCCACCCTTGCATGAGCGCGTCCGAAATCTCGGCAGAGTCGATATCGCCCACGTTGAGCGACACGATCGCCGAGCGCGCAGGTTGGTCAAACGCACCGTAAAGTACAATGCTGGGGATTTCGCGAGCGCCGGAGAGGAAACGTTCGGCGAGTGCGCGTTCGGGAGCTGCAATCGTCTCCACCCCGCCCCGGGCCTCGATAAAGTCGAGACCGGCAGAAAGTCCCGCGATGCCGTGACCGTTGAGCGTGCCCGCCTCCAGGCGCGTGGGCCACTCAAGTGGCTGCAGTGGGTCAAAGCTGTGCACGCCCGTGCCGCCCATGGCCCACGGAGACACGTCAATGCCCTCCGCCACGGCCAGGCCGCCGGTGCCTTGGGGTCCCATGAGCCCCTTGTGGCCGGTAAAGCACACAATGTCGAGCCCCATGGCATGCATATCGATACGCGCCGTGCCGGCAGACTGAGAGGCATCGACGATTACCAGCGCACCGGCCGCATGGGCCATGGCCGCCACGCGCGCAATGTCGACCGCGTTGCCGGTCACATTTGAGGCGTGCGTCACCACCACGGCACGTGTGCCCGGCGTCACCAGCCGCTCAAGCTCTTCGTAGTCGAGCGCACCGTTCGCGTCGCAGCCCGCATGCTCAACGGTCACACCCCGCTCCGCTGCCAGGCGGTTGAGCGGACGCAGCACGGAGTTGTGCTCGAGCACCGTCGTGACCACGCGGTCGCCGGGGCGCACCACCCCGTTGATGGCGGTGTTGAGCGCCGCGGTGGAGTTGGGCGTAAAACAAACATGGTCCGCCCTCGGGCAACCTAAAAGGCGCGCGAGCTTGGCACGGCAACCGTGAATCGTGCGAGCGGCATCGAGGGCACCCGACGTGGCGCCGCGCCCGGCATTGCCGAGCGAGCACATCGCCTGCGTCACGGCATCGATGACCGTCTGCGGCTTGTGCATGGTCGTCGCCGCGTTATCCAGGTAGATCATCACACGACCTCCCACATATCAATCACGGTATAGCCCTCGGTGGGAACGCCCGCCGCGGCGAGTTCGCCGCGCAGCAGCTCCTCATCGGCAGGCAACGCTTTCCACGCCAGGCCGCAGCCGGCAGCGACCTCCCCGGGCACGGGAATCGTTCGCCCGGGAAGGCCGCGCTCGATGCACAGAGACTCGCAGCCCATGGCGGCAGCCGTGGTGGGAAACGTGATGACAAGCGCTGGGCGCTTCTCCCTCATGGCAACTCCAACCAATACGCTACGGGCGCACGACGCGCACGGCTTGTTCCATCTTCTCCACGATCACATACATGTTCGTGACCTCGCCCACGGCAAGCTGGTCCTTAATGCCATAGTGGTCGAGGCAGGTGCCACAGGTGAGGATTTCGACGCCCTGCTCAGCCAGCCCCTTCAGGTCGTCAAGTACCGGCGAGCCCTCGACGGTGAGCTTGGCGCCGCCGTTGTAGAACAGCATGGTCGCGGGCAGCTCCTCCTGCTGCGTCACGGCAAAGATGAAGGCCTTCATGAGCTTGTGGCCCAGCTCGTCGTCGCCGCGGCCCATGCAGTCGGTGTAGACGGAAATGACGAGCTCGCCCTTGCCGGTGCTGGCACCGCAGAAAGCGGCACCGTCCTGCTCGGGGTCTGCCACGGCAACGGCACCGGAGGTCGCCACGGTCACGCGCCACTCGGCGTCAGAAACCTTCTCGACCGAGGCCGTGCAGCCCTTCTCCTGCGCCATCTTGGAGATGTTCTTGACGGCGGTCTCGTTATCGACCGAGGTCACTACGGCACCCTCGCCGTCAAGCTGTTTGAGTGCCTTAAGCGTCTTGACGACGGGCAGCGGGCAGGCATCGCCCATGGCATTGACTTCAATCTTGGTAGACATAGCTACATCCTTTCAAAAGGGACCGCCCGGAAAAGTAGGCGGTCGCATAAACGGTTTTCTTTAATGCACAACGCGAACAGCAGGACCGCCCGGCACCGCCTCGCACACGCGACCGATAACGGCGGCGATGCACCCCTCGGCATCCAGGCGACGCGCAAGCTCATCCACATCCGCCGCGGGCGCCGCGATAAGCAGGCCACCAGACGTCTGCGGATCGTACAGCGCGTCGAGCATGCCCGGCTCCAGGCCCTCGTCGACAGCCACACGCGGGCCAAAAAAGTCCTGGTTGCGGTAGGAGCCCGCTGGGATAATGCCCAGACGTGCCATGTCGAGTACCTGGTCAAAGAGCGGCACCGCCTCCGACGCAAGCTCAATCTGCACGCCCGAGCCCTCGGCCATCTCGCACGCATGCCCGATCAGGCCAAAGCCCGTGATGTCGGTGCAGCCGTGAAGCTCGAGTCCCTCGGCCAGACGAATCGGAGCCTCGTTGAGGGTGCGCATCGAGTCAAACATCGGGCTAGCCTCGTCCTGCTCGATGAGCTCGCCCTTAATGGCCGTGGTGATGATGCCCGAGCCAATCGCCTTGGTCAGCAGTAGAACATCGCCCACGCGTGCGCCGCTGTTGGCGAGCATGCGGTCGAGTGGCACAAAACCGCTCACGGACAGGCCGTACTTGGGCTCGTCGTCGTTGATGGTGTGACCGCCTGCGATGGAGCAACCCGCCTCGACGCACTTGTCTGCGCCGCCCGCCAGAATCTGACCGGCAACCTCAACGCCCAGACAGCTCGGGATGCACAGCAAGTTCATGGCATGGCTCGGCCGCCCGCCCATGGCGTAGATGTCCGACAGCGAGTTGGCCGCGGCAATCTGGCCAAATAGAAACGGGTCGTCGACCATCGGCGGGAAGAAGTCGATGGACTGCACGAGACCCAAGTTATCGCCAACGCGAAAGACGCTCGCATCGTCAGAGGTATCGAACCCCACGAGCAGGTTGTCGTTATGCACATTGGGTAAGTCGCCCAGGACCTGGGCGAGGGCTCCGGGAGCCAACTTAGCGGCTCAACCGCTCGCGGCAGTCATAGACGTGAGCCTCATGGTGTCCTTAGCCATACGAACCCCCTTCCAACAAATCAACGACTTTAAGTATACGCGCCAGGCACGCTTCCCAAGAGACCGCCGACGGCTCGAACGTCGAAGGCGGTGCCGCAAGCGCCTGCGCGATAGCATCTGCCAGCGCGCGCTCAAACAACGGAAGGTCGGCCGCCACGGGCGTGTCGACATCCGTCATACGCGGCGACGCCACCCACGTCACGG
>CABPXT010000121.1:0-6333 GCA_902461405.1 uncultured Collinsella sp.
CTGCCGTGAGAAAACTCACGGCGCAGGTCGGCAATTCGGACCATGGGAAGCACGGCGTGTCCCGGGCGCTCGGGCATCTCGACACGCGTCCAAGTGGCACCGTTATACGTGCCACGACGGCAGCGGTCGAGGGCCTCGGCCGAGGGCGTGGCGGAGCCCAACACGAGCGGGCAGCGATAGCGCCGCGCCATCTCGGCCGCCACCTCGCGCGCGTGGTAGCGCGGACTGGAGCCCTGCTTGTAACTGGTCTCGTGCTCCTCGTCGATGATGATGAGGCCCAAGTCGCTGAGCGGGCAAAAGAGCGCCGAACGTGCGCCGACGACCACGCGGGCCGCACCGCTGGCGACCATATCCCACTGATCCAGGCGCTCGCCAGCAGAAAGACGCGAATGGAACACGGCGACCGTCTCGCCAAAGCGCGAGCGGAAGCGGCCGACGGTCTGGGCTGTCAGCGAAATCTCGGGTACCAGCACGCAGGCAGAGCGGCCAGCCGCGAGCACGCGCTCGATGGCGGATAGATAGACCTCGGTTTTGCCGGAGCCCGTAACACCGTCCACGAGCACCACGTCGCCGTGCGCATCCAGGCGAGCGCGCTCAATATGCGCGAGCGCTTGCTGCTGACCGTTCGTAAGCGCGACCGGCGGTTTGCCGCTTGCAGAGGACAGCGTAGTCTGCTCGCTGCAACCGCGCCAGGCACGGCGCTCCTCCACCACCACGATGCCGCGTTTTTCGAGCGCCTTGATGGTCGCCGACATACTGTTATAGAGAAGGTTGAGGTCGCGCGTCGTGACAGGACCACACTGGAGCGCCTCGATGAGTTGGCGCTGGCGGACCGCGGTCTTGGGTGGCGTGTAGTCAAAGCTATCGGGCGTAAGCATCACCCAGCGGTTTTGGATGGGTTTGACGGCTGGACGTTCAACCGTCCACACACCGTCGTCGCCCTTGACCACACGCGGGCTGCCACCCGGAGGCAAGAACAGGCGCAGGCACTCGGAAAGCGTCGCGACATACTCGCGGCTCATCCAACGTGCGATGCGGGCGGCTTCGGCGGTAAAGAGCGGTTTGCTGAGGATGGCCTCGATGGGCTTGATGCGCACGGGGTCGAGGGCGTTGTTGCCCGGCAGATCGCCCAGATCAGGCGCAATGTCGACGACATAGCCCGCGGCGGCACGGTTACCAAAGTGGACCAGGACCGTGGATCCGATCTGGACCTCGTTGGCAAGGGACTCGGGGATGCCGTAAGCAAACGGTTCCGGCAGCGCACGGGTGGGGATGTCGAGGACCACGCTCGCGTAGGCGGCAGGGGGCTCGGGCGCAGGCTTAGACTGAGCCGAGGCAGCGGCAGGCTTGGGCTTCACCGGAGCTTCCTCCGGTTCCGGCGAACCAAACAGCGACAGTTGTTGAGCCATACACCACCTCTAACGAACGGACCTGAAAGGGGTGGGACAAAATAATCAGTAGAGTTTGTCCCATGGCCGATACGAGTGTCGAGCTCGTTGCGTCACTCGAACATGGGACAAACACTACTGATTATTTTGTCCCAGCAACCCACTCATCGGTACAGAAACAAGAGCCTCGCTCGAGGGAACGGGGCTCGGATACATGCGTTTGCGCGTCTACTACAGCGCCATCGTGCGGGCGCGGTCGATGCGCGCCAGGCAGTCGTCGCGGCCGACGAGCGCCATGGTCTCGCCCAGCGGAGGGCTCACCATGTTGCCGCAGACGGCGACGCGCACGGCCTGGAACACCACGCGCTTCTTAAGGTCCATCTGCTCGGGCAGCGGCTCAAGCGCGGCGTCGATGGCCTCGGCAGTCCACTTGTCCACGCCCTCGAGCGCGGCCTTGGCGGCATCCAGAATGGCGCCCATGCCTTCCTTAGCCAGGCCCTTGTTAACGGATTTCTCGTCATACTCGAGCGTCTCGGCCGTAGCGAAGATGGGAGCGGCGACGGTCACGGCGTCGGCCGGCATCTTGGTGCGCGGCTTGACGATGGCGGCAAGCGCGGCGATCCAGGCCCCGCCGGACTCGACGTTGCCCTCGATGAGACCCGCCTCGTGCAGCTCGGGGACCATGATCTCGTCGGCAAACTGGGCATCGGACATGCCGTTGATGTACTCGGCGTTGACCCAGTCGAGCTTCTTGGGGTCGAAGGTCGCCGGGTTTTTGGAGATGCGGTCGAGCGAGAACTTGCTGGCCAGGACATCGCGCGGGATGATCGTGGTCTCGCCGTCGAGCGACCAGCCGAGCAGCGCCAGGTAGTTGACGAAGGCGTCGGAAAGGTAACCGGCGTCGCGGTACTCCTCCACCGAAGTTGCGCCGTGGCGCTTGGAGAGCTTCTTACCGTCGGCGCCCAGGATCATGGAGATGTGGGCGAACGTGGGCACGGGCGCGCCGAGGGCCTCGTAGACCATGACCTGGCGCGGGGTGTTGGACAGGTGGTCGTCGCCGCGGATGACATGGGTGATCTTCATCATGGCGTCGTCGACGACGGTCGCGAAGTTGTACGTGGGCGTGCCATCGGAGCGGAAGATGACAAAGTCGTCGAGCTCCTTGGCGTCGAAGGTCACCTCACCGTGAACGGCGTCGTGGATGACGACGTCGCCGCGGTCCTCGGGCACCTTGATGCGCAGGACGTAGGACTCGCCGGCCTCGATGCGGCGGCGGGCCTCCTCGGGATCAAGATCGCGGCAACGACGCTGATAGCCCTGGAAGGGGTCCTTGCGCTCCTGCGCGGCCTTGCGGTCGGCGTCGAGCTGCTCCTTGGTGCAGAAGCAGGGATAGGCCTTGCCCTCGTCCCAAAGTTTCTGGGCGGCCTGCTTGTACAGGTCCAGGCGCTCGGTCTGGGCGTAGGGGCCAAAGTCGCCGCCTACCTCGGGACCCTCGTCCCAGTCCAGGCCCAGCCAACGCATGGCACGCAGGATGATCTGCGTGTTCTCGTCGGTGGAGCGGGTGGGATCGGTGTCGTCGATGCGCAGGATGAACGTGCCGCCGTTAGCACGGGCGAAAGCCCAGTTATAGATAGCGGTGCGGGCGCCGCCGATGTGCAGCTTGCCCGTCGGTGAGGGTGCAAAGCGGACGCGAACGTCTGATGCCATGGAAATCTCCTCGGTTGCAGGATGGATGTCTAACCGCACCAGTATAAAGCAACAATGCCCACCTCCGCACAAAGGGCACCGACCCACTCATTGGGGACAGACTTAAATGACCATTCGTTGGGGCAGACTTACAGCGGGCAAATGGAGGAGTGTCCCAAACTGCCGGCACATAAGGAACGTCTCCAGGTGCCGTAAGAGTGTTCCTATTGGCTGGTCATTTAAGTCTGTCCCCAATGAGTAGGTGCGGAAAGGGTGTGAATGTTTGATTTACGCGCTATGATGTGCCCTTGCATAGAGAGCCCGGCGGAATGGTAACGGTCGCCGGGACACGTTTTTGAAAGGACAATCATGTCAGAAGAACTTCGTTCCATCCCACCCCAACACGGGTCCTTTGTTTTTACGTCGGAGTCGGTGACCGAAGGTCATCCCGATAAGATCGCTGACCAGATCAGCGACGCCGTCCTCGACGCAATCCTCGCCAAAGAAATAGAGCTGCAGGAGCAGGGCTATATTGCGCCCAACGGTGTGCCCGCCAACGTGGAGAACGTCCGCTGCGCCTGCGAGACCCTCGTGACCACCGGCACGGTCATCGTCGCCGGCGAGATTCGCACCCAGGCCTACGTCGACGTACAGGAAATCGCCCGCGGCGTCATCCGCCGCATTGGCTACAACCGCGCCAAGTTCGGTTTTGACTGCGACACCTGCGGCGTTATGAGCCTCATCCACGAGCAGTCGCCCGATATCGCCCAGGGCGTTGACGAGTCCTTCGAGACCCAGACCGGCGCTACCACCGACCCGATCGACCTGATCGGTGCCGGCGACCAGGGCATGATGTTCGGTTATGCCTCCAACGAGACCAAGACCCTCATGCCCATGCCACACTACCTGGCAAGCCGCCTGGCCGAGCGCCTGGCCGCCGTGCGTCACGACGGTACCCTCGCCTATCTGCGTCCCGACGGCAAGACCCAGGTCACCGTGCGCTACGAGGAAGGCAAGCCCGTCGAGGTCACGACCATCGTCATCTCCACGCAGCACGCCGCCGAGATCGAGGACATGGGAAAGATCAAGGCCGACCTCATCGAGCACGTCATCACCCCGGTCATGGCCGCCGAGAACATGCCGTGGGACAACGCGGACATCTACGTGAACCCCACCGGTCGCTTTGTCGTGGGCGGCCCCATGGGCGACACGGGCCTCACCGGCCGCAAGATCATCGTCGACACCTACGGCGGCTACGGCCGTCACGGCGGCGGCGCCTTTAGCGGCAAGGACTGCACCAAGGTTGACCGCTCCGCCGCGTATGCCGCGCGCTGGGTCGCCAAGAACGTGGTCGCCGCCGGTCTGGCCGACCGCTGCGAAGTCGAGCTTGCCTACGCCATCGGCGTTTCCAAGCCCCTCTCAATCATGGTCGACACCTTCGGTACCGCGCATGTTGCCGAGGACAAGATCGTCGAGGCCGTCGAGAAGACCTTCGACCTGCGCCCGGGCGCGATCATCCGCGACCTGGACCTGCGTCGACCGATCTACGAGAAGACGGCAGCCTACGGCCACTTCGGCCGCGAAGACGCCGACTTCACCTGGGAGAATACCGACCGAGTCGAAGAACTCAAAGCAGCCTGCGGCCTGTAGGTTTACGAGAAAAGCCACAGCCAAATAGAAACACGCCAAAAAGAGGTACCGGAACAACCGGTACCTCTTTTTATTAACCGGTGGTGAAGATGAGTCGACATGGGACGCAGAATAGGTTCCCAGCTGATGAATTTTGCAGCAAGCGTGCCCCTACCATGTATCCTAAGTTCCGAGGGCTTTAGTATTTGGTCGATCGCGAGTTCCGCACGAGCCGGAGGCCACTTAATGTGGCCTCCGTGCGAGCAGGACTGTCCGAGCAGGCGACCAAATACTAAAGCCCTCGGAACGGCGGGACAGAGTATGCCCCGCCCCTCGGAACGACGGGTTAGAACAGGAGCGCATATGGCAGGCAAGCCGCAAACACTAGCTACGACCTCGGCATTCGAGATCTTGGGGCCCGTCATGGTCGGCCCCAGCTCATCGCACACCGCCGGCGCCCTGCGCTGCGCCCAAGTTGCCGCCAGCCTGTTGGAAGGCCGCATCACCAAAGTCACCTTTGGCCTGTGGAACTCCTTCGCCCACACCTACCGCGGCCACGGCACCGACCGCGCGCTCGTCGCGGGCATTCTGGGCCTCGACACCGATGACGAGAACATCAAGCAGGCCTTCGACCTCGCAAGCGAGCAGGGCCTCGAATATCACTTTGACATCAAGGGCGACGACGCCTCCATCCACCCCAACACCGTCGACATTGACATGGTCGACGACACGGGCGCCACGGCACAGGTCCGCGGTGAGAGCCTGGGCGGCGGCAAGATGCGCATCAGCCGCATTAACGGCGTCGGCGTCGACATCTCGGGCATGTATTCCACGCTGTTTGTGGCACACCAGGACGTCCCCGGCGTGCTCGCCGCGCTCACGAACCTGCTCGCCTACGCCCATGTGAACATCGCCTTCTGCCGCACCTACCGCACCGAAGTGGGCGGCCAGGCCTACTCCGTCTTTGAGACCGACGGCGCGCCCGACGACACCGTTATCCCCATGCTACGCAAACTCGACAATGTCGATTACGCGACCTTTATCGAGCTCCCCGGTTCCGCCTCGTCGCTCTCCCCCGGTGTCTCGGCAAAGGAGATCTTCGACGACGGCGAGCAGCTGCTCGATGCATGCGCCGAGCTCGGCCTGAATATCGGCGCCGTTATGGCCGTGCGCGAGGCGCGTCTGACCGGCGAGACCCACGCCGTCGCCGCCATGCGCCGCGTGCTCGACGTCATGCGCGAGGAGACCACGACCCCTATCGTCAATCCGCAACGATCGCTCGGCGGGCTTATCGGCGGCGAGGCTAAACTCGTCGATGCCACCGGCCGCAACGATTTGAGCACGAGCCTGATGGGCACCGTTCAAACCGACGCCGTGGCCCGCGCGATGGCCGTGCTCGAGCGCTCCGCCACGATGGGAGTGATCGTCGCCGCTCCCACGGCAGGCTCCGCGGGTGTCGTGCCCGGCTGCGTGCTGGCGCTCGCCGATCACCTTCAGCTCGACGACGAGCAGGTCATGGACGCGCTCTACTGCGCAGCCGCCATCGGCCTCAACCTCACCACGAGCGCCTGCGTCGCCGGTGCCGAGGGCGGCTGCCAGGCTGAGGTAGGAAGTGCGGCCGCCATGGCAG
>CABPXT010000122.1:0-6242 GCA_902461405.1 uncultured Collinsella sp.
GGCCTGGTGGATGGCGCTTTCACGGTGGTATCCTTCCGGTAGTCGTTCGACCGGATGGCCTCCCCCTCGGCACTCACATTACCAGCCGCGGCGCCTGCCCGGCACTTTCCTATCAGCCGTCGGGGGCGGCGCGTCCCGCGCCGGCAGCACCCAACGGGCCCTCTCGGGGGCAGGGACGTTCGGCCGTGCGCGGGCGCCCGGTCGGCGGCCCGTTCTGGGCGCGCCTCAATCGTAGCCCGAGACGGTCCCGGGCTGACAATTTCGACTGTAATGGACGTTCTTAAATGACTACTCAGGATGAGTGTCCAAAAATCAGCGCTCGTTCGATTGGCGCATGTCTACGCAGCGTAGGTTGTCGAGCCTGGCCTTCAAATGGATACTGACTGTCGAACCGGTTCACTCCATTTCTTCAATTTGATTGGACAGCCCATGAACCAGACACGGCAAACCAATGCCTCCCATACTTTTTTGGCAGCGCATGCCATCAAGCAGCTGCGCGAAGAGCGCGGCCTCACCCAGCGCGCCCTGGCGGAAAGCCTTGGCGTGACCGATAAAGCCGTCAGCAAGTGGGAATCCGGCCGCGGCCTTCCCGACATTTCCCTCGTTGAGCCTTTGGCCCAGAGACTCGGCATAAGCGTGGCTGAGCTTTTGGCTGGTGACATTCGGGCCAACGCCAACCGTGCAGGCAATATGCTCAAAGGCGTCTTTTACGTTTGCCCTATCTGCGGAAACGTTGTGCACGCGCTCGGAGAAGGCAGCTTTAGCTGCTGTGGCTCCACGATGTTTCCCCAGGAGGCCGAAGAGCCGGACGCGGACCATGCCTTTTCCATCGAGCGCATCGAGGACGATTGGTACGTCACGCTCGATCATCCCATGACCAAGGATCACTACATTAGCTTTGTGGCATATGCGACTATGGACGGCATCTGCTTTAAGAAGCTCTATCCAGAGCAATCGGTGCAGCCGCGCTTCCATATTACCGGGCGCGGCAGGATATATCTTTACTGCAACCAACACGGACTCTTTACGTCGCTGACGCCTCGCAAATAACGGCTGTCTATCCGCCCTCCTCATGCGTTCCCGGGGGACCCAAAATGAGCGTGGATAATCTCCCGTTTTTGGGCCGCATGCAGGCTCAAAGTGGGAGATTATCCACGCTCGTTATCTGAGTGTCCAAAAATCCACGCTCGTCGCTATTTGAGTCCGGGCAGGCGGGTGTAGGGGAACGAGCGCTCTAAGAACTCGGAGCAGCGGGCGTAATCTTTGGCAAAGTAGCTGCTATAGAGCGAATCGAGTACGTATTGCACGGCGATATGGCTGGCGAACTGCGTGATGCGGTGCGTCATGCTCTCGTGGTCGCTTACCGTGAGATAGGCGGCAAAGCCGGGGTGAATGCGGGCACAGTACGGCGTGCCGATGACGATGACCGGGACATGTCGACTGCTAAGGATCGGCAAGATCTCCTTGAGGTTGGGGGCAAGGCCGCTGTAGGAGATGATGATTGCCACATGGTCGGGACCCGAGGCGAGCGCCGTGCGCACCTGCGCCTCGACGCTGTCGTGGCACGTCGCGCTTTTGCCGGCGGAAAGCAGGCGATCGCGGAACATTCCCGCTGGATATAGGTTATGCGAGCCCGTGTAGATGTCCACGGTGCCGGCGCGCATGATGAGCTTGGCGGCGTGGTCGAGCTGTGCAGGGTCGAGCAGCTCCTGCGTTTCGGCCAAGGTGGTCTGGTAGAGCCCCTCCATGCGCTCCATCACCTGCGCAGGGGTGGAGGTGGCATCGAAGGGAAAGTTGATGTCCACGTCGCGCCGGTTGCCCGCCTCGGTCGCCTGGCGGATGAGCTCGACCTTGAGGTCCTTGAATCCCTCGAGGCCGAGCTTTTTGCAAAAGCGGTGCACGCTCGCGACCGAAACGTTGGCGCACGCGGCAAATTCCTTAATGGAAAGCCCGCGCACATCCTCGCCCATGGCGAGGGCCGTTCGCCCAAGTTGTTGCTCGGTGGGGGTGAGGCTTTTGCCCTGCGTGATCTTTCGCCTGATATCCATATGGCTCCTATGCGTTTGCGTCGCGATAAACCAATCATAGCGATAAATAAAACGTTCGGCTTGGCTGGGAGTTTTGGTCCGCCGGTCTATGAACGACGGACCGCTCGACGCTGCGCGGGCTCAACATAGGGCGTGCCCTGCCCGAGTTGTTTGCGCTCGGGCTGCTATCCGAGCACGCGTACGGGCCCCAAGAGGCCGCTGGGATCGGAGGGCTCGGTCATGCCGAACATGTCGGGGACGGCGTGGTCGAGGGTGTTGATGATGTCAACCGTAAGCGCGTGCTCACCGGCCAAAAGCGCGCCGGCCTCAAAGCGGTAAGGCGGACAGATGCGTGTGCCGAGGGATTTGCCGTCGAGGGTGACGGTTGCGGTCTCAAAGACCTCCCCAAGGTCGATGACGGTGCGGCTGGCCGCTTCGCCCAGGACAAAGGAAGCCCGGTAGCGGAATGTGCCGGCCTTGCCGGGGAACTCGGCCGAGGAAAGGTCGTGCAGGTTTGCAAGCTCAACAGACTCGCCAAAGGCATCGGTGCCAGGGGCAGAGAAGGCAACCGCCCAGGGCCCGTCGACGCATGTGGCTTCGTCTTCGGCGGTTGCCACAGCAACGGAACCTGTAGCCCCAAGGACCACGATGCAGCTCTCGTAGGGAGCCAGCTCGAGCGTGCCGTCAAAGGCGGCGGGCTCGGTGCCGTTGAGCAGGTCGAGGCGCGCGCCTGCAACGGGTGTGCCGTCGGCAAGCGCAATCTGAGTGGAGATACCCTGCTTGGGATGCTCGTTGACGAGCATCAGATAGCTCTCGCCCGCCCGCTCGTAGCGCAGTGCGCGCAGCCAGGGCTGGGGCTCGGCGCAAACCACGGTCTGCATGCCGGTATTGGCAAGTGTGTCTGCGAGCTCGGTGGTCGCCAGGAGCTTGATGTCGGCGACCGCGGCTGCATCCAGGGAGGCAAAGCCCTCGCGGCCTGCAGTGTCACCGTCGTAGCGCTTGTTCGGCAACTCATCCAGCGCGTACACGGCAACACCTGCGGCTGCGGCACGCGCGGCAAAGTCGAGCACGGCTCCGCCGACAAACTCGGCTCCGGGCATCACCAGGCAGCGGTATGCCTGGCCGTTCACGCTAAAGCCGCTACCGTCTGCGGCAATTTCAACGGCATAGCGCCCTGCGTCCTCAAATGCCTCTGCCGGCACGATGTCAAAGTCGACCTGCGCGCGCAAAAGCTCGGAGGCGGCATGCTGCATAAAGTTCGCCTCGCCTGCCCACTCGGCGTCCGCATGGTAGAGAAGCGCCACCGGGGTCGTTGCGCGCCCGCCGCTCAGCAGGCTCGCCGTACGGTTCATGTAGCTCATGAGCTGCCCAAAGTGTGCAAACTGGGGGTTTTGGCCATGCGCATAGAAATGCGGCGGGCAGTCCCAGTCGGGGAAGGCGGCCATGCTAAAGGCGTGCGGCACAAACCAATTGACGCCGCGCACCAAAAAATGATCGGCGATCCACTTCATCTCGCGTAGGCCTTCGTGCCATCCAAATGCGCCAAAGACCTCGGCCATGCAGCGCCCCTGCTTTTTGGGGTCGAGGTGTGCTGCCGAGGAGCCCAGCTTGGGCAGCACGTAGTTATAGAACTCGAGGTCCCACACGCCGCGTCCGTAGCTGTGAAGGCCGCGGTCCATGCCGGGTACCAGCTGGTTGATCACGATGTCGACGCCCGCCATGTCCTGACCGCCCACGGCGCGGAAGTAGTGCCCGGCGCCCACGCCCAGGCGCGCGTGGCAGTCCTTGTCCTCGATAACGTGGCCGATGTACTGCACGCCGCGCGCGCGGCACCAGTCTCCGAGCTGGTCGCAGAAGCACTCCTTATAGAGGGTGCTCGCGATGTCCATATAGACGTGGCGTACGTGCGCGCCGGCCGGCTCGCGGTCCCACAGGTGCGGGAGCTCGGCCAGGTAGCGCTCGCCCAGTGCCGCGCGTAGGCGACGCTCAAGCTCGGCCGACCAGGGTAGGGGCGCGGTGGCCTTGCCGATGAGCGTGTCCGAGATGCCATCGGGGCCCGTGGTGCCCTTCTCGTTGGCAAATCCGGGCTCATCGGAGAAAAAGCCCAGGATCGTCTTGCCAAACTCATCGCCCAGATGCTCAAAATGCGGCTCGTAGACAGCATCGATGAGCTGCGCCACCGAGGCGCGGTCGACCATATTGATGTAGTCCTCGTTGTAGGAGGTCTTGCCGCTCGTGAACATCACGCATGCCTGCGTGAGGCCCGCAGGTGCATCGAAGACCAGGCGGCTGGGGTTGCCGTCTGCATCGTCGATTACTCGGTAAGCGACGTCGACGGGGCTGCCGTCCTGCATAAATGTCACGCCGTAGAAGCGCTCCGTTTTGTCGAGCATGTTGGCGAGCGCGATGCTCGCGGCGGACGTGGGGCCCACGATGTCGAACGTGCGGTGCGTGAGCACGATCTTGCGGAGCTCGGGCACGGCCTCCTTGACGGCGCCGTTGGCAAAGCCCGTGGGGAAGTGCGCGTCGTCCAAGATCCAGAGCTTAAGGCCCAGCTGCCTGCACTCGTCAATGACAAAGCGCAAGTCGCGCCACCAGCCCTCGCCGCAAAAATCGGGGTGTGGGCGGCTTTCGAGACAGACCTCGTGGATGTCGGCGCCGGCGATCTTTTCCAGATACTCGGCAATGGTCTTATGGCTCTCGCCCTTCATCCACAAAAACGGAAGCACGTGGTTGTCGTATGTGCCCTCGAGCACCTGCTGATAGTACGCGGTCATGGATCCTCCTTGGCTCGATCGATCTGCTGCATAGCACAGATTATGGACGCGTCGGCGCGTTCTGCTAATATCTGAATCACGACGAACTATGACCAAATCAACGATTGGCAAGCCATGGAGATCGACGAGCTCGAGCGTAGGCTCAACGAACTGAGCGCCAGTGAGATCGCTTATAAAGACGGCATGGCATTTGATTGGTCGATTATGACCGAGCATGTCGAAATCGACGGATGCCCAGTGCGCAAGATTGGCCAGCCAGGGTTTGCCTATGCCCAGCCCGGCATGCCGCGTGGCCTGACGATAAGGAAAAACTCGCGCTTTAATGCAGTTCCCGAGCACGTGCATGATTACGTGGAGCTGAGCTATGTGTATCGCGGACGCTGCCCGCAGACGGTGGCGGGGGAGAGGCTCGAGCTGGGCCGCAACGAGGTGCTTTTGCTCGACGCCCTCTGCCCGCATGCCGTGGCGGCGCTTGGTGAGGACGACATCATGCTGAGCATGACCGTTTCACGCTCTTTTTTGCGCCGGAGTCTCGAGTCGAGCCTCTCGCGCGAGAGCGCGGTCTCGCGGTTTTTGTTCAACGCGCTCAACAGCGAGACGGACCATCGGGGGCATGTCCGTTTTTACTGCGGCGAGAGCCGTCGGATTCGGCGCTACATGCAGGAGATGCTCTGCGAGCTGTACGACCCGAGCCCCAACGGTCCCGAGATCGTCTTGCGTCTGTTTCAGCTGTTTTTGGCCGAGCTCATGGATTGCTACGAGCGCGAGCTGGTGCGCGGCGCGGCGGACGGCGCAGCGGGGCCCACTGCCCTGGTGACGGGAATGCTTGGCTATATCGATCGCGAATTCGCTGCATGCTCCCTCGAGGGGATGGCGGCGGAGTTTGGCTTGAGCCCTAATTATGCGACGGCGCTCCTCAGGCGACATGTGGGCAAGACCTTTAGGCAGCTTGTGCAGGAGCGACGCCTGGTGCGTGCGGCCGAGCTTCTGCGCGGTGGCGCCACGGCCGGGGCGGCTGCGCATGCGGTGGGCTATGAAAACATGAGCTTCTTCTACCGTAAGTTTCGCGACAAGTATGGCTGCACCCCCGCGGCATACCGCCGGTAAACGCGGGGCGGATCGTCTTCGCTCCTTCGGTGTCAAAAAGTTTCAGCTGCAGCGCTGTTGCAGCGCGCGTCTGCGAAAAGAAGTGTCCAAATCGGCGCCTTCGCCCTGGCCTGGAGCGACTCGGCGGCATACTCGTTTCATCAGCAACACGCATGAGCGAGGAGGCACTTATGGGATTCCCCGAGGGTTTCTATTGGGGCGGCGCCACGGCCGCCAATCAGTTTGAGGGCGCTTGGAACGTTGACGGCCGCGGTCCGTCGGTCGACGACCACTTCTTGGGTGGCAGCTACAAGGAGCCGCGCCAGATTACGATCGACATCGACCCCGACCG
>CABPXT010000123.1:0-6218 GCA_902461405.1 uncultured Collinsella sp.
CATGACCAGAAGGTCTATGCCGTCCTCTTTTCATGCCAATTTGTTCGCTCTGGTGCCCGCTCGCTGTCCGTCCTCTACCTGCGGCGTTGCCATGGTAGTCATTGGGGCGGCACTTGGGGACGTTCCTTTTCTGCCGGCAGTTGGGGACACTCCTTGCGCCAGCGTTGCATCGAATGCTCGGGAAAATACGAGCCGGTATTTGGCCGAATAGCGGGTCACGGTTTCCGGATGGCGTGGGTTGCGGAAAGTGCGACCCGGAATATTGCTCTGAAACGGGATGCCGTTTCCCCGACAAGGCTCAACCGGAAAGCGCATCCCATTCTGAGGCGGCAAAACGGGATGCGCTTTCCGCGCGACAGAATCTATGCAGCCGTGTTGAGCGACAGCCCCGCTACTCGCCCAGAATCAGCGACGCGAGCTCGTCTTGGGTGTCCACCACGTAGTCGGCGCCGGCGGCTTCCAGCTCTGCGCGGCCGCGGAAGCCCCAGGTGACACCGGCGCTCTTGAGGCCGGCATTGTGACCGGTCAGGACGTCGACATTGGAATCGCCCACATAGAGCGTGGTTGCCGGGTCGGCGCCTAGCTCTTCCATCACATGCAGCGTAACAGGCGCCTCGGGCTTGGGAGGAAACGCATCGACGCGGCCCTGCACCAGCGCAAAGCGCTCGGAACCAAAGTATTTTTCGATAAGCGGAGCGGCCGAAACATGGTCCTTGTTGGTGAGCACGGCAAGCTGCACGCCCGCGGTGCGCAGGCGGTCGAGCATCTCGATCGTACCGGCGTACGGTGCGGTGTGGTCCTCCTTGTGCTCGCCGTAGTAAGCCCTAAACTCGGCAAGCGTCTGCTCAAACATGCGGCCGTCGCCCGCATACTCGGCGGGCATAAAGCGCTCGACCAGCTTGAGCATGCCGTTTCCCACCTTGTAGCGGTACTCGTCTACGGCAAACGTGGGCCAGCCGTGCATCTCGCAGGTATGGTTGCCGGCGGCCGCCAGGTCCTCGAGCGTGTTGAGGATGGTGCCATCCAGATCAAAGATCACATGGGAAAAAGCTGCTGCCATGGGTGCTCCTGCCGCTTGAGTTGTAAAACGCACCCCATGATACTGGGCATGCGTGCCGGGCATGTTTGGAATCTGAATATCTTTAATAGCCCTGAGCCTTTGTCGTTAGCAAATCCTCGGCAGTTGTTCTCCCACAAGCATGTCGAGGATACGGGTCGAGCCCCAGCCGGTGCGTACGCGCACGGCGGGACAGGCGCCCTCGGCAAGTGGCAGCACGCGACCGACGATGGCGGCATTCTCGCCGTAGCGGGCGGCGCGCATGGCGCTCAGCGCGGCATCGGCTTGCTCGGTCGGCACGACGGCAACCATCTTGCCCTCGTTTGCCACCTGTAGCACATCGTAGCCGAGCATCTCGCAGGCGGCCTGCACGTCGGGGCGCACGGGCACGGCATCCTCGTCGACCTCCATGGCAACGCCGCTGGCCTGCGCAAACTCATTGAGCGTGGACGCCAGGCCACCGCGCGTGGGATCGCGGAAGCAGCGTGTGTCGGGTGCTGCGGCAAGCACATCGGCAATCAGGTGGTTGAGCGGCGCGGCATCGCTTTCGATGGTGCTCGAAAACGCCAGGCCCTCGCGTTGGCTCATGATGGCGATGCCGTGGTCGCCGAGTGTACCCGACACCAGGATGACGTCGCCGGGCCGGCAGTTGGCACCGCTGAGCGTCACGCCTGCGGGCACCTCGCCTACGCCAGCGGTATTGATGTAGACGCCGTCGGCACCGCCACGCTCGACCACCTTGGTGTCGCCGGTGATAATCTTCACGCCTGCCTCATGTGCCGTTTCGGCCATGGTCTGCACAATCTGCCGCAGCTTGTCCATGGGATAGCCCTCTTCGAGGATAAAGCCGCATGAGAGGTAGCGCACGTTAGCGCCCGAGGTCGCGACGTCGTTGACGGTTCCGCACACGGCGAGGCGGCCGATATTGCCGCCGGGGAAGAACTGCGGCGAGACTACAAAGCTGTCGGTCGACATGGCGATGCGCCCGCTCGCGGGCAGCGCAGCGACGCCGGCATCGTTGCCCTCGAGCAGTTCGGGCGACCCAAAGGCATCCAAAAAGACCTCATCGATGATGCGTTTCATCATCTGGCCGCCAGAGCCGTGGCCCAACAGGACAGTGCTATCGGTGGCAGTACGGGACATATCGAAAACTCCAATCGTGGGGGGTCGGCAATAGCTGAGTGTGGCAGAATCGATGTTAAGTAAAAGTCAGCGAGCGCCATTCAGGCGAAGTGAGTTGCCTTGAAAGAGGAGGCTGCTGGGCTTTTGCCCACAGCCGACGATTGAAAGGCAAATCGCTCGCCTGAATGGCGCGCAGCGTCGACCGGTCCGCCGTTCGTTAGAACGGCGGAACCTAACAGCCTCGGTAGCGGAAATATGCTGCACAGCTGCCCTCGGAACTCACCATGCAGGGGCCGATGGGATGCTCGGGTGTACAAGCGCGGCCGAACAGAGGGCAGTCGCTCGGCGTAATGGCCCCGCGCAGCACGTCGCCGCAGCGGCACCCACGCGGCTCGACCGTCGTCTCAACGGGCACGTCAAAGCGAGTGCGGGCATCAAAGCGCGAGAACTCGGGGCGGATGGAAAGGCCCGAGTTGGCAATCGGCCCCAGCCCGCGCCACGTGGTGTCGCATGGCTCAAACACCTGCTCGACCAGCTGGCGCGCCACGGGGTTGCCGTCTGCGTTGACGCCACGGCGGTAGGCGTTGTCGATTGCGGGCCTGTTCTCGACAACCATCTGGACCAGCATGCAGATGCCCTGCAGGATATCGACCGGTTCAAATCCTGTGACCACGCCCGGGGTATTGAACTCGTCGACCAAAAAGCCAAAGGGGGCTAAGCCCGTGATGGTGGCGACGTGGCCCGGCAGGATAAAGCCGTCGATAGTGGTCTCGGGATCGTTGGCGATGGCGCGCAGCGCCGGCGGCGTGGTCTTGTGGGCGCAATAGACCGAGAAGTTCTGGAGTCCGCGTGCATCGGCCTCCAAAATGGCGGCGGCGATGGTGGGCGTCGTGGTCTCAAAGCCGACGCCCATAAAGATGACCGGGCGATCGGGGTTGTGTTCGGCGATATCGAGTGCATCGAGCGGGGAGTACACAATGCGAATATCGCGCCCCGCCGCCTTTTGCGCGGCGAGCGAGGTAGACGACCCGGGCACGCGCATCAT
The DNA here is from genome assembly GCA_902461405.1 of uncultured Collinsella sp. Lineage (GTDB taxonomy): Bacteria > Actinomycetota > Coriobacteriia > Coriobacteriales > Coriobacteriaceae > Collinsella. Next base: position 3,225 of record CABPXT010000123.1, read on the forward strand.
GTCGCCAAAGGTGGTGATGATGGCGCCGTCCATCTTGGCGAGCGCGATTGCATGGTCGATATCGCGGTTGGCGGTAACACAGACGGGGCAACCCGGACCGCTCAGCAGTTTGAGCCCGGCAGGCATAATGGAGCGAAAGCCATAGCGACCGATGCTCACGGTGTGCGTGCCGCAGACTTCCATAAGGTTGATGGTGCGGTCGCCGACGAGTTCACGGATGTGCTCGATGAGCTCGCGAGCCAGCTTGGGATCGCGGAATGCCGAGAAGTCGATACCGGAGCGAGCCGGCTGTCCGGCCGCCACTAGTAAGCCTCGGTCGGGTTGGTGGCCAGCTGGTCTTCTTCGACCAGTTCGGTCATGGTGTTGACCAGGTCGAGCGTCTCCTGCGCCTCCTGCTCGTCGACAATCTGAATGCCAAAGCCGGCGTGCACGAGAATATAGTCGCCTACCTGTGCCGTCGGCACGAGGCGCAGCGAAACGGGGCGCTCGATGCCCATCATGTCGACGGTCGCCTTAAGGTCGTCGTCGCGTTTGACCACTTTACCGGGAACGGCAAGGCACATAATGTTCCCCTTTTATACGTTTTGCGCTGGATAGGCGCCTAATTACCCATCAGTTGATGGTAGCGCTCGCAGGAGTCACGAGCAAACGCGTTACACCTGTGAGACGGCGGCGCGCAGGCTGGCAAAACAGCCTATCGCGATGCTGTCTGCGCGAGGCGAGCGCGAGCGATGACGGCCTGACCGTAGGCGATACAGCCGTCGTTGACGGGCACGGAGCGGGGAATCAAGACAGTGAGACCCATGCTTTTGAGCTCGCGGGTGAGGAGCTGAAGCAAAAGTCGGTTCATGAACACGCCGCCCGAGAGCGCGACGGTGTCGAGGCCTTCACGGGCGCAGATTTCGCGTGCGATTCGTGCCGAGGAGCGCGCGATGGTGACGTGGAAGTCGAGCGCGAGCTTGCCGGCGGGCACGCCGGTCCTGATTCCCTCCAAAAGCGCCTCAAAAAGCGGTCTGGAGTTCAGAACATGGCAGTCGTCCGGACGGGATGATTCGGTTACGGAAAAGCTGACCATATTGCCGGTGGGGCAGGCACTTTCACTGCTGAACGCGCGCCAGGCGGCGGCTTCGAGTTCTATGGCGGGTTCGCCCTCGTAGGTTGCCTTGTCGCAGATGCCCAGAATTGCTGCCGCGGCATCAAAGAGACGTCCCATGCTGCTGGTACGCGGGCTGTTGATGCCGCGCTCGATCATGGTGGCTGTCACGCTACGCGTTTGCTCGTCGAGGCTGTCCAAAAGCTGAGCGGCGCCTGGGTGCTCGAGTAGGCCGAGTTCGCTGAGCAGGGCAAAGGCGTTGCGTCGAGCGTCGCGTACGGAGGCCGCCCCGCCGGGGAGCGCCCAGGTGAGCAAATGCGCGGTGCGCTCAAAGCCGTCAAGGCTGGCAACAAGAAACTCGCCGCCCCAAATGGTCCCATCGGTGCCGGCGCCGGTGCCGTCGAAGGCGATGCCAAGGACACGCGTGTCGGTTGTAAGCTGGCCCGCGGCGATGGCCTCGGCCATTACGCTCGCGATATGCGCATGATGGTGCTGCACTTCGACGAGCGGCAGATTGCATTTTCGCGCCTGCTCGCGCGCCCACTGGTCCGATAGATAGCTGGGGTGTAAATCGCAGGCCAAGGCGGCGGGCGCCAAGTCAAAGAGATCTTCCAAGCGCGTGCGCGCGGCGTTCCAGGCATCGAAGGTCCCGCCGTTTTCAACATCGCCGATATGCTGCGACACAAAACAGGTTGCCTCGCCGTTCGTCCCTTCGCGCGTGAGCGCAATCGTGGCCTTTTGTTGTGGCCCGCAGGCGAGCACGCAGGACGGAGCGCCGTCGAGCGCCGGCAACGGCAGCGGCTGGGGTGCATATCCGCGGGCACGGCGCACGGGCATAATGGCGCCGTTGACCACGCGCACCACGGAGTCGTCGTAGCGCGAGAGGATCGCGCGGTCGTTGCCGAGTAGCGCATCAGCAATGCCGGCGGCAACGAGGCGCTCCCAGGCAAGATCGTCATCGGTCTCGATGGGCTCTTCGCTCAGGTTTCCGCTGGTCATGACGAGCGCGTGCATACCGCGGGCTTCTGCCACGGCAAGCAGCAGATGCTGAAGCGGGGTGTAGGGGAGCATAACGCCAAGCTCGGGCAGGTCGTGCGCGACGGACGGTGCGAGTACGAGGGCGTCGGGAGAATCGCCGTCGCTCCCGCAAACAGCACGCCGGCGCAGCAGCACAATGGGGCGAATGCTGCCGGCCAGCAAGCCGCGCTCAACGTCGTTGACATGGCACAGGCGTTCAACGTCGGCAAGGTCGCGTACCATAACGGCAAGCGGCTTGTTGCTGCGGCGTTTGCGACGGCGCAGCTCGGCTACCGCCTGCTCGTTGGAGGCGTCGCATGCCAAGTGAAATCCGCCCAGACCCTTGATGGCGACGATGCCGCCGCTGGCCAGCAGCTCGACGCAGCGCTCGATGATAGCGTCGCTGGCCTCGCGTGTGGTGCCGACGGCCGGTGTCGCGGACGAATTCCCGCACGCATCGCCGTTCACAGCCTCGCGCCAAGTAATATGCGGCCCGCAATCAAAGCAGGCATCGGGCTGCGCGTGAAAACGCCGGTCGAGTGGGTCGGCATACTCCGCGGCACACTCAGGACACATGGGAAAACAATTCATCGACGTGGCCGCTCGGTCATAAGGCAGCGACCGGATGATGGTAAAGCGCGGTCCGCAGTTAGTGCAGTTGATAAAGGGGTAGTGATAGCGTCGGTCGGCGGGATCGAACAACTCGCGCAGGCAATCGTCGCAGGTGGCGATATCGGGCGAGACGAGCGTCGTGTGCGCGGTCTGGTCCTGCGATGCCACAATGCGAAAGCCCTGCTCATCGGCAGCGCTCCAGCCGCCAGGCTCCAAATCCGCAATATCGACTCGCTCAACGCGGGCTGCCCCCGGCGCCTGCCGCCACCAAG
>CABPXT010000124.1:0-6192 GCA_902461405.1 uncultured Collinsella sp.
TAACCAGATCACCTTCACCGTCCGCCTCTAAGACCTGCCAAAAAGGGACAGGTTTATTTTGGCAGGTTTTATCTGTGCAGACGGCAGCGGAGGCTGGCGGTGATCGGCGCCATGAACGCCACCGACCCAAATAAACGCACCTCTAACTGCTAAAATATGGACATCGTTGTTCGGCTCCCGAAGGAAAGGAGACGGTCATGCAGTACGAGATCGGCGGAGGGGCTTTCCCGGTTGTTACGTGCAACCTTAGCGACGGCGAATCCATGATCACCGAAAGCGGTGCCATGGTCTGGATGACCCCCAACATGGAGATGTCCACCTCGGGCGGTGGCATAGGCAAGATGTTCTCTAAGGCTTTTTCGGGTGAGGCGTTGTTCCAAAACATTTGGACCGCGCACGGCGATGGCATGATTGCGTTTGGCTCTTGCTTCCCCGGCCGCATTATACCGATCGAGATTGGCCCTGGTAAGAGCTGGATTTTGCAGAAGCGTTCGTTCCTTGCCGCGGAAAGTGGTGTTGAGCTGAGCATCCACTTTAACAAGAAGGCAAAGACCGGCGTCTTTGGCGGCGAGGGTTTTATCATGCAAAAGCTCACGGGCTCGGGTATTGCCTTTGCCGAGATCGACGGCGACCTAGTTGAGTACGAGCTTGCTGCTGGCCAGCAAATGATTGTAGATACCGGCAACGTGGCCGGCTTTGAGGAGACGGTGAGCATCGACGCGCAGATGGTCAAGGGCGTCAAAAACATCATGTTTGGCGGTGAAGGCGTGTTCAACACTGTGCTCACCGGTCCGGGGCGCATCTGGCTGCAGACAATGCCCATTTCCAATCTTGCGGCAGCAGTGGCTTCGATGACCAACAACAATAACTAATCGTGTATAGGATGACGCGCGCGGCGGGCCCGGCCTGTCGTGCGCGTTTTTTGGTGGCAAACGCCCTGTTTATCGGGTGCGGCTGTGCTCCTGCAGGGCGTAGATCGATTTGTCCATGTTGAACAGATAAGCCACAACGCAGACGATGAAGAACATCGGCAGATTACCGAAACCGAAGACCTCGCAGCCAATGAGGATCGGCGCGAGTAGCGTGTTGGTGGCGCTGCCAAAGACGGCGGCGTATCCCAGCGCGGCGCAGGGCTCGACGGGCATGCCGAGAATTCCGGCGAGCACGACACCCAGGCTGGTTCCGATGGAGAACAACGGCGTCACCTCACCACCTTGATATCCTGCGGCAAGCGTGGCGATGGTGAGTGTGAATTTGAGCGCCCAGTCCCAAGGCATGATGGTGACCTTGCCGTCACCGTTGAGCGCCGCCGATATCAGGTTGGTGCCAAGGCCGCAGTATCGCCCCTGCCACAGAACGAACAGAATCGCCGACAGCGCAAGGCCCATAACGGCAACGCGTATGTAAGGGCTGGGGAGCAGCCGCGCTGCAAGAGTCTTGGCATGGGCAAGGCACCAGGCAAAAGCGCCACCTACCATACCAAACGCGATACCCAACAACGCCAGCCGTCCAAGACCGGGGAGGTCGAGCGCATACGAGGCGGTAATGGCGACCTCAAACTTCTCGAGCCCCAGGGCGCCGGAGGTCATGCTTGCGGCAAGCGAAGCCGTAAGCGCGGGAAACAACGCGCGGTATTCCATGCGTCCGGCGACCAGCACCTCGACCGCAAAGACCGTGGCGGCGAGGGGCGTTCGGAAGAGTCCGGCAAAGCCGGCGGCCATGCCGATAAGCAAAAACGTGTTGCCGGGTTCTCGGAAAGGTAGACGTCGGCCGATCCAATGCGAGACGGTTGCGCCGATCTGCACGGCTACGCCTTCGCGTCCCGCGCTGCCGCCAAAGAGATGCGTGGCCCACGTGCTCAGCATAATGAGTGGCACCAGACGCGGGGAGATGGCGTCCTCGCGTCCGTGACCTACGTCGAATACTAAGCTCATGCCCCGATCGGTGCCTTTGCCCCAGGTGCGGTAGGCAAATACGATGGCCAAGCCCATGAGGGCGAGGAAGGGAAGGAGCAGTACGATGTGCTCGTCACGGAAGGCGCCAATTGCCAGGAGCACACGACCAAAAAGGGCACAGATGGCGCCAACGATAACGCCGATAGGGATTCCGACGGCACCCATAAGCACGAGGCAACTATAGGTGTTGACCAGGCGTTTAATTCTGCTCGATGCGCTGCTTTCCGACACTTCTCCTCCAAAACAAAAAAGACTCCTGCCGCGGCGTGATGCCCAAGGGATATCACGCAACAGCAGAAGTCATCAGCAACAAGGCGGTTTAGGGCGACGCGACAGTTTTACTGACGCACCCAACGGAGACAATCATTCCGCAGCGGCATCATAGCGGCGGGCGCGGTTTGGGTCAAATGGTTGCCTTGGGACAGTCTTGGCGCCCGCCCGCGCCCTCGTTTCCCCATATAAAACCTGCCAAAATAAACCTGTCCCTTTTTGGTAGGTGGGAAATGGGTAATACTAAAGAGTTATCCGACCAGATGGGAATTAATCGATGGCCTATATCGAATTCAAAGACGTCATCAAGGCATACGGCGAGGGCGATGCCCGCATCCACGCGCTCGACGGCGCGAGCTTTACGGTCGAGCGCGGCGAGCTCGCCATCATTCTGGGTGCTTCGGGCGCCGGCAAGACCACGGCCCTCAACATTCTGGGCGGCATGGACACGGCGACCTCCGGCACTGTGACGGTGGACGGGCGTGACGTGAGCTCCGCCAACGAGGCGCAACTCGTGGAATACCGACGCGCCGACGTCGGCTTTGTCTTCCAGTTCTACAATCTGGTCCCTAACCTGACGGCGCTTGAGAACGTCGAACTCGCGGCGCAGATCTGCCCCGATTCGCTCGATGCCGAGCAAACGCTTCGCCAGGTTGGCCTGGGCGAGCGCCTGGGCAACTTTCCGGCGCAGCTTTCGGGCGGCGAGCAGCAGCGCGTATCCATCGCCCGCGCGCTGGCCAAGAACCCCAAGCTGCTTTTGTGCGACGAGCCTACGGGTGCACTCGACTACAAAACCGGCAAGCAGATCTTGCAGCTGCTACAGGACACTTGCCGCAAGCAAGGCATTACGGTCATCATCATCACCCACAACTCTGCGCTGGCGCCCATGGCCGATCGCCTGATCCGCTTTAAGAGCGGCCGCGTGGAGAGCGAGACGATCCAGCAAAATCCTGTGCCTATCGAGACGATCGAGTGGTAGCGCCCATGAATCAGGACCGCCAAAACAGTCAACGCCGCGACGCGCAGAACACGGAGCGCGAGCAGGATTTTACGACCTACCGTACCGCCCAAAGCTCAAACGATATGGTGCCGACGGTTTTTCGCCGTGGCATCTACCGCACGATTCGCGGCAGCCTCAAACGCTTCTTGTCTATCGTTGTGATCACCGCGCTTGGCGTGAGCGTGATGTGCGGCCTTAAGGCGGGCTGCGAGGACCTGTGTGATTCGGTCGACGCCTATTTTGACCAGCAGAATGTCTATGACATCAACGTGCAGTCGACCTATGGTCTGACCGATGACGATATTGCCGCGATCCAAGAGGTCGATGGCGTCGAGACGGCCGAGGGCATCTATACCGAGACCGCCTATACCGCCGTGGGTACGACGCGCGAGCGTGTCGTCGTACAGAGCCTCTCCAAAGAGAATATTGACCAACCGGTGCTAGTACGCGGCGAGCTGCCCGAGACTTCGGGCGAAGTGGCAGTGACCTCACGTTTTTTGAAGGCTTCGGGCAAGAAAATCGGCGATACGGTGAGCTTTGCCGCCAACGATGCGAGCTCGTCGAACCAAAGCGCCAAGGACCAGTTTGCCGATGGGGACTACACCATTACGGCTGAGGTCCTCGATCCCACTGATGTGAGCTCCGACTCGACGGTCAACGCCTTTCGCGCTGCTTCGACTGCGGACTACAAGTTCTACGTGAGCGAGGATGCCGCGACATCTTCTTCCTACTCCGCTGTCCACGTGGTCGTCGAGGGAGCCAAGAGCCTCAACTCCTATTCGGATGCCTACTCGGCAAAGATCAATGAGGTCAAGGGCAATATCGAGAAGATCCGCGAGGAGCGTGAGAAGGCGCGCGCCCAGGAGCTGACGGTCGACACGCCGGCGAGCTTGGACGCGGCTGAGCGTCAGGCGAATATGGTCTTTGGGATCGAGCAGGACAACATCAATCGCATGGCCGAGGGCAGCGACGAGCGTGCGCAGGCGCAAGCCGACCTGGACCAGCGCCGTGCCGCCGCCGACCAGCAGTTTGCCGATGCCCGCGCCGAGCTCTCTGACCTGGGCGAATGCACCTGGTACATCCAGGACCGCGATAACATCGCAAGCTACTCGAGCGTCGAGAGCGATAGTTCTTCGATCGAGGCCATCGCCACGGTGTTCCCGTTCATCTTCTTTATCGTCGCCGTGCTTATCAGCCTCACCACCGCCACCCGCATGGTCGAGGAGGAGCGCACGCTTATTGGCCTGTACAAGGCGCTCGGCTATTCACGCGGGCGTATTCTGTCCAAATATGTGGACTACTCGCTGTGGGCGTGTCTGATCGGTGGCGTGCTCGGCAACATCATCGGATTTGTGGGTCTGCCGCTGTTCTTGTTTACGGTGTTCGACGACATGTACTCGCTGCCCCAGATGTTGCTTTCGTACGACATCGTGTCCTCAATCGTCTCGATGGCGCTGTTTGCCGTGGGCGTGGTGGGAGCCACGATTATCGCCTGCCGCCACGAGATGGCCGAGACCCCTGCCTCGCTCATGCGCCCCAAGGCTCCGCGCGCCGGCTCGCGCATTCTGCTCGAGCGCATCGGCTTTATCTGGCACCGCATGGGCTTTTTGAACAAGGTCGCTGCACGCAACCTGTTCCGCTACAAAAAGCGCGCCTTTATGACCATCTTTGGCATTGCGGGCTGCACGGCGCTTGTGATTTGCGGTATGGGCATCCGTGATACGTCGGTCGCGCTGTCGCCCAAGCAGTACGGCCACATCACACGCTACGATTTGCTGGCGGTCGCCAATCCCGATGATTTTTCGCAGACGTGCGCGGCGTTGGATGAGCGCAGTGCAGCCAAGGATTCCAACGTGACCGTGACTTCGACGCTGCCGATTATGACAGACAACGTCACCTTTACATTTGGCGGTAAGAGCGAGACCGTGCAGCTCATCGTGATTCCCGACGACCGCACGGGTGACTTGGGCGATTACGTGCGCCTGGAGGATGAGTCCAAAGAACCGCTCGCCCTGCGTGACGGGGATGTGTATTTGAGCAAGAGCTCTCAGCTGGTGCTGGGGATCAAGCCGGGTGACACGGCGCAGGTCCAGGATTCGTCGCTCAACGTCGCCAAGGTCAAGGTCAGCGACATCTCGCTCAACTATCTGGGTAACACGCTTTACATGACGCAGGGCACCTATGAGCGCGCGTTCGGCCGAAGCGCGCGCCTCAACGGCATCCTTGCGCTGCTTAAGGGTTCGTCGGCCGATCAGATTGCGTTTACCAACCGTCTTAAGAGCGATGGTTGGATTACGCTGTCGAGTACCGCCGAGCATTGGGAAAACTATGAGGCAAACTTTACGATTATTAATTCGGTCGTGGTGCTTGTGACCTTTATGGCGGCGTGCCTGTCGTTTGTGGTGGTATTTACGTTGTCTAACACCAACATCTCGGAGCGCGAACGCGAGCTGGCGACTATCAAGGTGCTGGGCTTCCGTCGTGGCGAGGTGCACCATTACGTCAACAAGGAGACGTTGATTCTTACGGCGATCGGAGCCGCGCTGGGCGTGCCGCTGGGCGGCTTGCTGGCCGAGAGCTTTACCTACATTTTGCAGATGCCGTCGCTGTACTTTGACGTCGAGGTCGAGCCGCTGAGCTACGTGCTTGCCGTGGTGCTTTCCTTCGGCTTTACGATCATCGTCAACCTCGCTACCAATCGCACCCTCAATAAGATCGACATGGTCGGTGCCCTCAAGAGCGCCGAGTAGCCTGACTTGGGATTCAGGTTCTAGCAAGCCGCCAGCGTGTTCACACCGGCGTTTTTGTATAAACCTCCCCGCCGAATGCATACTTTGGCGGGGAGGTCGCCTTTTGCCCTCGGGTACCCCAGTCGGCGCCGTGCAAATTCCGGAATATTCAGCATCCCGGAGGGTAGCGCGCAGAGATGTGGTGTAAGAGGCGGGGCATGCCCCGCCTCCGCCCTTT
>CABPXT010000125.1:0-6188 GCA_902461405.1 uncultured Collinsella sp.
CGCACCGGGAGGCTAAAATAGGAAAAAAGGGGTTGTTAGCCGTACCGGCTACCACCCGTTTTTGCTGGACATGGAACCCTGAGATAATGAACAGGTGTTTCCGCTCGCCGCAAATTACCGTCCGTTTATAGAACCTATCCCCAGCGCGCGCCATCCTTACGGTTGAATAAATACACATCTATGGAATTACGTAAGAGAGGACCGTTCCATGAGCTACAAGACCGTTTGTGTTGCCGGCGGCGGCGTGCTGGGAAGCCAGATTGCCTTCCAGGCCGCCTACTGCGGCTTTGATGTGACGATCTGGCTGCGCAGCGAGGGCAGCATCGGGCGCACCCAGCCCAAGATCGACCACGTGCGCGAGGAGTACATCGCGGCAATCGAGGGCATGGCGGAGGGCACGGGCGAGTGGTGCTCCGGCATCGCCGATAACGGCAAGCCCTTCGACAAGGAGGCGGCACTCGCCGCCGTTGAGCGCGCCTACTCCACACTCAAGCTGGAGCTCGACCTCGCCAAGGCAGTGGTCGACGCCGACCTGGTCATCGAGTCTATGGCCGAGGACACACAGGCAAAGATCGACTTCTACAAGAAGCTCGCCCCGGTTCTACCGCAAAAGACCGTCATCGTTACTAACTCTTCCACGCTGCTGCCGAGCACCTTTGCCAAGTACACCGGCCGCCCCGAAAAGTACCTGTCGCTGCACTTTGCCAACTCCATCTGGAAGAACAACATGACCGAGGTCATGGCACAGGACCAAACCGACAAGCGCTACTTCGATGAGCTCGTCGACTTTGCCAACGACATTCGCATGCTGGCGCTTCCCGTCAACAAGGAAAAGAACGGCTACCTGCTCAATTCCATGCTGGTGCCGTGGCTGCTTTCGGGCCTTGACCTGTATGTCTCGGGCGTGAGCGATCCCAAGAGCATCGACCTCGCGTGGACGCGCGGCACCGGCGCTCCCAAAGGCCCGTTCCGCGTATTCGACACGGTGGGTATCCAGACGGCCTACAACATCGTCATGCAGTATCAGAAGGTCCCGGGCCTGGTGAGCCCGCTGCTCAAAAAGATGATGATGCCCTACAACTTTAAGGCTATGGCGTCCGTCCTCAAGAAAATGCTCGACGAAGGCAAGCTGGGCGAAAGCTCGGGCGAGGGCTTCTTCAAGTACTAAAAAATGACCTCTCAGGGACGGAGGAAAGCGGATCATTTTCGGCCGCCAACAGTGAGAAGATGGACCCAGAAATAGAAAGGAGTGGCAATGGGCCGGCTCGGGCTTTGAGGACAAGCTGCTGCAAGCCCAGGTCGATTTTTCGCTCAATGCGGGCCAGCACAGCGTGACGTATCTGCCAAACGACGAGACGATCGCGACTGGTCGCTACCAGGTGCTGCTGTACGACAACAACTTTGGTGCGGCCGAAAGCTATCCCAAGTTCGACTGGGGCCAGCTGGGCGCCGCGGTGGTAACCGACTACAACAAGGGCACGCATTCGTTTGGGCGATCTTTACAGTGGACGAGACGGCGCGTACCTACGAGCTCGAAGACCAGATCGCCGTGCCGTTTTCGGGCTATGTGAGCAGTGCGCAGCGCGTCGGCAATTCGAACAGCATGCTCGTGGCATCGGGCCAGGCCAAGACCTTTACCGAGTACGACCGATACGGTCGTCCCATCGCCACCTACGAGATGGAAGCCGAAAAGTACATCTACCGCGTGTACAAGTACGAGCTGTAGGGCTGTGCTTAGGTTTGACCAATGGAGTATGAAAACACGCCGTTCGCCGATGCTCCCTCCGCGAGTGGCGGCCATATGGTTTGATGTTAGAAACATATAGTTGTCGCCAGCCTGCTGGCGACGTCCCCCCCCTGATATCGGAGGTTCCGGGTATGTTTCGCGCTTCGTTAAACAACTATCGGTTGGGCTAACATGGGTCGCAGTGCTATTTCGATAACCCTTGCAGTGGTCTGTCTGGCTGTGCTCCTGGGCGCTATGGGGCAGTTCGCTATAAGTCGAGAAACATCCTATATGCAGGAATGTGCTTCCGAAGGCTTCGCCATTGATGGTTACTATCGGGATGACAAAACGAGTCGGGAAACCCTGGCTTTTCTTGAGGAGGACAACTGTCGATGGCAGCTGGTTGACCAAGACGGAATCTGCACAGACGGGCAGTTTAAGCGTACGGATGACCCCAACATTCTGATATTAAAGAATGAAAACGGCGAAATATTCGGTACGGTCCACGTGGCGCATATTTCGCGCCGACGCGATCAGGGCTTGCTCTACCTATTTAGAGATACCAAGGTGACCCGTTTTTATCTGGTGAGCACCGATCCGGCGTTTATGGTGGAGTCTGGCGATGTCGATGTGGACAGTTGATTCACGGCAATAAAACGGCGAGCGGGGCGCGGGCGTGAACTGCACCACGCTATTTGCTCGCGTCCGTATCGCGTCTGCGCCTCGTCATAACTTGCGTCCGTGCGAGCGCTCATCCCGCGCCGGCATCACTTCACATCGAACTCCACGCGATCGAGTTCGGGCACATTGAGGTCGATGAGCTTGCGGGCAACACGACGGTCGTGCGCCCCAAGTGTCTCGCTTGTCGTCACATGGGCGACAACCTCGCGCTCGACGAGGCCCTCCTCCCCGCCTTCGGTGGCCGAGGTCTCGACGGCGACGGTGTAATCCTTAAAGCCCGGCAGTACCGCGGCAAGCTCGCGCGTAGTTTCGGTGACGCCATAGCCGTCCTGCACGCCGGCCTGCGCCGAGCCAATAGACCCCGCGGTCATAACGATGCAGGGGATGGCAAAGATCACCGTGCCCACGATGATGCGGCGGCGCACCTTGTGTGACAGCTCATCGACCTCGGCGTTTTCCTCGGCGGTCACAATGCCGTCGCCGTTGAGGTCACGCTTGAGCGGTACACGTAGAAGAAGCAATACGGCTTCGGCCGCCAGCGCGATAAAGACAACGTTGATGCCAAATTCGTAGAGCGCCGAGAGAAACAGTGACCCGCTCGCGATGGCGATGCCGTAACCCGCCGCGCACAGGGGCGGCATGAGCGCGGTTGCCACGGCCACGCCCGCGATAAGCGTCGCGGGCTCCTGGTCGCGCGAGTTGCCCAGGCCTCCGGCAAAGCCACCCGCGAGCGCGACGGCAAGATCCCAGACGGTGGTTGTCGAGTTGTCGATGATAGCGGCCGTGGTGGTGCCGAGCGGTGAGAGCTTAAAGTACAGCGTGGACGTGATCAGGCAGAAGGCCATCTGCAACGCGAGACCGGCAATGGCCTCGACGGTAATCTCGCGGTCGAGCGTGGCGATGCCATATGCCATGGCAAGGACCGAGCCCATGAGCGGGCAGATGAGCATGGCACCTACAATGGCGATATCCGAGTCGATATCGAGGCCGATGCTCGCGATCAACATGGCAATGATCAGGATGCATAAGTGCGAGCCAGTCAGGCGCGCCCCGTTTACAAAGCGCTTGCGAATCACGTGATAGGGCGCGCGTCCCTCGCGAATGTTGAACGCCTGCTTAAGGAAACGGGTGGCATTCTCCATGGCCTCGCTGTGTGCAGGGCGTATACCGTGACGACGATGATGACGCTCGCGCAGCCGCTTGATCTGTTGTTTGTCGAGTTCCATGCTTACCTCGTTTAGCTTCTGAGCCGCTTCTTGCGTCTGTCGTCTTTACTCTACACCGCGTTAGGCGAGGTGTCAGACAAGGTTTGTTGACCTGGAAGTCAGGCCAATCGACATGGCTAAAACGCCGTGAGGATCATAAGAATCAAATAGACAAAAAAGCGCGGGGCCGGTTTGATTCCGACTCCGCGCTCTGCGCTGGTGCGTTGTTGTTCGGCCTACCCCAGCAGGCTCAGACCAACAGAGACAAACGCCAGAATAACGCCGACGATGGACTCGCCGCCGAGCAGGCCGCTGGCGACGACCAGGCCCTGTTCCTGGAAGGCGGCGTCCTTGGCAGCCTTCTCCTCGTCCGAAAGACCAGCGGTGGCGTCGCGGTGGGCGGACCACTTGTCGTAAGCGAGCTTGACACAGGAGCCCAAGAAGGCCGTGAGCGACATATAGAACGGCAGGTACACGCCCAGGCCGATCATCATGGCTGGAATGCCGAGCCAGTACATGACGATACCGGCGATAAAGCCGCCTGCGAACCACGGCACACTCGGGATGCCCGAGACCATGGTGGCGACGACGCTTGCCTGTGCGGCAACGAAACTCTTGTCGGGACCAAAGGCGTCCGGACCATAGGCGGTGACGAGCGCGACCATGACGGCGGCAGCGACCAGGGCGCCCACGATGCCGCCGATGGCCTGGCCGACCCACTGTGCGCGCGGGTTGGTGCCCAGCACGGCGCCGGCCTTAAAGTCGTTCATGACGTCGCCCGCAAGGCCGCACGCTACGGCCACGATGCCGGCGATAAAGAACAGCTTGACCTGAGCGAGCTGCGCGAAGGCGGCAACGATGAGCATGACGATGAGGCCGAAGATCTCCATGGGGTCGATGCCCGTCTGGCCGCAGCTCTGCGCGCTCATGATGGTGGTGACAAAGGTGAACAGCGTAACGATGACGGCCGGAACGGGGCCAAGGTCGAGCACGATGGCGATGATCACGGCGATGGCGGCAGCGCCCAGGCCGATGATACCGGCGTCGAGCTTAAGGGAGCCCGAGATGAGCGACTGCTCGTCGGTGTCGGTGGAGCTGTCGGCGGCAAGGCCGCGGACGATACCGGCGACCTGCGGCAGGATGTCCTTGAGGACGACGGCGACGCCAAAGCCCATCATAAGGCCCATGCCGAGGGACTTGACGATGCCTTGTGCGGTCATAACGTCAAACAGACCGGTAGCGGTGCCGCCGACAATGATGCCAAAATTGCCCAGTAGCGCGCCGGCAAACCAGAATGCGACCGGGGCGAAGCCCACGAGGAAGCCGACGGAGAGCAACATGGGCGAGTTGTAGATGGCAAAGGTAACGCCGGGGATATTGAGCGTGCACAGCATGCTGGGCACCACGCCCAGGGCGTCTCGAAGCACGCTGTAGATGCCGGCGATGGCCATGGAGCCAAAGAGCTGCTTGCCAGTCTTGCCGCCGGCCTCGGTGGCGCGCAGGGTCTGAGCTGCGGCGTTGCCGGTGGGGAACTCCAGCGCGGCGTCCACGATAAAGTGACGGTGGATGAGTGCCGTGGCCAGCAGACCCAGGATGGTGCCGGCGAGTGCCACGATGAACATGTCGAGCCAGCTGATCTGGTCGGCATAGTCCAGCATCCAGGCGCCCGGGATGGTAAACGCCAGACCGCCGGCGACCATGGCGCCTGCTGACATGATGGTGTGGGTGACGTTGGCCTCGTTGAGGCTGGCGTTGCCCATGAGCTTAAGGAAGAACAGCGAGATGACGGCAGCGAAGACGATCGGCCAGGGGAGTGCGCCCATCTTGAGGGCGGTGTAGGCCGAGCTTGCCGTGATGATCACGCAGCCAAGGACGCCGATGACGACGCCGCGCAGCGTAAGTTGACCGCGCATCGAGGTGCGGTTCGAGGGATTGCTCATATAAAACTCCTTTGCGTATATCCGCTTCCCCCGGGAGCGCCGATACGGATACGGCGCGGGAAGTCGGGTTACCAAGGGCCGCCGCGTGAGCTCGCGCGCGACCGCGCACCAGTATAGCCGCAAGTTAGTCATTTTGGGATGACTGGTTTAGGTAGGCGATATACTGCTGGGCAGACGAAAGGAGCGCCGACGATGCTTAATGGGTGCGCATATATATTGACGGTCGACGTGGGCAACACGTTCATTCGCTTTGGCCTGTTTGCCGAGGATTCGGCCGCGGCGCAGGAGCGCCCGCTCGCGACGTGCGAGATCACGACGCCGGCCCGTATTACGGCCGACGAGGCGCGCATGCGTCTCGTGCAGGTCATGGCCGCACTGGCGGCCGATGCGGGCATGCCGGGTGCGCTTGTGCCCGCGGCTGCTGTGCTGAGCTGCGTGGTCCCGGCGCTCGAGCGCCCGTGGAAGGCGGCACTTTTCCGCACCTGCACGGGGCGCGTGCTCACCGTGGGGCCGGGACTTAAGACCGGCATACCCGTGCACTACGACGATCCGGCCGAGATCGGCCCCGACCGCATCGCCGATGCCGTGGCGGCCCGCGCCGTCGACGGCTCGCCGTGCATCGTGATTGACCTGGGC
>CABPXT010000126.1:0-6118 GCA_902461405.1 uncultured Collinsella sp.
AGGGTACCGCCTCGCGGTGACATCGTTTTTATGTCAACCTTGGTCTAACAGAGCCTTTTTTTTGCGATGGGCGGCCTTCGTTTTGGGCTGTTGAGACGGGCGCGGCCGGAATGGTCGTTTTAGCCCTCGGCGATGCTGTCGAGGATGCTGCGCATGATGGACACCAGGATGCTGCCCATAAAGGCCGATCCAAAGCTGGCGATGGAGATACCCGCGCCCAGCAGATTGACCGACAGGTAGCTGGCCAGCTCGAGCATAAAGCTGTTGACCACAAGTTGAAAAATACCCAGCGTAATGATCGTGAGCGGCAGCGAGATGACCGTCAGGAACGGCTTGACGAGCGAATCGACGATGTTCAGGAACAGTCCCACGAAGGCGAAACAGACCCAGGCCTCGGCAAAACCGAAGGGCTGGATGCCGGGAACGAGGAACGTGGCGATCGCGATGGCGATCGAGGTAAAGAGCCAGTTAAGCATAAAGCGCATGGTGTGAATCCTTTCTTGCGCATGGCGTGGTGAGGGAGCGTAAGGGGCACATGCCTTTGCAACTTGGATGGGTGCGGGGCACGGTCCTGTTTGGGCGCCCATTGTCTCAGATATTCGTGGAGCTTGCGTGCGCATTCGGTTTCAAAACGGCGTTCGTCCTAGAAAACGCGCCGCTGGCAGAGAGTTTTGCCGCTTTAGTTTGGTGGTGTGCTAAACTGCTACGGGCAAAAGCCACAGGCGTTGCCCTATTGCATAGAACGGGCGAACGATGCCCGATGTCAGTATCAACTTCGATGCCTTTTGGCGGGTTTGGCGGTGATCGATGAATATCGAGAACATGTTTGACAAGCCTGATGTCAAGCAGCTGGTCCACGCATTTAGTCTTTTGGATGACGAGAAGGATATCCAAGCGTTTTTGACCGATATCTGCACGCCGCGCGAGATCTGCGATCTATCGCAGCGTCTGCAGGTCGCGCGTTATCTGGACGAGGGCGAGCCCTATGTCGAGGTTCAAGCGCGTACCGGCGCTTCGTCCACCACGGTGAGCCGTGTGTCCAAGGCACTTAATGGCGAGTACGGTGGCTATCGCAAGATCCTCATCAAACTGGAGGATGGCGAGTAGGCCAGCGGCAACAAACGAATTGCGCAGAACCGTCCCTTCGGGGGCGGTTTTTTTGATCCTTTGGGGACGGAGGAAATCTGTTGGCGTGGGGCAAATCTGTCCGCGTGGGCGGGTAGGATGGATGCATTGATTATTGCGAACAGTTTGAGCGGAGGACCATGCCTGTTCGAATCTATACCACCAATGCCGACACGGATTTGAGCGATGCCGAGTCGGCGCTGCTTGCCGACCTTATTGCCCGCCACGGGCGTGCCGTGCTGCTGGCGCCAACGTTTGCCGAGCTCGACCTGTGCCGTCATGATGCGGCGGAAGCCGGCGTTTCGCTGGGTATTGACTACAAGACGCCTGCATCGTGGCTTCGCTCGCTTTGGGAGCTTTTGGGCGACGGGCGCGGTTTCGTCGACAACCTGCAGCGCCAGATGCTGTTTTCGGACATGGTAGCGCGTCTCGACGACGCCGACCTGCAGCCGCTTTCGCGCAGTCAGGGCACGGTGCGCATGCTCGCGCGCATGGCCCGCGATGTGCTGCCGGGTGTGGCAGGGACAGGTGCCGAGCGTTGCTGCGACAACGTTTGCAAGCCCAAGCCCAGAAGCGACGCCGAGGCTCGCGTGTTTGAACTTTTGTGCGCCTATGCGAGCGGCTTGGACCGTCGAGACATGGTCGAGCCCTGCGAGGCGGCTGACATTATGGCCGGTGCCCTGGCCGATAACCTGCCGGCGTGCACCCGCGCCGTATGCGTGCGCGGTATCACGTCGTTTACGCACGGCCTGCTCGAGTTACTGTCTGCCGTGGCGAACAATGGGGGAGAGGTCGTCGTGCTGCTTGCCCGCGAGCGGGCGGCGATGCGCGAGGACCTGGCTGCCGCCTTTGATGCCCGCGGTGTGCTGTTTGAGGCCGCCCCGTTGGGGGAGAACGCCGGCGCGTCCGAGACCGCTTCTGCGCCTGCCGCTCAGCCTATTTTTATAGAGGTGGCCGGCCCCCATGCCCGCGCCCGCGCTTATGTGGATGCTCTTGAGAACCTGGTCACGGCATGTGATGAGTCCGTGTCGCGCGACGGCGCCGCGACAAACTCCGACCCCACGCGCGTGCTCGTTGTTTCCGCCCGGGCACCCCAGCTGTTCGGCGAACTCGCTGCCCGTTTGGCGGCACGTCACATTGCGGCCGAGACGACTGAGTTCACGGCGTTTTCCCAATCCATTGCGGGCAGGCAGTTTGCGGCGCTTGCCGGCCTGATCGAGCGCATGAAGGCCGCCGATGAGGGTGTGGCGTCAAAGACCGAATGGTGGCCCGCGCCGGAGCTTACCGACTGGATCTACAGTCCGCTTTCGGGCGCCGATGCCGCCAGCGCGCGAACCTTCGATAAGAACATGCGTCTCTCGCGCAGCAAGACTACCGCGGGCGTTAAGAGCCTGCTGCAGAGCGTCCAAGGCCAGGTGAGGGGCGCGCGCAAGGCGGCGAGCGACGAGAACTGGTTTAAGAACGTGCCGTGTGTGGTTTCGGACGTGTTCCAGGCGCTGTGGCGTGACAAGCCCGTGACGGCGCTCAAGGCCATGCTTGCCGTTGCCGAGGCGTTGCCCGATCGCTCGCTGGGCAGCTTGGATGGCCAAGCCCGTCGCCAGGCGGAGGTGGCTCTGCTGCGCCACGTCATCGACATCCTTATGAACGATGCTCGCGCGCTCGACGTATCGCAGGTCGCGACCGTGCCCGTGCTCGATGGCATTCGCACCAAGGTAGACAAGCGTAGCACCGCCTACGATTACGAGACCTACGAGGTTGACCGTGCGCCACGTGCTCAGGTTCGTTTTGCTTCGCTTGCCGATGCGGCGGCTCTGCGCCCCGGCAGCTACGATGCCGTGCTGTTTGCCGATGTCGATCTGGACAGCTATCCGCTCTCACACGAGGAGGGACCACTGGCCACGCTGACGGCCGAGTTAGATCGCAGCGGTGTGACGCTTGAGCCTGCCGCCTTGTTGCGCGTACGCTTTGGTCGCGCCATGCAGGCCGCGCGCGGTCCGGTTACGCTTGCCCGCGTGACGCACGATCGCCAGGCGCGCGAGTGCTACTCGGCTGCCGTGTGGACCGAGTTGCGGGCGCATGCCGAGGCCGCTAACGATGCTAAGGCCGCTGACGCCGACAACGCCGCTGACGACGCTAAGGCCGCTGACGACGCTAAGGCCGCTGGCGCCGACAAGGCGAAGTGCGTGGGTGAGGGTGATATCGTAAGGGACTTCGATCCCGCGGCAGGCGAAGGTCTCAAGCGCGAGCGCGTGACCTGTGAAGCCCCTCAGCATCTGAGTGCCGAGGCCGTGCCGTATTTGGTCCTGCGTCGTCGCGATGGCGAGGGCGAGGACGCGCCACTCGTGCCGCGCCTGACGTCCGCCTCGCAGATCGAGGCCTATTCCACCTGCCCGTTATGCTGGTTCGTCTCGTATCGCGTCAAACCTCAGTCCATCGATGCGGGCTTCGGCAACATGGAGAAGGGCAACTTTGTCCATGACGTGCTGGAGCACTTGCATGCGCGTCTTCCGCAGGAGGGCATGGAGCGCGTGACGCCCATGAACCTGCCGCGCGCGAAGGAGCTGCTGCACGAGGTCTTTGCCGAGACCCTGGCCGAGCACGCCGGCAAGCGCGGTACCGAGGGCCCGCTGGTGCCGCTCTCTCCAGTGGAGGAGCGCCAGGTGGCCGAGATTTTGCCGCAGCTGGAGGGCGTTCTTGCCTACGAGTCCGAGGCGCTCGCGCCCTTCGCGCCGCGCTACCTGGAGTTTGCGTTCAACGAGCTCCAGGTCGAGTATGCCGGCTGGCCGCTCGGCGGGCGCATCGACCGCGTTGACGTGGATGCCGAGAATCGCGCCGTGGTAATCGACTACAAGCATCGCTCGGGTGTCGAGGAGTTTAAGCTCGCCGACCCCACGGTGCGCGACGAGGAGTCGGGCACGGCGCCCATCGACGATCCGCGCTGGTTGCCGCCCCATACCCAGACGCTCATCTACGCCCAGGCCATGCGTCGGGCGCTGGATTTGGACACCCGCGCGGCGCTCTACTTTTCGACCAAGGGCGGCAAGCCGGCGTTGCGCGGTGCCGCGAGCGCCGAGCTGCTCGAGGAAGAGCGCGGCGACGGTCGCATTCCGGGCCTTAAGAAAGGTTTTCCCGGCGAGGGCGGCAGCATGGACTTCGACGCCCTGCTCGATCTCGTGGAGGACGGCATCGCCGAGCGCCTGCGCGAGCTCGAGGCAGGCAACGTCGCCGCCGTCGACCCGACGTCGGCTCAGGCCGCGCATGCGCGCTGCTCGTATAACCACGAAGGAACGTTTGTAAGGAGGGACGTGTAGGTCATGGATCTTTCGACTTTGATGCCGCAGCAGCTGCAGATCGTCAAAACGCTCGACCGCCCGCTGTTTGTCTCGGCAGGTGCCGGCTCGGGCAAGACCTTTACCCTCACGCGCCGCATCGTCTATGCGCTCTCGCCCGAATCCGGTCCGTTTGTCGAGCATCTGGATCAGGTGCTCGCCATTACCTTTACCAAAGATGCCGCGGCCGAGATCCGCGACCGTGTGCGCCGCGCGCTTATCGAAGAGGGCATGGACGAAGAGGCCCTGACCGTCGACGACGCTTGGATCTCGACCATTCACGGCATGTGTTCGCGCATCCTGCGCGCGCATGCGTTGGAGCTGGGCATCGATCCCGAGTTCACGGTGCTTACCGATACCGATGAGCTTATGGATCAGGCTGTCGAGCATGTGCTGGGGCGCGCGACGGCGCCCGATGCCGCGCCTGAGCTCGCCGCCCCGCTTAAGGCCCTCTACGCTTGGTATCCCATGGCGGGCGAGGGCGGGCCGTTTGGCGCCGGTACCACCATCAAAGGGCTGGTGCGCGACCTGCTGGAGCTATCGAGCCAGCTGCCGGGCGGCATGGACGATGTGTGCGTGGCGCGCGGCCAGGCTGACACCTCTGCGCTTGCCGACGCCTATCGCGCGGCGTTGGGTGCGAGCAAGGCCGCGACCGAGAAAGCGCAGGTGGCACTCGATGCCATCGACGCGTTTGAGGCGAGCGGCAAAACCATGGAGGATGCGGCGCGACTCATGATGTCGTGCGGCATGCCTCGGGCGAGCAAAGCGTTCCCCAAGGAGCAGGTCGAGCTGCTCAAGGCCGAGGCTGCCGATGCATTTATCAATATCGTGCTCGCCTGCGGTGGTCCCGCGCTCGATGCACTGGTGGGGCTTGCTCGTGCTGTGGAGGCGGAATACCGCGCGCTCAAGGCTGACCAGTCCGCGCTTGATAACAACGACCTGCTGCGCATGGCGTACGAGGCGCTGCGCGATTATCCCGCCATCCGAGCGGCCTATGAGGGTCGCTTTAAGATGGTCATGATCGATGAGTTCCAGGATACCGACCAGATGCAGGTCGATTTGATCCGTTACCTGACGGGCGCGGGGGAGCGCGCACTGTGCACCGTAGGCGATGCGCAGCAGTCGATCTACCGCTTCCGTGGTGCCGAGGTCGAGGTGTTCCGTCGCCAGGAGCGCAAGGTGGGTTCGACGACGGCGCCCGAGACGGTCGCCACGTCCGATGCCCCCGCCGGCGAGCTCGTCAAGCTTGTACGCAACTTCCGCAGCCACGACGAGGTGCTGCGCTATGTGGCGCGCGTCTTTGACGGCGACACCGGTGGTTTGATGCAGGGGTTCTTGGATCTTGAACCGAGCGACGAACGCGAGGACAAGCTCAAGGCGAAGGCATCGCGCCGCCAGGCGATCTTCGTTGCCGGTGGCAGTACGCAGGAGCGAACGCAGGCGAAAGCTCGCGCGATTGCGGAGCGATTCCAAGCACTCGTTAAAGCGGGCCAGCCCCAGGGCAGCATGGTCCTGCTGCTGGGCCGCATGACCAACGCCGATGTCTATGCGCAGGCCTTCCGCGACCAGGGGCTCGACTGCGTGATCGCAGGCGGCTCGGTCTTTGCCCAGGCAGCCGAGGTGCAGACGGTGCGCGCCTTGCTGTGTGCGCTTGCCAATCCGGC
>CABPXT010000127.1:0-6003 GCA_902461405.1 uncultured Collinsella sp.
TCTCGGAAGGCACGTGCAGACCTTTCGTCATGGCCTCCTACCTTTCTTTCGGGCCCTTGTCAGGGCCGATTCGTTAGCGCCCCTCCGTGTGAGGCGTTATTGCTGACGACATATTTATATCCAAAATCAGCTCATACTTCCACCTTGCCCCCGAACGGTTTTTTATAGGGGGTGAACGGCATACACATATACTTCACGCATGGCACACTTCATCTTAATAAAGCGTATTTACGTGCTTAAACGCGTTTTCAATCCTGAAATCAAATGGAACTAAACTTTGCTAAACCAACCTTAAATTGCATATTTCCAATAGAGCTATGAATAGAATTAGCGGTTCATACCGTGTCTCAACCATTTTCATTTTTATTCAGAAAAAAGTTTGTCCTATTCATTTCTGGTAAATAAATTACCGTTTACCAAACGCTTGATACCGTTCATCGGAAACTCAGTATAAGGCCCAGCGGATACCGACTCGCTTTACGGCTCCATTTGTAACAACTTGACTTCTCGGTATAGAAAAATGGACCCCCTTCCCCTAGGGAAACGGGTCCATTTTCGATTATCTTCGGCCAATTTAGATAAGGCCCTCGAAGATCATCGGAATCCTAGCGATCAAACTCCGCCAGCGCCTCGCCCAAAAGCCTCAGGCCCTCACGCAGAACGTCCTCGCTCGCGCAGTAGCCCAGGCGTGCGCCACAGGGAAGCTCAAAGCGGCTGCCGGGTACCAGCAGCACTCCCCTCTCGGACAGCAGGCGCTTGCAGAACTCCTCGTCGTCCTCGGGAATATCCAGCTGGATAAACGAGGTAGACACGCCTTGCGGGGCCGTCCAGGAAACGCGATGCTGCGTATCGATCCAAGCCTGCGCGATATCGCGGTTGCCAAACACGATCTTGCGATTGCGCTCGAGGATCTTGTCCTTGTGCTCAAGCACATAGGTCGCCAAAGCATCGTTAAACACGCCGCCGCAGATCATGGTGTAGTCTCGGTAGGTGCGGATGCGGTTGGACAACTCTTCGTCCGCGACGACCCAGCCCACGCGGGCCGCAGGCGTCGAATAGGTCTTCGACAACGAGTTGGTGACAATGGCCCTCTCGTACACGTCGACCATCGACATAAAGGACTCAGTGTTTTCGAGCGGCAGATATACCTCGTCGCACAGCACGTAGGCGCCCACCGAACGGGCGATCTCGGCAATCTGGCCGAGCATATCGGCATCGAGCACCGTTCCGATGGGGTTCGATGCGTTGTTTATGCAGATAAGCTTGGTGTTGGGGCGCACCAAGCGCTTGAGTTCCTCGATATCGGGCTTCCAGCCGAGTTCCTCGCGAAGCTCCCAATACTCGACCTCGGCGCCCAGCGTGCGCGGAATCTCGTAGAGCGGCGCGTAGGTGGGCCACTCGGCGATAACATGGTCGCCGGGCTCGACCACAGCCATGATGGCGTTGAGGTTAGCGCCCGTGCAGCCATTGGTCTGCAGAATGTGATCGGGATTGACCTCCCGACGATACAGCTTGGCAACCTCGGCCTTAAACTCCGGCGAGCCCTCGATCCAGCCGTAGTTCATCTTCTCGCGGTCCAGGCGCTCGTAGAACGTGGCGCCATCCTGCTCATCGAGCGCGCGCAGCTCGCCCATGGTGAGCGACGAGATCGTCGACTGGGCGATGTCCCACGTGGCACTCTTCTCCCAAACGTTGAGCCATTCCTCAACGCCAATCGTCTTGATGTCCATGGCCAAGCTCCTTACAAAAGCAGTCGTCCAACCGTGTTGACGTTCCTCATACAAGATTGGGGCGGTGCGAAAACCCGCACCGCCCCAGTGGGAGACATCTAATGGCAGCTAGATGTATGTATTATGACCCGTACGAGTCCTTGAAGACCTTAGAGGTCCTCGCGCCAGAAGGGCATGCTCATGCAGCGCGGGCCGCCGCGGCCGCGGGAGAGCTCGGCGGAGGGCACGACGAGAAGGTCCAGGCCCTCCTTGTACAGCACGTCGTTGGTGACGGTGTTGCGGGCGTAGACGCAGATCTTGCCGGGCTCGACGCACAGGGTGTTGGAGCCGTCGTTCCACTGCTCGCGGGAGGCCGCGATCGGGTCGCCGCCGCCGCAGGGGATCAGCTTGACCTGGTCGACGCCGGTGGCGTCCTCCAGGACGTGCTCGAGGGTGTCCTCGATCAGGCGGATGTTGACCTCGCCCGGGTTCTTGCCGGCGGTCAGCTCGTAGACGCGCAGGGTGCCCATGATGGCGGGGTGGATCGTGAACTTATCGACGTCGATCTGGGTGAAGACCGTGTCGAGGTGCATGAAGGCGCGCGAGACCGGGATGTCGAAGGCCAGGATGCGCTCGACCTTGGAGTCGGAGTTCCAGAAGATGTTCTGGGCCATGACGTCGATCGCGGCGGCCTGGGTGCGCTGGGAGATGCCGACGGCGAGGGTCTTCTCGTTGATGTTCAGCACGTCGCCGCCCTCGGTGTGGAACTGGCAGTCGCGGCGGAAGTACAGCGAGACGTCCTTGTAGTCGGGGTGGTACTTGAAGACGTACTTGCCGTACAGGGTCTCGCGGTTGCGGGTGACCGAGTACATGCGGTTGAGGTTGACGCCCTCGCCGATGACCGCGAACGGGTCGCGGGTGAAGTAGAGGTTGGGCATCGGGTCGATGATCAGGTCGGACTCGGACTCGGAGTTGACCAGGGAGTCGAGGGTCGTGGACGCCGTGAGGGGCATGTCGATCTCGGACTTGGTCATGCCGGCCATGGTCTTCTTGACGAACTCGAGGTTGTCCTCGATGGAGTCCAGCTTCTCGCGGACGATCTGCGGCATGTGCTGGCCGCGGATGCCTGCCTCGGCGATGTACTGGTCGGTGAACTCGGCGCGGGCGCCGGGGACCTGGTCGAACACCTCTGCGACGAGGTTCTCGAGGTAGAGCACCTCCACGCCCTGGTCCCTCAGGATCTGGGCGAAGGTGTCGTGCTCCTGCTGCGCGACCTCCAGGAACGGGACGTCGTCGAACAGGAGTCGCTCGAGCTCGTCGGGCGGCAGGTTGAGGAGCTCGTCGCCGGGACGGTGCAGGCAGACCTTCCTGAGCTTGCCGATCTCGGAAGGCACGTGCAGACCTTTCGTCATGGCCTCCTACCTTTCTTTCGGGCCTTTCGGCCGAATCTCTCAGCGCCCTTCCGTAACGGGCGCTGCTTGCTGACAGCTCTATTTATATCCAAATTCTACCCGCAATTCCACCTCGCCCCCGAACGGTCAACAAAGTGCGATGAACGGTATATCGCCTATGATTCCCCCATAATGCACTTCGGCGTTCTAAAGTAACTTTTCTAAGGTAAACGCTCTTTTTCTTAAAAACCATTTACAATCGCGTCTCTAAACTTTTGATTGAAAATTGCATAGCTAAATCAGTTTTATGTATATAAATGACGCTTGTTTACGTTTCTGCCTGTATTCGATGATATTCAGCTATCTATCATTCTTATTCACACTTACGTACCAGTCGAGAGAGGATATAGACCGTTTGCGGACAGCAGGGCGTCATTCCTATGGCTTGTCAGCGTAAGAAGTAGGTAAAGATACCGTTCACGCGATACGTCCGTGCCGGCGATCGACTAAATTGAGACAATAATGAATTAGAGTTAGGCTACCGTCCCCTGCGGGGACTGAACGGACAGATGCATATGCCGAGCAAAATCGAAAAGAAGCAAAAGGCCGCTAAGCTGCGCAAGCCGCCGCGCGACTTCTCGTACACGCAAAACCGAGAGCTTAGCTGGCTGCGCTTTGACAACCGCGTGCTTGACGAAGCCTTCGACGAAACCGTTCCGCTGTTCGAGCGTCTGAAGTTCGTGTCGATTTTCGAGTCCAACCTCGACGAATTCCTTATGGTGCGCGTGGGCGGCCTGTCCGATCTGGCAGAGCTCAAAAAACAGCCCGTCGACAACAAGAGCAATATGACCGCCTCCGAACAGGTCGATGCTGTCATGGCCGAAATGCCCGGGCTCCTTACCCGTTGGGAGTCCATCTTTAAGAGCATCGAGGGCAAGCTCGACACCTTGGGCGTTCACCGCGCCCGCATCGATTCGCTTACGCCCGAGGAGCGCACCTTTGTAACCCGCTACTTCCAGGCCTACGTGTCGCCGGTCATCTCGCCGCTGGTCATCGATCCGCGCCACCCCTTCCCCAACCTGCGCAACGGCGCGCTCTATCTGGCCTGTGGTCTGGACGGCGCCACCGACGAGGAGAGCCTGCTGGGCCTTATCGAGATTCCCGCCTCGATGAACCGCGTGGTCGAGATCCCCTCGCCCACCGGCACCTACTCCTACATCTTGCTCGAGGACGTCATCCTCGCCTGCCTGGACAGCTGCTTTGGCTCCTATAAGCCGCTGGATCGTGCGCTGATCCGCGTCACCCGCAACGCCGACATCGATCCGGACGGCGAGGGCGTCGAAGAGGAGGAGGACTACCGCCAGCACATGAAGCGCATCCTTAAGAAGCGCCTGCGTCTGCAGCCGGTAGTGCTCGCGGTCTCGGGGTCGCTCGAGAAGGCGACGCTCAAGACCATCCGCAAGGCGCTCGAGCTTTCGCGCCGCTCGGTCTTTACCTGCGATATCCCGCTCGACCTGGGCTACGTCTTTGGCATTGAGGGCAAGATTCCCGAGCACCTGCGCAACGAGCTACTCTTTACGCCGTTTAGGCCGCAGCCCAATCCCACCATCGATATGACCCGCTCCATCCGCGAACAGGTGCTGCAGGGCGACAAGCTGCTCTTTTATCCCTACGAGGCCATGAACCCCTTCCTGGATCTGGTGCACGAGGCCGCCTACGACCCCGAGTGCATCTCGCTGCGCATCACGCTCTACCGCGTGGCAAAGCAGAGCCGTCTGTGCGAGTCGTTGATCGATGCTGCCGAGAACGGCAAAGAGGTCACGGTGCTCATGGAGCTCCGCGCGCGCTTTGACGAGCAGAACAACATCGAATGGGCCGAGCGCCTGGAAGAGGCCGGCTGCACCGTCATCTACGGCTCCGAGGGCTTTAAGTGCCACTCCAAGATCTGCCAGCTCACCTATCGCGAGGGCATGGCGCTAACGCGCCTGACGCTGCTGGGCACCGGCAACTTTAACGAGAAGACGGCCAAACTCTACAGCGACTTTATGCTCATGACCGCCCACCCCGGCATCGGCGAGGACGCCAACCTGTTCTTCCGCAATCTTTCGCTGGGCAACCTGCGCGGCGATTACCGCTTCCTGGGTGTGGCGCCCGTAGGCCTCAAGCCGCTCATCATGCGCGGTCTGGATCGCGAGATTCAGCGCGCTCTCGCTGGCGAGCCCGCCCGCGTGTTCTTTAAACTCAACTCGCTCACCGACCGTGAGGTCATCGACAAGATCGCCGAGGCATCGTGTGCCGGCGTGCGCGTAGACATGATCATCCGCGGCATCTCGTGCCTCAAGCCCGGTGTTCCGGGCAAGACCGAGAACGTGCATGTCCGCTCTATCGTCGGACGCTTTTTGGAGCACGCGCGCGTTTACGCCTTTGGCGTGGACTCTGACATGATTTACCTGAGCTCGGCAGACATGATGACGCGCAACACCGAGCACCGCGTGGAGATCGCCTTCCCCGTGCTCGACCCCACCTGCCGCGCCCTGGTACACGAGTACATGGGCATGCAGCTGCGCGACAACGTGAAGGCCCGCAGCCTCACGAGCGACGGCACCTGGGTCCCCGTAGAGCGTGCAGAGGGTGAGAAACCCTTCAACTCGCAGGAAGCTCTACTGGAGCGTGCCTATCGCAACGCCGAGGCCGCCGCGCAGCAGCGCGCACAGGAGAAGGAACGTGTGGCCGAAAAAGCTATTCAGGACGAGGTTGAACACGGGGCAGCTGCCAAACCGGAAGCGGTTGCAGCTCCCCCGGTGAATGAGCCCGAGGCTGCCGCAGAGCCCGCCGTGGAGAAAGCGCCCGAGCTCGCTACCGCGACTCCGCAGCCCGCCGCCGAGGCCAAGCCCACCCCCGCT
>CABPXT010000128.1:0-5972 GCA_902461405.1 uncultured Collinsella sp.
TGCCGCAGCACGCGGGCAGCGGCCATACGCGCTGCTCTGCCGCCGTCGGCTCGGGCGAAGCATTGTCGACCGGAAGCACCAGGGGCAGCGGAGCCGTCATGACGATGGCGTCCTTGCCGGCACCATAGTAGCCGCGGCGACGACCCGCCTCGGTAAAGCCCAGAGCGGCATAGAGCGCAATCGCGCCCTCATTGCCGTCCTCGACCTCGAGCGAAGCCGTGGTGCAGCCGAGCATCTGGGCATCATAGCTCACGTGCGACAGCAGCTTGCGGGCAATGCCCTCACGGCGATGTGCCGGGTCGACGGCGACATCCAGAATCTGCACATCACCGTCCACGACCATACCGCCGGCAAGGCCCAGCAGCTTGCCGTCGTCGTGTGCCACCCACCAACTACGCGGCGCAGCGACGTCCTCGCCTAGTTCGGACAGGAACATGCCCGGCGTCCACGCCTCGTGTCCGGCACCTTCAAAGCAAGTAGCCTCCAGCGCGCTCGCGCCCTCGGCATCCGCCGCGCCCATGGGACGGAACTGCAGATGACGACCGGCGAGCTCATCGGCAACACCCGTAATTTCACTCTGCGCACTCTCGGCAAGACCAAGACGCTTGCGCTCGTTTTCCTCGGCATCCGAAAGGCGCGTGTAAATCGGCAGGACGCGGGCCGGATCGCCGTCGCCCGCAGCGTGCGCGAGCAGCAAGCCCTCGCCCGAAGGCCACCACAGGTCGCGCTCCACGCAGCGGGCGGTCTCGTCCTCACCCAGCAGCTTGCCATAGCGCACAAGACCGTCACCGGTCAGTTGAACCTGGTCCCAGTCCGCTGCTTGGCGCCACTCATCGAGCGCCACGGCGGCCTTGACCACGTGCTCGCGCTCAAATTGACGCTCGGGACCCTCATCGACCAGCATATACAGCGCCGGATATACCTCACCGCGCATAGCATCGGCCAAGATACCAAGCTTGCCGCGCACGCCAGCCTTCCACGCCGTCCAAGCGCAAGCATCGAGCGTCGACACGCCCAGCAGCGGAACATTGGCACCACGCGCGAGGCCCTTGGCAGTGGAGATGCCGATGCGTACACCCGTAAACGACCCCGGGCCGCGGCCGACCACGTAGCAACCAACATCGCTGCGGTCCAGACCGGCTTGAGTCAGCACGCCATCCACGGTATTCACGAGCTCAACGTTGGCGTGACGGCGACACATGTGGTCGCCACTCACGAGCTTCGTCTCGCCCGTCTGCCCATCAATCCAGCTTGCCGCGCAGGCAAGCATGTCGGTCGAGGTATCGAGCGCCACCACCAGCGCGTTGTCGTTATGCAAGCTCATCTTGTACAGCCCTATCAATCAAATGGGAAAGCTCCATTGCGCGGTCACCGTGCGCTTCGAGCGTTATCGTTCGCACATCGCTGTCGCCCTCATCACGCTTGAGCGTCACCGAAAGATACTCATCCGTCAGCTCGTCCTGGAATTGTTCGCCCCATTCCAGCAGGCAAGCACCCTCATAGCCCAGCACATCGAAAATGCCCGTATCCTCGAGCTCGTAGGCATGCTCCAGGCGGTATAGATCAAAGTGAAACAGCGGAATACGACCTTGATCGTGAACGGCCATGAGCGCGAACGTAGGGCTCGTAACCATATGCCCATCGCCCAGCCCGCGCGAGACGCCCTTGGTAAAGTGAGTTTTGCCCACTCCCAGGCCACCGGTCAGGATGAGCACATCGCCGTCCTCAAGGCACGGTGCAATTAGCTCGCCAAAGTACTCCGTATCGGCAGCGCAAGTCGTTTTGTAAGTACCTACCCCCAGGCGCTCCAGGGACATACATGCTCCTTATTATTCCGAGGCGTCCTCTGGCGCGGGATGTCGCTCCAGATAGTCGCCCAGCATCTTAAAGTCTTCCTCCAGCAGTTCCTGCCACGCCGGATTGCGCAGCGCTGCTGCCGGATGGAACGTGGGCATTACCACAAAATGCCCCATCTGGTGGAACCTGCCGCGCAGCTTAGTAATGCCAATCTCGGTCTTAAGCACAAAGTGCGTCGCGGGGTTGCCGAGCGTCACAATAATATCGGGCCAGATGCTTCGAATCTGCTCACGCAAAAACGGCGAGCAAGCCAGCACTTCCTCGGGACGCGGATTGCGGTTTCCCGGCGGGCGGCACTTAAGCACGTTGGCAATGTAGACGTCTTCGCGTTTGAGCCCCGCCAGCGACAAAATGCCGTTGAGGTCCTCGCCTGCCGCCCCCACAAAGGGCTCGCCCTGCAAATCCTCATTGCGGCCCGGCGCCTCGCCAATAAACATCACGCGAGCGTGGGGGTTTCCCACGCCAAACACGATGTTATGGCGCGACTGGTAAAGCTGGCAAAGGTGACAATCGCCCAGAACGGCCTCGATCTCCTCGAGTGCGACCTCACGCGGCGCCTGATGGCTATGGCCGGGGATGTGCATGACGCCCATAGCGACTCCTACACGTAGACTTTGTC
The DNA here is from genome assembly GCA_902461405.1 of uncultured Collinsella sp. GTDB lineage: Bacteria > Actinomycetota > Coriobacteriia > Coriobacteriales > Coriobacteriaceae > Collinsella. The sequence goes on from CABPXT010000128.1 coordinate 2,477, forward strand.
GAGACGCATACCAAAGCCGCAAGCGACCTCGTAGTTAATCGTGCCGCGTAGGCGCGCCATCTCGTCCATGGTAATCTCGGCATCTCCATCGCGGCCGACAATGATCATCTCGTCACCATACTCGGCCTCGGGAATCTCATGCGCCGGGTTGGACTGAATGGCGACCATAAACTGGTCCATGCAGATATTGCCCACCTGACGCACACGCTCGCCGCGATACAGCACGTCCATACGATTGGAAAGCGTACGCGAAAGGCCATCGGCATAACCGATCGGAAGGGTGCAGATCTGAACGCGCGTGCGCGGTACGCGGTAGGTAAAGCCGTAGCCCACGCCCTCGCCCATCGCAGGATGCGCCACGCGCGTCACACGCGCGTGGACGCTCATGACGGGATCAAGCTGCATCACGCGACCACTCAGCTCACATGGCTGCAGACCATACAAACCGATGCCGGCACGAATCATGTCAAAGTGCATTGAAGAATCGAGCATCGAGGACGGCGTATTGGCACAATGCACGATACCGCATTCAAAACCTGCGTCCTTAATGGCCTGAACGGCCTCGGTAAAACGCTGGCACTGCAGCTTGTAGTCCCAACCCGAAGGTTCATCGGCCGTGGCGAAGTGCGTAAATACGCCGTCGCACTGAATACCGCGATGGAAATTAATACCGCGGACAAAGTCGAGCACCTGCGTGTAATGTACGCCAATGCGGTTCATGCCCGTCTCGATGGCGAGATGATACTTGCCCACCTTGCCCGCCGCGACGGCACATTCGCCATACGCAAGAGCAAAGTCAGACGTATAGACCGAGGGCATGATATCAAACTCGAGCAACGTCGGAATAGCCTCGATAGGCGGCTCGCTTAGAATCAGGATGGGCTTAGTAATCCCGCCCTGACGGAGCCCAACGCCCTCGTTGACCGTCGCCACGGCAAACATGTCGGCACCGGCCGAATACATGATCTTGGCACACTCAACAGCTCCATGACCATAAGCATCGGCCTTGACCACGCAGCACAGGCGCTGACGCGGATTCAATAAGTTCTTATAGGCTCTCGTGTTGCGACGGAGCGCCCCGCGGTCGATCTCGACCCAGGACCAGCGCGTCAAATCGGCTTTATTCATGATTAGTCATCCGACCCTTCGTCCATGATTCCCAGATCTTCGAGCGCATCCTTTGCCGCCAGCTCCATGGCAGGACCGATCAAGTCGATAAGATCGGTCGCGATAACGCTCTTCTCACCATACTCCGTCGCCGCAGCAAAACCGGCGTAGCTGTGAAGTGCGACGGCGTACGAATACAGCAACTCCCAACGATCCATCTCGTCGCGCATGGTGGCAAGCGTGCCGGCCAAAATACCCGCGAGAACATCACCCGAACCGGCAGTTGCCAGAGAAGCCGGACCCGAGAGTGGCAGCAGCACGCGCTCAACGCCACAGATAGCCGTCGTCGGCCCCTTGGCTATGACCACCAGATTGTCGGAGCCTGCAGCCCAGACAACCTTCTGCGCGGCCGCAATCGCGGTACCAAGGTCGTTCACCTCGTCACCGGCAACCAGACGCGAAAGCTCACGATAGTGCGGCGTCATAACCAACGGTTGCTCGCGACGATACATCTCGGGGTTACTATCAATACCGTCAATGGCAATCTTAGCAAGACAGTTGAGTGCATCGGCGTCCAAAATTAGCGGTACATCAAGCTCGAGCAAGCCCGAAACCACCTGCATAGCGCCAGCAGACGTCGTCATACCGGGACCGCACAGCACGCAGCTGTACTTCTTTGCGATCTCGCACACCGTCATGCGCGCAGCGGCGCCAAAGGAGCCGCGCGAATCAGACGGAATAGCAAAGACCGGAATCGAAGGAAGTGCCATGCGAATGAGATTGGCACAGGCGTCAGGAGCCGCGACTGCCACGTAACCAGCACCCGCGCGAGCTGCAGACTTGGCCGCCATAATGGCAGCACCAGGATATTGCGCAGATCCGGCGACAATAAGCACGGAGCCACGGGAATACTTATCGATATTCGATGGTAGCGGAGCAAAGTAATCAACTAAGTCACCGGGCTCGACAATCTCGGCGGCGTGGTCTACATCATCGATGACTTCGTCAAGACGGTCGTAAAGATTGCCGCAGATCAAATCGCCAGCATACTCAGGGCCATCAGCGCTATACAGACCAATCTTGGGCGCAATCATCGTCACCGTGCGCTCGGCACGAATGCAGTCGTCATCAACAACGCCCGTCTCGGCATTCAGGCCCGAGGGGACATCAATGGATACGACACAATCGGCGCATTCATTGACCGTAGGAATCCAAATGGAGAACGGCGCACGCAGATTCCCGTGGAAACCGGTACCAAAAATGGCATCGACAACAACATCCGCCTTATCGATCAAAACCTCAAGTTCGTCACGCGAGGGACCGACACAAACGTGCACATCGCGACCAGCAGTTCGACGAGCAACATGACGTGCCAGAGCAGCAGGAATCTCATCCGGCTCAACCGGAGAAACGATATCCACGTCCACACCCTTGTGGCTCAGGATATCGGCGGCAACCCAACCGTCGCCGCCATTATTACCAAAACCGACCAGAACGAGAACCCGATCGGGATTGAGCTTCAAGACCTCGTTGGCGGCAAACTCACCCGCTAGCTCCATAAGCTCGGCCTTCGAAGTCCCTTCGCGTTCGATGATATCCTCGAGACGAACGACTTCTTCGGTACTCAAAACCGGTTTCATCTATGCTCCTAGCGTATCTTGCGAAGCATCGCCCAGGTGCTCCGTCAATACTGAATTCTGCAGCTGCTCAAGCTCATCTAAAACAGAGCGAGCCTCTTTAAATGTCTGCGCAACGCGTTTCTTGTTGCTCGCTTTTTCTTCCTTAGGCTTAGGTCGAGCATCCTCGGTGATTGCAATGGCATTAGCGACAGCCAAGTCACCCGTTAGGGTAATAGAAAGAGCGACCTCGACAACACCCAAATCCTGGGCGATTTCGAGAGCACGACCAGAAAGCAGAGCCTTCGGTTTGCCGAGTTTATCACGCGTTACCGAAACATCCTTGCGACCCACGCCTTGACTAAAACCCGTGCCGAGAGCTTTAAGCACCGCCTCGCGCGAAGCAAAGCGGCTCGCATAGTGAGCAGCGGGACGCGATGATGCATCGCAATACGCACGCTCTTCTTCGGTAAACACACGCCGAGCAAACGACGGCGTCTTTTCAAGAATTGATTTCATGCGGGAAATCTCGACGATATCAACACCGATACCAGCTTCAGCCATGTTCACCTCCATATCGCACAGACTAAGTTATTGTAGCCCGTTCACAGAAGATGCGACAAACGAGGGTTATAAAACACAGCTACTATGTGAGACAAATTGCCCGAGATACAAAAAAGGGGGAGGCCGCGAAGCCTCCCCCTTCTCCATCTCGGATGACGGCTCGGTGCCGTCCACCGGTCAGCGGCGCCCTGGCCTCCCACGGGCTGGCC
>CABPXT010000129.1:0-5892 GCA_902461405.1 uncultured Collinsella sp.
AGCCTTACTTCAGCGAGTTGGCTGATAAAAGATGGTGTGCCGCCCCGTTTGGGGTAGCACGTTTTGTTTGGGCTGCACGTTTTTGTTTGGGCGGACGTCTGCCGCATGCGTTACTCAAAGTATTGGAACTTGTTCGTTGAGAAGGAAAACGTTACGACGAAGCCTTCGCCGGACTCGGATGCCGCGGTGACATCGATGCCCATCTTGGAACACAGGCGCGCCACCAGATAGAGGCCGATGCCCGTTGCGCGCTTGGTGGTGCGGCCGTTGTCGCCGGTAAAGCCCTTCTCGAACACGCGGGGCAGGTCTGCCGCACTCACGCCGCAGCCGTTATCGGCAAAGGGGAGCTCGATGCGCTCACTCGCCAGGCCCTCGTCCAGCAACGCGCCCGAAAACACGATCTTCGCGCCGTCCTCGCGCGCGTATTTAATGCTGTTCTGAATGAGCTGGCCCAAGATAAACTCGAGCCATTTCTCGTCGGTAAAGACCTCAAAGTCGAGATTCTCGCACACCGGCGCCACGTGTGCCGCGATGAGCTCACGCGCGTTGGCTTTAATCGCGCCCGTCACCAGGGCCTTGAGATTCCAGCGGCGAATCAGGTAGTCGCGCTCCACGACTTCCGAGCGCGCATAGTACAACGCCTGGTCGATATAGCGCTCCACGCGGGCAAGCTCGCGACCGAGGTCATCTACACGCGACAGGTCGTCTTCGCTGCCGTCCAGGTTTTCAAGAATCAGATGGGCTGCCGCCAGGGGCAACTTGGCCTCGTGGACCCAGCTTTCGATATAGTCGCGATAGTCGTCGGTTTGACGTCGCCCTTCCGCTACCTCATCGCAAGCCGCCTTGCCCACGCGGCGCAGGACTTCGTATTCGAGCTCGCCTTCGGCATACGTCGGGCATTGCACCATCTCTTGCACCCACGCGGGGCTCTCCAGCTCCTCGGCCGCCCGCTCCAGCTGATGCAGGAAGCAGCGGCGGCGCACATACTCAATCACGATGCCCAGGATGCCAAAGATAAAGGACACGCCGACCGCCACGACCACGATAGATGCCGGGGCTCCGGCGACCGCCAGCACAAAGCAGCTCAGCAGCACGCCGCACGTCCACACGGCGACGGAAAGCAGCGCATCTTTGAAGAATTTGGCAAACGACATAGCCGGCCCCTAGACCGAATAGCCCTGGCCGCGGTGCGTGGTCAAATACCCCTTGATGCCGATTTTTTCGAGCGTGGTACGCAGACGGTTGATGTTGACGGTGAGCGTGTTGTCGTCCACGAAGGCATCGGAGTCCCACAGGTCCTGCATGATGGCCGAGCGCGAAACGATCTTGCCCGCGCGGCTCAGAAGCAGCGAGAGGATACGCAGCTCGTTTTTGGTGAGCTCGGTGCTGTCGCCGGTTTGCGTGTTGGTGACCGCGGAGCGGGCGAGGTCGAGTTCCAGCCCCTTGTGGACGACCGTGCTGCGCTCGCCGGCAGTGGCGGTGCGTCGCAGCAGTGCGTTAATGCGCGCTACGAGCACGCGCGCGCTATAGGGCTTGGGAACAAAGTCGTCCGCGCCGAGCGTCATGGCCATGACCTCGTCGATCTCGGTCGTGCGCGAGGTAAGCACGATGATGGGAACCTCGGATTCGCGGCGAACCTCGTGGCAGATATGCTGGCCGTCCTTGACGGGAAGCGTGAGGTCGAGCAGCACAAGGTCGGGAGCGGCAGCGAGAATATCGCGCGAGACGTGCTCGAACGATTCGCAGGCCTCGACCCCAAAACCGGCACGAGCAAGGATGTCAGCAAGCTCGCGACGAATGGGCTCGTCGTCCTCAACGATATAGATCAGCGCCATGGATTCCGCTCCCCTCTTGGTTGTCTTGTCCCATTATGACCGCGAAGCCGCAGGCACGCGCCCCACGCGGCACCAAGGTGACAGAACTGTTCGCGAACGAAAGCGTTTGGCTCGCCCCTCGCTCGCAACGGGCGCGGGGATCAAATGATTATTAAATCCCCGTCCCAGAAAAATCATTTAGCGGCGGGCGCGGAGCTTTTCGTAGCCGTCGGCGAAGAAGGCGACCGTGGCGGCATCGGACTCAGCGGCGTCCGTCTCGGTTGCGGGAACCACGCCGTGCTCGTCGCTCACCAGGAACAGCGCGCCTTTGAGCTGAGCGGGAATGTCCACGCGCGTGACTGGGATGCTCTTGGTCTGGGCCAGCTGCTCAATGAGCGTCGCCGTGCCGCACAGGCACTCGTCCGCCGGCGCCACAAAGGCCAGCTCGCCGTCGTTGACAGCAGCAAGCAGCTCGGGCGCCACGCCGGTCTCGTCGGCCTCGGAGCGGGCCTCGGCAGAACGGGCACGCAGTGCCTTGGCCGACGTGTCGGCCAGCGGCTCGTACTCCCCCACCGTCATGGCGGCGTTGCCGTTGATGTCGATCACCAGCATGAGTACGCCGTCGTGCGCGGTGTAATCGCCCTCGGCAAGCGACCACTCAACGTGCTGCTTGGCCCAGCTGAGCATGTTGTGGGTAAGCGGCTCGCCCTGCACCAAGCGCTCGGACAGCGCGCGGATGTGACGGTTGAGCATGGGCACCTTTTTGTTGGACATGCGCCAACGGCAGACAAGCGCGGGCTTGTCGAGCGTAAACTTCTCGACCGCCTCCTGATTGGCGCAAAAGTCCTCGTACGCACGCTGATCCTCGGCATTGCCAAACAGCTCGGCATTATCCACAACGGCCATATCCAACCTTTCTCAAAAACATACACCGCACCGTTATACCCAAAAAAGCCGCCCGCACCAACCGGCACGGACGGCAATAGATAGCTTTAGTTCGGGGCGAGCCAATACCGCTGGTGGAGCACAAGCCAGCGAGCCGGCACCAAGTGCCTCAGGTCGCCGCGAAAGAGGAGCGACGCGTACTTCTGTACGCAAGCGACGGTTTGAGCGGCGAGATGAGGTGCTTGGGGCCGGCGCAGCGTCGAGCAGTTACGCGGTTTGGTAAAACCGCGTAACGACATTAGTGCCTAAAGTGGCGGGCGCCCGTGAAGACCATAGCAATATTGTGCTCGTTGCAGGCCTGGATGCTCTCGTCGTCGCGCTTGGAGCCGCCGGGCTGGATGATGCAGGTCACGCCGTGTGCAGCAAGCACGTCGACGTTGTCGCGGAACGGGAAGAACGCGTCGCTTGCACAGGCAAAGCCGCCCTTCTCCACGCCCTCGCGCTCGCAGAAGTCCTCGGCGCGCTCGCAGGCAAGTAGCGCAGAGTCAACGCGGTTAGGCTGACCCGGGCCCATGCCAATGCCGGCCTTACCCTTGGAGACCAGGATGGCGTTGGACTTAACGCCCTTGCAGACCTTCCAGGCAAACTCGAGCTCGGCCATCTCGGCGTCGGTGGGCTTGCGGTCGGTGGGGAACGTAAAGGTCGCGGGATCCTCGGTCACGTGGTCGACCTCCTGCACCAGCATGCCGCCGTCGACGGAGCGCAGCTCCACCTGAGCGCCGTGGTCCACGCCGCCGGTCGCCAACACGCGCAGGTTGGGGCGCTTGGCCATGCGCTCGAGCGCCTCGGCGGTGTAGCTCGGGGCGATGATGACCTCGACGAACTGCTTGTTCTGATCGGCAAAGTGCTCAACCAGATCAAAGGGAACCTCGCGGTTGCAGGCGATGATGCCGCCGAAGGCGCTCTTGGGATCGCAGGCGAAGGCGCGGTCGTAGGCAGCCGTGATGTCCTCGGCAACGGCGGAACCGCAGGGGTTCTGGTGCTTGAGGATTACGCAGGCCGGCTCGTCGAACTCGCGGACCAGGTTCCAGGCGGCGTCGGCATCCAGATAGTTGTTGTAGCTGAGCGGCTTGCCCTGGATCTGCTTGGAGCCCACGAGCGGGAACTGCGAGCTCGCGGTGTTCTCGCAGCCCTCGGCAAAGCGATAGACTGTGGCTTTCTGCTGCGGGTTCTCGCCATAGCGCAGGTCGTCGACCTTCTCCAGCGAAATCTCGAGCTTGGCAGAGGTGTCCGCCACGTCGCTTGCCTGGGCGGCGAGCCAGCGGGAGATGGCCGTGTCGTAGGCGGCGGTGGTCTGGTAGACCTTCACCTGCAGGCGACGACGGGTGGAAAGCGTGGTGCAGCCACCGGTCTCGTGCATCTCGGCCAGGACGGCATCATAGTCGGCCGGATCGGAAATGACGGTAACGCTCGTGGCGTTCTTGGCGGCAGAGCGCAGCATGGAGGGGCCACCGATGTCGATGTGCTCGATGGCGTCCGCGAAGGTGACCTCGGGGTTGGCGACGGTCTTCTCGAACTCGTACAGGTTGACGACGACCAGGTCGATCAGCTTAATGCCGTGCTGAGCCGCCTCCTGCATGTGCTGCTCGGAATCGCGGCGGGCCAGCAGCGCGCCATGAACCTTGGGGTGCAGGGTCTTAACGCGGCCGTCCATCATCTCGGGATAGCCCGTGAACTCCTCGATGGGGGTTACGGGAACGCCCGCGTCCTCGATGGCACGAGCCGTGCCGCCCGTAGAGATGATCTCGACGCCAAAGTCGTCAACCAGCGTCCGTGCGAAATCGACGACGCCCGTCTTATCGGTAACCGAGATCAGCGCGCGTGCGATCTTCACATCAGATCCCATGCAGTCCTCCTGTCTGGTACGCCGCCGTGCTCTGTGAGTCGGTGATACGTCGATCTGCAGCGCTCGCGCAGCGGCATTGAAAATACTGATTTAATGTAGCGCATCGAGCGCATCGATGCACCCCGCAACGGGCGCATGTGCAGAAAAAGTTTGCGAGCGGAGGGGATGGGCATGGCACCGGGCACGGTGAGTTCATGGAACACAGGGGCACCATAATTAGATGCCAATGGCGTGGTAGAACTGTGCTCGATATGCATCCGCAAAAGAAAGAGGCACCATGGTCTCGCGGGTTCTCTACCGGCCGTTTGATACCGAAGACTTCGACGCCATCGCGCTGATTCTGCAGCAGCTTTGGCATAACAATTCGGATAACGATGAGTACAACCGCCTTGAGGCCGCGTGCGACCTCGCCTATTGCCTTTCGTCGTCGACGTTTTCACAGGTTGCCGTAATCGACGGTCAGGCGCGTGGCATTTCGCTCGCGCGTGCGGGACAGAGCTCCGGCGCCACTATCAACGAGCATTGGATGGATACCGAACGCGCGCTGCTATCGCAGATGCGTGAGCTAGAGCCCGATGCGTGCGCCGAGTATCTCTCGTTTGTGCGCGCAACCATCCGAACCAACAACCGCCTGCTCGAGAGCAGCCCGTTGCCGCACGACAACGAGGTCACGCTGCTTGCCGTGGATCGCGATGTCCATGGCCTGGGCGTTGGCACGGTTCTGCTCGATGCCGCCGTCTCGCACCTGTCCTCGCTTGGAGCGACGAGGGCGCACCTGTACACCGACTCCAACTGCTCTTGGAAGTTTTACGAGCTGCACGGCTTTAAGCGCGCGGCCACGCACCGCGCCAACCGCGAGGAACGCCGCCACGCCATGCCGCGCGAAAGCTTCCTCTACGAGCTGGACCTAACCGTCTAGGCCCAGCAACCATACCTAGTCATTTAAGTCTATCCCCAATGACTGATCCCCAACGACTGGTCATTTAAGTCTGTCCCCAATGAGTAGCCTAGGGAGTCTGCAAATAGCCGTGGGCAAAAAACATCAAATATGAGTACTGTTACCTTTTTAGTAGCAGCGATTTGGGGCATTTTGAGGCTTTTAGACACGGCGGTCAGCCGGGCGAGCTAACGTATTTCCTCAAATGTTCAATAAAAGTGGCCCCTAACGAGAAATACTCTCATTAGGGGCCGGTAATTAAGCGCAAATTAATGCAACCATTTCGGCAACAGTAGGTAGCGCGCAGAGATGTGGTGTAAGAGGCGGGGCATGCCCCGCCTCCGCCCTTT
>CABPXT010000130.1:0-5834 GCA_902461405.1 uncultured Collinsella sp.
GCAGGGCCATGTCCAGCTCCTGCTCCTCGCGGTCGGATGCGTAGGAGTGCGGGCGCAGGACCAGGTAGGCGATGAGACCCACAAACGGGATGAGGGCGATGATGCCCCATGCCACGTAGGCGCTGGCGCCGCGGCGGCGAGCGTCGATGAACACATAGACGACCGACAGCACATACAGGGCGATGATAAAGCCAACGAAGGCATAGACGACGCCCATAAGCTGCGGCGACATGAGCTCGGAGATGTACTTGGACATTACGGGTACCTTTCGGGATATTAACAGTCCGGTCAAGTTTACCACGGGGTTTGTTTATATGGGACCACGGCTAGCGGCGGGGCCGGCGCGGACACAAACATCTCAATCTGTAACAGGTGGAGGCGGAATCCGGGTCTAGGTGTTACAGATCGAGACACAGGAGTCCCTCCCCGACTTCAATCTCGATCTGTAACATCTTGGGCCCCAAAACCCCTCTTACTGATACAGATCGAGACATTCAAAATCCGCCGGAAGGCTTGTCTTGATCTGTAACATCTAGAACCAAAATCCTCGTCTAACTGTTACAGATCGAGACGAACGGTTGCCTTAGTTGTCGACAGGCAAAGTTGTCGACGTTGCCGGGTCTCCCCTCGCCTGCCGTTGGCGGGTGTTGCAGGGCTGTTCGCCGCATTGCCGCCGCGCTGGGGGTGTGTAGACCGTAGGATAGTCTTATTGACAGCCTGTCAACTCGTCTGGGAGGCACTGTGACAGAAACGTTTGATATCGCTATCGTGGGCGCGGGCATCACCGGATGCGCCATCGCGCGGCAGCTCGCGCGCTATGACCTGTCCATTTGCGTGGTCGAGGCGGCTAACGATATTGCGCTGGGCGCGTCGAAGGCCAATGGCGGCCTGGTGCACGCCGGCTACGATCCGACACCGGGCACCGTAAAGGCGCAGGTCAACGCCCGTGGCTGCGAGTTGTACGGTACGTGGGCGCAGGAGCTGGGCTTTCTGTTCTGTCGCATCGGGTCGATGGTGCTGGGCTTTAACGACGAAGACCGCGCGCATCTGGAGCAGCTGCGCCAGAATGGCCTGGCGAACGGCGTGCCCGAGCTTTCGATCGTCGGACCCGACCGCATCCACGAATTAGAGCCGCGCGCCAGTGCCGATGTAACGTGCGCGTTGTGGTGCCCATCGACTGGGTTTGTCGACCCGTTTGAGGTTGCCATCGCCGCACTGGAGAACGCCGTGGCCAACGGGGTGACGTTTATGCGCTCAGCACCCGTGGAGGCGATTGAAGTCGCGGGCTCGGGCGACGACGCGCGCTTTACGTTGGCGACGCCCGCCGGAGACGTGCGCTGCCGCTACCTGATCAACGCCGCGGGCAACGGCGCCGCGGACATCTCGCATATGGCGGGCGCCGAGGAGTTTCAGATGGTATGGCGCCAGGGCAACATCGTGGTGCTGGACAAGGAACCGCGCACGCTCATGCCGCTCTACCCCGTGCCGACGCCGGTGTCGAAGGGCGTTATCGTGACGGGCACCGCGCACGGCAACACCGTGATCACCGCCACGGCTGCCGTGCGCGAGCCGGGCGACACGCAGACCTATGCGAGCGATGTGAACGTGCTGCTGACCGGCGCGCGCAAGCTGGTGCCCGACCTGGACACGCGACGCGTGGTGCGCGCGTTTGCCGCGGGCGTCCGGTCATTCAGGGAACGAACGACTTCTTTATGGGGCAGTCGGCCGGGGTGCCGGAGCTGTTCCAGGCGGCGGGCATTCAGTCACCGGGTGTGGCAAGCGCCCCGGCCATTGCCGAGCGCATGGAGCTTGTGATGCGTGAGGCGGGAGTGGAGCTGCACGAGCGGGCGGACTGGAACCCAATTCGCCGCGCACCGGACGACTTTGACCGCGCACCGCTGGCTCGCAAGGAAGAACTCATTGAGTCCAACCCCGCATGGGGGCAGATTGTCTGCCGCTGCGAAACGGTGCCCGAGGCCGAGATTGTGGCCGCGATCCGACGCCGTCCGGGCGCGATTTCGGTCGAGGGCGTCAAGCGCCGCTGCCGCGCCGGCATGGGTCGGTGCCAAAGCGGCTTTTGCCAGAGCCGTGTGGTGGCGATTCTTGCCCGAGAGCTGGGCTGCGACCCCAGCGAGGTATTACTGGAGGACGCCGGATCTTGGCTGGTTGAGGGACCGCTTAAGGGGGTGCGCTAGGATGGCGAAATTCAAATCGAGCGCGATTGATTGCGGCGTCGTAGAAGCCGTACAAACGCAAGCCTTCGACGTGGTCGTTATCGGCGGCGGACCTGCCGGCATGGCGGCCGCGCTTGCCGCGCACAAGGCCGGCGCACGCGTGGCCATCGTGGAGCGCGAGCAGCATCTGGGCGGCATCCTGCGCCAGTGCATCCACCCCGGATTTGGCCTTTCACACTTTAAGCAGGAGCTCACCGGTCCCGAGTACGCGCAGCGCTTTATCGACCAGGTGCGCGCAACCGACATTGCGCTGTTCCTGAACAGCATGGTGATTGGGATTGATTCGGGCGAGCCTACGGAAGACACCGCGGTCCATACCGTCACACTCATGAGCCGTGCAGGTATGCTACAGCTCACCGCACGCGCGGTCGTCCTTGCCATGGGATGCCGCGAGCGCACACGCAGCGAGATCAAGATCCCCGGCAGTCGTCCCGCCGGCGTGTTTACGGCCGGCTTGGCGCAGCGATACATCAATATCGAGAACCTCAAGCCCGGCTCGCGCACCGTCATTTTGGGCTCGGGAGACATCGGGCTTATCATGGCGCGCCGCTGCACGCTTGAGGGGATTTCCGTCGAGGGCGTGTACGAGCTCATGCCGTACGCCAACGGACTGCGCCGCAATGTGAAGAATTGCCTGGACGATTTTGGCATTCCGCTGCATCTGTCTACCACGGTCACGCGCGTGATCGGGCACGACCGCGTGGAGGCCGTCGAGGTAAGCCAGGTCGACGAGCGCCTGGCACCCATTCCGGGGACCGAGCGCATCGTTCCGTGCGACACACTGCTGCTTTCGGTGGGGCTGATTCCCGAGAACGAGCTTTCGGTTGCCGCGGGCGTGGAGCTTGACCCACGCACGCGCGGCGCCGTAGTGGACCAGAGCCTGCAGACGGGCGTGCCGGGTATCTTTGCCTGCGGCAACGTGCTGCACGTGCACGACCTAGCCGACAACGTGACAACCGAGTCCGAGCGCGCCGGTGCAGCCGCGGCGACGTACGCGCTGGGTGGCGGAGCCGAAACGAACGCGGTCGCGGACACGAGCTGCGAGCTCACGGTCTCCCCTGCCGGCATTGCGGGCTACGCGCTGCCGGGACGCATTACGGCTGTGGCGCTCACCAAGCTCAACTTCCGTGTGCGCCGGCCCGTCGACGCCGCCCGCGTGAGGATCTTGGCAAACAGCGAGGAACTGTTCGCCGGCAAGGTCCGCGCGTTTAAGCCGAGCGTTATGGAAAGCTTTCCGCTGCCGGCGAAAGTCATCCAGCAAGCGCTCGACCTGGGTGCCAGCGAGATTGTCCTGTCCGTCGATCCCGTTGAGGAGGCATAGCTCATGAGTACGAATGTGACCGAGACGCTGCAGTTCAACTGCACCACCTGCCCATCCGAGTGCCTCCTGACCGTAGAGGTGGAGCACGACGCCAATGGCACCGTGGTGGAAGTGCGCTCCGTAACCGGTAACAACTGCCCGCGCGGCGATACGTTCGCACATCAGGAGCTCACCTGCCCCATGCGCGTGCTCACCACCACCGTGGCCGTATCCGGCGGCGATGAGGCCCTGCTGCCCGTGCGCACCGCCGATGCCATCCCGCTGGCACTCCACGCCCAAGCCATGAACCTCATCCGAGGTCTAGTCGTCAACGCCCCCATCCGCATGGGCGACGTCGTGCTGGAAGATCTTCTCGGCACCAACATTGACCTAGTCGCCAGCATGAACATCGACCGAACCCAAGTAGCTAATTAGGGACGGAGCTCTTTTAGCTACTTTTGTCTGCATGCCTGCCAGGCTGGTCATGCTAAGGAGTGTCCCAAGGTGCCGGCATAAAAGGAACGTCCCTATGTGCCGGGCTTGGGATACCATGGTGGCACCATAGTGAAAGGATGTTTCATGGCACATGTCGATGACCAGCGTGTGGCACGCGTGCTCGATGCGCTCGAGGCTCAGCACCCCGGCGCACAGCTGCTCGTAAACGACCCGTGGTCAATCTATTACCTGACCGGCTTTTATGCCGATATGTTCGAGCGTTTTTGCGGCGTGCTGCTCGCGCGCGGCAGCGAGCCCGTGATCTTGGTCAACGCCCTGCATCAGCTGCCCGAGTACGACAATGCCCGCGTCGCCTATCACGCCGATACCGACGTCGTGGCCGACGCCATCGCGCGCGAGATCGATCCGACCAAACCGCTCGGCATCGACACCGTCATGCGCTCCGGCTTTTTGATGCCGCTCATGGAGCGCCACGCCGCCAGCGAGTTTTTCCTGGGTGACTTTGCCGTCACCGCCGCGCGCACCCACAAGGATGCCACCGAGCAGGAGCTCATGCGCGTGTCCTCCGCCGCCAACGACGCCGTGATGGCTGATGCCATCAAACTCGTCCACGAAGGTGTGACGGAGCGCGAAATTGCTGACCAGATGCTCGGCCTGTATCGCAAGCACGGCTGCGAGGGCTTTAGCTTTCCGCCGATCGTGAGCTTTGGCGCCAACGCCGGCGACCCGCATCACGAACCCGACGATACCGTGCTCAAGCATGGCGACGTGGTGCTGTTCGACATTGGCGGACGCCGTCGCAACTACTGCTCGGACATGACACGCACGTTCTTTTGGGACGAGCCGGACGAGGAGACCGTGCGTATCTACGATATCGTGCGCCGTGCCAACGAGGCCGCCGAGGCGCTCATCGCGCCGGGCGTTCGCATGTGCGACTTGGACCGCGCCGCACGCGATGTGATCGAGGACGCAGGCTATGGCAAATACTTTACACATCGCCTAGGCCACTCGATTGGTCTGCAGGACCACGAGCCGGGCGACGTCTCGCTCGTCAACGAGCAGGTCGTAAAGCCAGGCATGACGTTCTCAATCGAACCGGGCATCTACCTCCCCGGCCGCACCGGTGTCCGCATCGAGGACCTTGCTCTGGTGACCGAGAACGGCGTCGAGATTCTCAACGCCTACCCCCACGATCCTGTCCGCCTAGACTAGCCAATGTGCCAAAGGGACAGTCCCTTTGGCACCTTCCGATTAGCTGCGCCACGAAAACGGCCTATCTACTACGTTAAACTCGCATGGGTCGACCATGCGGGTCTTTTTTAAAAAATGGCAAGCCCTTTACCTGCGATTTTGATTTCGCAATTCTCGGTATGGTCGAGGGTTACCGGTCAAACGTAGTAAATAGGCCCATTTCGCGGCAAGCGAGTCAACTCGGGGCACAGGGCAGCCAAAAAGCCCCGTCCCAAATTGACTGCTTTTGAGTTGCGGTGATATACGGACTGTTTGAGGCTCCTGGCTTGTAAAACAGTCCGCATTTCACCGCAACCGCTGAGGGGATGGGTTAGCGCAGCAGGCCGGCTACTTCGCCGGCTAGGGTGATGGTGCCGGCTGCTACGAAGGGCTCGCCTGCGGCATCGAAGGCAGCGAGGGCCTCGGACACGCTCGGGTATACGCCCGCGAGCTTATCGGCACCCACCAGGGCAGCGAGCTCCTCTGCCGGCAGGGCGCGATCGGAATCGGTCTGGGTCACGACCACGCGGGGGAACGCCGGAACCAGAACGTCAACGATACCCGCCACGTCCTTATCGGCCAGCGCGGCACACAGCAGCACGGGGCGGTTCTCC
>CABPXT010000131.1:0-5822 GCA_902461405.1 uncultured Collinsella sp.
AGGCGTAATCCCCGCCCTGCTGTGGATGGGCGCTGCGGCCGGTGAGCCCGCCTGCATCGCCACGGTGCTGCGCAACAACCTACGCTACGACAACTACGAGATCCTGGAGAACGACTACGGCATCTCGCTGCGTGAGCTTGTCGCCTTTGCCGATGCCACCTACACCGCCGGTGAGTCCATCACCCCGCTGATCAAGGCCATCAACGTGCTGCTCTTTAAGCTCGAGGGTCAGATTATCCAGCGCCATCCCGAGTTCGACATGACCGACCGCCTGTTACTCGACAAGATCGACCACGACACCGGCACGGTCACGCTCGCCGACGGCAGCGTGTGGCCGCTCACGACCAACGACTTCCCCACCGTCGACCCGACGGACCCCTATACGCTCACGCCCCAGGAGCAGCACATCATCGACAAGCTCGTGTCCGAGTTTGTCACCGCCGATCACCTGCATCGCCATATCGATTTCCTCTATTCCCACGGCTCGATATACAAGGTCGCCAACGGCAACCTGCTGTTCCATGGCTGCGTGCCGCTCAACGAAGACGGCACCTTTAGCAGCATGAACTGCCTGGGCACCTGGCACGCTGGCCGCGATTATCTCGATTTTTGCGACCACATCGCCCGCCGCGCCTGGCGCGTGGGCGACCGCGACGCTCTCGACTGGATGTGGTACCTGTGGATTGGCTTTAACTCACCCGCCAGCGGACGCCTGGTGCGCACCTTTGAGCGCGCCTATATCGCCGATAAGAGCACCTGGGTCGAGCCGATGGACCCGTACTTTACGCTTACCAAGTCGCCCTCGGTCTGCAATGACATCATGCGCGAGTTTGGCGTCGCGCCCATGGCATGCTCACCGACCGGTCACATCATCAACGGCCACACGCCCGTCAAGACCACCAAGGGCGAGCAGCCCATCCGCGCCGAGGGCAAGCTGCTGGTCATCGATGGCGGCTTCTGCCGCGCCTACCACCCCAAGACGGGTATCGCCGGCTATACGCTCATCTCGAGCTCGCGCGGCTGCCGCCTCAAGTCGCACCGGGCCTTTACGACGGTTGCCGAGGCACTCACGCGCAACGTGGACATCGAAAGCGAGACCAACCGTTTTGACCAAGCAGACCGTCGCCGCATGGTGAGCGACACCGATTCCGGAGCCAAGATCCGCAGCCAGATCCAAGACCTGCGCCAGCTGCTCGATGCATATAGAAACGGTGCTATCGAGGAGCGCGCCTAGCACCACCCGTGGGGATTGGCTAAACTTGCTGAGTTTATCATCCCCACGGCGTCCCGGCGCCACCCTAAGGCAGGTACCATGCAGAAGCTCCTTGCGCAGATCATGAAGTTTGGCGTCGTCGGCATCGTCGCCACGGTCATCGACTTTGGCATCATGAATCTGCTCCACTACGGTCTGGGCCTTAACATCCTAATCGCCAACACCAGCGGCTTTATCATCTCACTCATCTTTAATTACGTCGCCAGCATGAAGTACGTGTTTGCGCACAAGGAAGGCATGAGCCGCCGCCGCGAGTTCATTATCTTTGTCGTGCTGTCCGTGATCGGCCTGGCACTCAACGACGGTATCGTGTTGACACTCAACGCCGGCCTGGGACTCGAGGCCAATATCGCCAAGATCTGCGCCACCGCGCTTGTCATGGTCTACAACTTTGTGACCCGAAAGATCTTCCTGGAAGGCGATGAGACCAAGTAACTCGCAACCTTACAGCTTTACAATGCCCACGGATGACGCGCGTCAAGCGCTGTGTTGTTCGTGGGCTTTGCTCGTTTACGGGCAAATTTTCAACGTTTGCGGATTAGCTCTTGAAAATTTGGCGAGTTCGTATAGTTCTTGGCAAAGACCTTACGCTTCCCTTGCAAAAGCTCTAAAGTATCCTCTGCTCGATTCATCAACGCATTGGATGTGATTACGTGCGCAAGGCACTGGCACAACCTCATACCAAGCAGTTCCTCAAGTTCGCTGTCGTGGGTCTTATCTCCTTTGGCATCGACTGGGGTATGCTCATTGCGCTTGTCGAGCTGTTTCACCTCGACTTTTTGATGAGCACCACGGTCTCGTTTACCACGTCCGTCGTGGTCAACTACTGGCTCAGCATGAAGTACGTGTTCGACCACCGCGAGGGCATGAGCCGCAAGCGCGAGTTCACGATCTTCACCATCCTGTCGGTGATCGGCCTGGGCCTCAACGACCTATACATGTTTGTGGGCGTCACGTTTTTGAGCATCGGCTACCAGGCCATGAAGGCCATCGCCACGTTCCTCGTCACCTGGTACAACTACTTCAGCCGCCGCTTCTTCCTCGAGGGCGCACGGTCGTAGTCGATTCATTATTTGCTTGAATGTATAACCGGTTGGAATTCCCGTTCCAACCGGTTTTTTGTTTGCCGAGAGACCCGGCGACCCAATCCCATTCGCATGAAAAACGGGCGGCCCGGATGTTTGTCCGAACCGCCCGTCTGGCGCGCTATGTCGAGGCCTCTAGCCTGTAACGTAATACCAGACCACGTTGTCGCCGTTGGAGAGAACGTAGTTGCTGCAGGCCGTCATGGGCGTTGTGCCGTTGACGGAGTACATCCAGCCGCTCGTACCGCCGTACTGTTTCTCGGCCAAACCACCAATCGCGGAGACATACGTGCCGTACGACGAGCCATGTGCGTTGACAGAAAGGCCCAGCGCGCAAAGGGCATCGTAGACGGTAGCGCCTTCGTTAAAGGTAAAGGTGCCACCAGAAGACACAGGATTGCCCACAGCGCTCGATGTGACCGAAACCGTCACTGTTACGTAGCTGGACTCCTGCGAGCCGCTCTGGCCGCCCGAGGAGGCGTTTCCACCATTAGAGGATGAAACTCCATCAGACGACTGGCCACCGCCCGAAGAAGCACCGCCAGACGCATTGGAAGTATCACCGGCTCCCGTATTTTGGGCAGCGGATTTATCGCCAGACTTCTTGCCGTCCTGGTCCTCGGACTTCTTGTTATCCGAGTTCTTGTCCGATTCCTTGTTTGAAGACTCGGAATCGTCCTTGGACTTGGACTCATCAGAATGCTTGGACTCATCTTTTGCGTCATTCGATGACTTGGAATCCTTGGAACTGGCCTCGCCCGAAGCGGCAGACGAGCCAGACGCCTTGGTGTCCTTGGTGACGACGCTCTCCCCCGTCACGGCCTGAATGATCCAGTCGATAGACCAGGCACCGCTTGCGGAAGGATGGACGAAACCCAGCGAGACGACGATCAGAATGGTGCACGCGGCAGTCAGAACGCCGAGGAGCGCCTTGCGGCGAGGGGCGGACGCCGCCGAAGCGGCGCCCTTTTGCTTTGCATCGTCAAGCTGGATAAACGAGGAATCTGGTTGCTTGGGGTCAGCGTCCTTGGATTTATTGGACACAGCCCTCACCTACCGACGTTTGGTGAACACGAACACGCCGACGATGGCGAGACCGATGACGCCGGCGGCGATGCCAACGATGGCGAGCGGGTTGGTGCCAGTCTCCTGCTCGGAAGCACTAGAGGACTTCTTAGCAGTGGTCGTGGAAGCAGCACCCGTATCGGACTTGGAATCGGACTTCTTGTCGGACTTGTTGTCCTTGGTCTCGGTCTTGGTCGACACCGTCGTCTTGGTCACCGGCTTCTGACCCGGGGCGATAGCGCCGCCGGCCTGCTGGCCCTTCGTGCCGGAGCCGGAACCCGTGCCAGTGCCAGTGCCAGCGCCGGAACCGTTGCCAGCGCCACCGTTGCCACCATTAGTGCCAGAACCGCCATTGCCGCCAGGGTTAACGGCATTCTTGGTCCACTTGGCATACAGCGTCAGATCGGCCGTCACCGGCGTACTGAAGTCATACGCCTGCGTGCAAGCCTCATCGGTGAACCAACCGCCGAAAGTGTAGCCATCGCGCGTCGGATCGGCCGGCTTGACCAGCTTGCCGTCGGCCGTAGCCACAAACTTAGTGTCGCAAGCAGACCCGCCGTTGGAATTAAAGGCAACCGTCCAAGACTCAACAGCCCCGAGCTTGAACAGCATGCCCGAATCATTGATGTAGTAGAGGTTGCCAGAAGCATCGGCAATGACCGGAGAGTCACAGTATTGGTAATGGCCGGCCGCATCATAAATCTGCGTCGCCTCTGCGTCGCCGAGCGTATAGCGATACACGCCACCACCAGCAGAGTAGTTGACGTAATCCTTGCTATCCGCGCTGTTCACGGTGAAGTACACGTAGGTCTTGCCGCCCTGAACACTCACCAGCGGAGTAGCAGCAATACCGTTGAGGCCAGCCGGCAGCGCCTTGCCGTCGGCAGCAGCGACCATCGTGGTCTTACCCGTCTTCAGGTTATAGAGAACCAGAGCAGAGCCCTTAGCCGTCTGTCCGCCGACAATCAGATTGTCACCAAACACCGCAGGGGCGCTCAGATTATTCGTAAGGCCCAGATCAACCGTCTTCTGTTCACTCAGCACGCCCTTTGCCGAAAGCGAAATCACATGGAGCTTTCCGTCGTGCGTCATCTGATAGAAGGTCGAACCATTGGACGGATCGGCAATGCAATCGGCATTTGCGACAGCGCCGAGCTTCATGGTCGAAACGACATCGCCCGTCGTCTTATCAATGCACTTAAGCGTGCCCGCGCTCGTAGGAACAATGGCGTACTTATCCGTCAGCGCAGCGCCAGTCCAATAATAGCCCTCGGAGGGGTCAATGTTCTGCCAAGAAACTTCGCCCGTGGCAATCTTGATACGCTTCAGGGAGCCGTTGCCGTAGGTCGCGTTGTAGTTCTCGTCATACGAAATATCGACCGTACCAACATAGACGTACTCGCCGTCCGAAATCACGGTGCAGGAGCTCTGCGTCAAGTCCGTCAAACCAGGCGTCAGCCACTTGCAGATCAGCTTGTCCGCAGTAATCGCCTGGACCGCACCACCGTTGAGCGGAACGATGATAAGGCCGTTGGTATAGATCGGACGAGAGGTGTAGCTCACCTTGGAGGCAAGCGGCGCAGAGGCAACCTTTTTGCCCGTGGACGAGTCGATCTTAATGAGCTCGTTCTCGGTCGCGATGTACACAAAACCGTTAGCAATGACAGGCTCGCTGCAGTTGGCATACTGCTGGCCAGACTCGGCCTTCCAATCGAAGGCCCACTTAAGACCGGCGGCCTGCGCAGGCGTCTTGGCATCCGTTACGGTCGAACCGTTGCCACTGTTGCCGTAGCCGGCCCACTCGGCATCCCAATCAGGAGTCGTCGCACTCGGGTCCACGACAATCTTGTCGGGATCGGGCATGGCCGAATCGTCGGTGGTATAGGCAAGCGTAACCTTATCGCCGCTCTTGAGCGTAATCTGATTGGCGCAGAGTAAGGAGGGCTCTCCATTGATATACAGGTGCCAATATTTATTGGTCGCAGCATCCCATACATACGGCTTGTGATCGAACGGCGAAGTAATGGAATTCAGGAACCAATATGCACCGCTCTGGGAGGCGTTGTACGTAACGCCCTTCGCCTTCAGAACCGTCTCAATAAGGTCCTGGGCCGTAGAGCCTTCGGGCAGAGAAACATTGCTTGCCGAGCCCCAGCGAGTATTGTTGCCGTTGACATCGGGACCGATAACATCGACGGACCCAAGAACCTGACCGGGGAGAGCATCGGCGTCAGCACCATACATAAAGGTGACGGCGTCACCCTCCTGGAGCTTGTAGGCACCGGCGCCAACGTCGGCGAACTTGCCATTTACGTAGAAGCGCCAATAGCTATTGGTCGCAGCATCCCAGCCATAGGACTTACCATCGAACGGCGAATAAATGCCGTTGAGGAACCAGC
>CABPXT010000132.1:0-5779 GCA_902461405.1 uncultured Collinsella sp.
CACGACGGCGTCGCCCGCACCATCATGGCCGCCCTCGCCTAGTCGTTGGGGACGTTCTTAAACGACTAGTCGTTGGGGACAGCCTTCGCGAAAAATCTGCAAGGACTGTCCCCCACTGTCGGCAGAAAAGGAACGTCCCCATCTGCCGGATTAAGCGAGGCTCTCCAGCACGCGACGGAGCTCCTGCTGGACGGCGTGGTCGCGGTTACAACCCACCACGCGATCGGCCACCGCCTTAAGCGCGGGGCGCGCGTTTTCCATCGCGCAGCCCGTGCCGACAAAGCGAATGATCTCGTAGTCGTTCATCGAGTCGCCAAACGCCATGACCTCGTCGCGACCAATGCCGTAATGCTCCGCGAGCTGCGCGATACCCGAGGCCTTCGACACACCAGGCTGCATGGCATCGATCCACGCGTTGCCCGAAGGCGCAAAAGTAAAGAGCTGACCAAGTTCGCGCTGTAGCACGTACGCACTGTCCATAACCGCACTGTCGTCGCAAAAGATACTCGCTTTGATGATATTTACGCTGGGATCGGGCAGCTCCCAAATACGCTCGGCATTGGGAAGGTCCTTATCGACCTCACGCACGAACTTGCACTCGTCATCGAGCAGGAAGGACTTGGTTCGGTCAAAGAGCGCAAGATGCAGATTGGGAAACGTCCTGACGGCTTGGGCGAGCCTTCGAATCGCCAGGTGCGAATACACCTCGCGGTCTACCATTTTGCCGTCGGCGAAGACCTGGGCACCGTTAGCTGCGACAAAGTCCATCTTGTCGCGAACGGGCGCAAAGAACTCGCACAGGCGATCGTAGCGACGACCTGACGATGCGGCGAAATGCACGCCATGCTCGTGTAGCGCCAGAATCAGTTCGTAGGTCTCGGGAGGCACCTGGCCGTTTTCGTCAAGCAATGTGCCGTCCATATCGGATGCAATCAGTTTAAACATAGAAAAGCTCCCTTCGGGCTTGTTGGAATCGAACGTGTATCCGATTCCAACGTACCCAAAGGGAGCTCAAATAAGACTCCGCGGGCGTAAACGTTACAAGGACCTGGCAAATAGCTCACACATGCCAGAGGTCTCACGGTCGCGGCGTCAGGCGACACGCCACCCCGACGGATAGTCGTTTAAGAACGTCCCCGATGACTAGTCGGCGTAGGTGAAGGTCGTGACGTCGAACATGCCCTCGGGGCGGATGCGGAGCGTCGGGATGACCGGCAGGGGCAGGAAGATGATGCCCATGATGGGGTCGAGCGGCGGCTCGATACCCATGGCGCGCGCCTTGACCATAAAGTCGTCGTGCTGCGCGGCGACATCCTCGGCCGTGCCCTCGCTCATAAGGCCACCGAGCGCCAGCGGAATGCGCGCCACGACCTCGCCGTTGCGCACCAGCACGTGGCCGCCCTGGCCCACGGCCTCAACGGCAGCCATCATATCCGCCGCATTGTCGCCCACCACGCACACGTTGTGCGAGTCGTGGCCAATCGTGGAGGCAATGGCGCCACCCGTGATGGTAAAGCCGCGCACCCAGCCGCGACCGATATGCTTGCCAACCAAGCCCAGACCCGCGGGGCCGTCACCGTCGGCGCCCTCGGCCTGCAGCGACACGCCGCGGCCGTGGCGCTCGATCAGCATAATGCGGCGCAGGCCCTCGGCACTCTCGGGGCGAACCATACCCGTGATAGCCATACCCGGGATGACATCGATAACGGCCTCGCCCGGCTTAAAGGCATAGTCAAACACGTCGAGCGAAAGCTTCGGCAGCTTAACGGAGGCGCGAAGCTCATCGGCAAGCGCCGCAACCTCAGCCATCTCGGGTGCGATCTCGCCCACAAAGGTGCCGTCCTGCGCCACCAGAGCACCGGCGGCATATACGCGATGCGGAGCCGTGGCGAACGTCAGGTCATTAAGCACCAGCAGGTCGGCGCGCTTGCCCGGGGCAATCGCACCACGCAGCTCGTGCGGGTCGCGGCAGCCGTGATCCAGGCCAAACGCCTCGGCCGTGGAGAGGGACGCCATAGAGATAGCGACCACGGGGTCGATACCGGCCTCAATCGCCACGCGGCAGGCATTGTCGATCATGCCAGTCGCAAGCGCATCGGAAGGGGCGCGGTCGTCAGTCGCAAAGCAGCAGCGGCGGGCGCGCGCGGGGTTCTCCAGCAGCATCGGCGACAGATTGGCCAGGTCATGGCTGCACGTGCCCTCGCGCAGCATCACGTACATGCCACGAGACAGTTTATCGAGCGCCTCCTCGGGAATCGTCGACTCGTGATCGGCGATAATGCCCGCCGCGGTATAGGCATTAAGGTCCTTGCCGGCAACGAGCGGTGCATGGCCGTCGACCTGCTTGGACGGCGTCTGGTTGGCAGCATCGATGCGAGCACAGGTCTCGGGGTCGGCCATAAAGACACCCGGCAGGTTCATCATCTCGCCCAGGCCAAAAACATCGCCCGGATGCTCGGCAAAAAACGCCTGCATATCGGCAGCCGAAATAACGGCACCGGCCTGCTCGTCGGGCAGCGCGGGCACGCACGAAGGCATCATGTACTTGATGGAGATGGGTGCGCGGCGGCCGTCCTCGATCATAAAGTGCAGGCCGTCCAGGCCCGCCACGTTGGCGATCTCGTGGCTGTCGGCAATGGCGGTGGTAGTACCGCGCGTCGCCGCCATGCGCGCATACTCGGCGGGGCGGATGTTCGAGGACTCAATGTGCAGATGTCCGTCGATAAAGCCGGGGGCGAGATAGCGACCCTGGCAGTCGATAACCTCGGCAGCCTCATAGGTACCGGCGGCATCGTCGCGACCGTCGTAGAGCACGCCGACGATTACGCCGCCCTTGACGGCAACGCTACCGGGCGCCACGCGCTGACCGTACACGTCGACAATCTGCGCATTGGTAAACAGCGTGTCGACGGGCACGCGACCCTCGGCGGCCTCGATCACAGACCTCATGACCTCAACGGACATACATACTCCTTTAACCGTAGAAATAACTGCGGGGCGGACGGGCCTTCACCGCAGCAAACCAATAGCCATTGTATGCCCAAAAGAAAGTCCCGCTAACACCCCTTCCGCTTAACGGCACCGCCAAATAATCCCTCCGTCCCCAAGGGATCGTCGTAACCAAAAAGGCCGCAGTCGGGATTCCCGGCTGCGGCCTTATTGCACTTGTGAGGTCAACTCGCTCGTTAGACCAACTTAAAGCCCTTGCGCTTGCCCACGGAGAGGGTGTCGCCCAGTTTGAGGGCGCTCGGATCGATGTTGTAGCTCTTGGGAGCCACAGCCTTGCCGTTGATCTTGACGCCGCCGCCGTCGATGTCGCGGCGGGCCTGACCGGCGCTGGCCGAAAGGCCCAGGTCCTTGAGCAGGCCGGCGAGGTAAATCTGGCCCTCGTCGTTGACGGTCAGCTCAACGTGCTTCTCGGGGAAGTCGGCAAGCTGGCCCTCCTTGAACACGCGGTCGAACTCGGCCTGTGCCTCGTCGCCGGCGCCGGCGCCGTGGTAGGTATCGCACAGGTCGCGGCCCAGAGCGCGCTTGAGCTCGTAGGGGTCGGCAGAACCATCGGCCAGGGCGGCGTCGATCTTATCGACCTCAGCCGGGGTGAGCGAGCTCGCCAGGCGGTAGTACTTGCCGATCATCTCGTCGGGGATGGACATGGTCTTGCCGAACATATCCTTGGGAGCATCGGTCAGGCCGATGTAGTTACCGTAGGACTTGGACATCTTACGGACGCCATCGGTGCCCTCGAGCAGCGGCATGGTGAGCGCGATCTGCGGTTCCATGCCCATCTTCTCCATAAGCTCGCGGCCGGCGAGCAGGTTGAAGAGCTGGTCGGTGCCGCCCATCTCGACGTCGGCCTTGATCTGCACGGAGTCGAAGGCCTGCATCACGGGGTACAGGAACTCGTGCAGGGCGATCGGCGTCTGAGACTGGTAGCGCTTGGTAAAGTCATCGCGCTCGAGGATGCGGGCAACGGTGAACTTGGAGCACACCTGCAGCAGGCCGGCCAGGTCCATCGAAAGGATCCAGTCGCCGTTGTGCACGATGGTGGTCTTCTCGGGGTCCAGGATCTTCATGGCCTGGCTCACGTAGGTCTCGGCGTTGGCCTCGATCTGCTCCTGCGAAAGCTGCGGACGGGTGGAATTCTTGCCCGAAGGGTCGCCAATCAACGCGGTACCGTTGCCGATGATGAGGGTGACGTTGTGGCCCAGGTCCTGGAACTGACGCATCTTGCGCAGCGGCACGGCGTGGCCCAGGTGCAGGTCGGGGCTGGTGGGGTCGACGCCGAGCTTGATGTTGAGGGGCTCGCCCTTCTCAAGCTTCTTGCGAAGGTCGGCCTCGGGAACGATCTGCGCGGCGCCCGAGGTGATGATACGCATTTGCTCGTCAACAGACAGCATTGGGTATCCTCCTTTTGCTATAGCACCCTCGCCGAAAACGGCGGTGCTGGAAGTCCATAAACTCTCTTATGATAACAAACTGACGCGACGCGGCACCTACGACAGGAAAATCCTCGTCCTGCCGCACGCGTCAACGGCGACCGGCAGACGTGTACCGTCACGCTCGACCAGATAGCGTACCTGCCGACGACGCAAGCAGTCGCGGCAACGGACCTGTCCCGTCGCATCGGTAGCGCAGACGCCCTCGGCGGTCAGCAGGCAGTGCTCGCACACCATAAGCTCGGGACGGTCGGCGTCGACCGGACCCCAGACGCCGGGTTCAGCAGCCAGTTCGGCAACACGCTCCGCATCATTGCCGAGCAACTCGGCCGACAAGTACACCCGCCCCGCCCCGAGTCCGCGCAGCCAGGTAAGCGTGACCCGATTCGCGCAGAACACCGGCGCCGCCACGTCAAACGTCATGCCCAGCTCGCGAGCGATCACCACCTGTCCCAGGTTGCGGCAGACGACGCGCCCGGCACGCTGCATAAGTGAGCGGGTCCGATCAACGTCACCCGTGCGGCACACCTCGTCCAGCACCACAACGGCGTCGGACAAATCGCGTTCTCCGCGCGGATCGGCATCCATCAGCTGCCAAGCAAAAACCATGTGAGCGGGAACCGCGCGCTCCACCAACTCCGGCGACGCACCGCTATCCACCGCAACGTCCTCAAAGGGCAGCACCTCAACGGCACGCGCAACGGGCGCAATCGCATCCGCCTCGGCCCGCATGCGCTCCAACACCGCCGCCGTCTGATCCAACACGCCGGCGCTGCGAATCAGGTATACCTCGCAGCCCGCGTCCACCTTACGTTTGCAATGCACGACGATGCGCTCTCCCGCAGCGGCATCCACGGGGCAAGGCACCTGTGGCCAGCGCTTGGGCACATCGGGACGCACGTCGGCACCCGGGTAAAATCGGATTTCGAGCGTATCGCCCGCCGCCACGGCGGCATCAAGCTCAACCGTCACCTCTTCGTGACCCACCGCCACCAAGTGGCCCACGCGCACGCCCTGGTTGATCGCGCGCTCAAAGCTCATGAGCTCGGCACCCGAACGACCCCGCAGGTAAGCATCGGTAAACCCACGGTTAAACGACCTTCCCAGCTCGCGTTCAAGCTTTTCCACGGCACCGGAGTCCCACGCGCCGTCGCACAGTATATCGAGTGCCCGACGCCACACCCTCACCACGTTGAATACGTAATCGGGATTCTTCATGCGTCCCTCGATCTTGAGCGATGCCACGCCGGCGGCAACAAGCTCGGGCAGGTGCGCGATACCCAGATAGTCACGCGGACAAAGCAGGCGGTCTCCCTCGACGGCAACAACACTCGGCTTGCCGC
>CABPXT010000133.1:0-5548 GCA_902461405.1 uncultured Collinsella sp.
CAGGCCATCAGGCGGGGGGGGCGAGGGCGCCGGGGGCGGAGCCACGGCCGGGGCCGACGCCGATGCCGTTGTCCTTGGCCCATTGCACGTACTCGGCAACGATCAAGAAGTAGGCGGCAAAGCCCTTGTCGCAGATGACCTTGTATTCGTACTCAAAGCGCTCTTTGATGTTGACGCCGCCGATCTCGCGCGTAGCCCAGTCGTCGCCGTAGTGCTGGCGCAGGCCCTTCTCGCACTCGCGGCGGAACTGGCTCTCGTGCGTCTCGCCGGGATCGAGCAGCGGGAAGCGCGGCAGGATGATGGAGTCCCAGTCCAGCTCAACGTAGCACTTGTCGGCGATCTCGAGCGTGTTGTCGCAGGCCTCGGGGCAATACGGGAACATCGCCCGCATCTCCTCCTCGGTCTTCATGTAAAACTCCGAGCCGGTCATGCGCATGCGGTTGGGGTCGTCGACTTTGGCGTTCATGCCGATGCACATGATGACGTCCTGCACAGGCGCGTCCTCGCGGCGCAGGTAGTGGAAGTCGTTGGTGGCAATGACCTTGACGCCCACCTGCTTGGCGATATCGATGAGCGTGCGGTCCATCTGCTCGTCGGTCAGGCCGTTGTCGGTGGTGATGCCGTGTTCCTGGATCTCGATGTAAAAATCGCCGGGGTCAAAGGTATCGCGGAAGGTCTCGGCCCACTTGATGGCGCCTTCCATGTCGCCGCGGTCGATGTATTTGGGGATGATGCCCGCGATGCAGGCGCTCGTGCAAATCATGCCCTTGGCGTGGCGGCGTAGGTTGTCGAGCGTCACGCGCGGCTTGTAGTAAAAGCCCTGCACGGCGGCCTCGGAGACCGTCTGCATCAGGTTGACGTATCCCTCCTGGTCCTTGGCCAGAAGGATCATGTGGTAGAGCTCGGGCTTATGGTCGCGGGCAAGCGTCTCGTCCGGCGTAAAGTAGACCTCGCAGCCAAAGATGGGCTTGATGACCAGAGGCGGCTTGAGCTCGTCGATGTTGCCCTTCTCGTCCCACATGGCCATGTCCTTCACATACTGGGCATGCTCGCGCGGGTTTTCCTCGGGATCGGGCTCCACCAGCTCGTCGCGGCGATCCTTTTCCAAAAAGGCCTTGTCGTGACTCCAGGTTTTGTACTCAGGCGTGTTGTGGTTGACGGCGTCGCAGGCCAGCGCCAGGTCGGGCACGCCATACATGTAGCCGTGGTCGGTAATGGCGACGGCGGGCATGCCCAGCTCTACGGCGCGATTGACCATATCCTGGATACGGGTTGCGCCGTCGAGCATGGAGAAAACGGTGTGGTTGTGCAGATGGACGAATGCCATGTGATGAGCTCCGATGCGGGTTCGTGTTCTGACTGAACGATTTTACCGCACGGCGCGGATAGCACCCGAACCTAGCCAAACCAACACGGGTAGTCAATTTGGGACCTTCAAAAAGGGGAATGAGGGCATCCAGATATATCGAGTATTACTGGAACCCCGGCGATGCGCGGAATGATTTGTGACGAATAGTCATGTCCATCAAGAAGGCTCGACGCTTCGGATAGCTCGTCAATCGATATATCAATTCTTGGAGACCTGTATTCCAACCATTTTTAATGAAACAACGGCGGTAATTGCTATCGCGATTGCACCAATAATACCGAGCGCTATCTGAATGGGATATAACCCCAACACATGTCCAAATATGGAGAAAAACACTGCAGAAAAGAGAGCCCTTACCAGAGACGCGACGGAAAGGATCGTCGCGCGGAGATCGTCCGCTATCGCGTCTTGGATTAAGTTTTCCGAAGTGATGTACACCACTTCTGGGAGAAAACAAAGCACCATGCTAAGGCCAAACAAACACAGCGGATTTGAAGCGAACCACGGAAGAATCATGAAAAGGCCAGCCTCGATTAGCATCGAGCCGAGCATGGTATTTCTTTTCCCGAAACGCAATGAGAAGAAATCTGCTGCAATGTAGGCCGTCGCATTTACTGCATAGGATGCACCGAAAAAGATTCCTATTATGGAGACGGGAGCATCAAATGCGTCGAATACCAACTGATTCAAGTTGTAATAACTCCCATAGAATCCATCGAGCATGCTTGTGCCGATTAGAAGAAGCAATACCGCAAAAGCGGATTCTCCAACACGCCAGGTTTCGCGTCTGAACATCTTGGCCGCGTCAAACCTTCCCTTTTCAGAGCTTTCAGAACGGGTCGCTTCCGTCCTCTCAATGGGATACAGAAGGAAAAGCTGCAGGAGATAGAAAACGGAGACACATACGTAGAGGGCGCTCCAAGATACTTGGGCAATGAAAGATCCGAGCACAATCGCCATTCCCGTAGCGATTGATTGCGCGGCAAGCAGCCGAGCGTTGATGGTGAGGAAACGCTCTCCTTGACCGGCATTCCGGGCAATTTCATATAAAAGTGCTTGTTCGGATCCCGATTGAAGGGAGTAGGCGAGTGCCTCAACAAGGGAAAGCACGACAAGAAAGGGACCTGAGAGCAACAGCATGCCAGCCGTATGGAAGAAAAGCAGCAGCACGCCCACTTGAATCGAAAACTTCTTTCCAAAGAAATCGCCTATCAGCCCTGTTGGCAGCTCGAGGACGACCGTTGCAATGTTAAACAGGGCTTGATAAAGCGCGATTTCCGTGACAGACATTCCTTTCTCCGCAAGGAAAAGTAGAAACACTCCCCGATTTAAAACAAATCCCGCGAGAACGAAAAAGGCGGAATAGATGTGCAGTTGCGTAGCGGCATTCTTATTCATTTGGCACTTCCATCAACTACTTTTGTCGGGCCGCTCGCTACTGACTCGAAGCCTGAAGTGTTCACAGTTGATGTGAAGAGCGGTAAAGCTTTTGCACAGGGTATCAATGGAATACATCCGAAGCGTTTTCGGCAGTATCATCGGCGAAGGCGGGATTAGCCTTTACGCGGCGCTCACCCTCGATGTATTTGACGATTTGATCAATCGTCTGGTTGGCGTGGCTCTTGAGCTTGCGCTCATAGAAGAAGAGGCCGAGCTTGCCGCGCGTGCCAGACGTGTTGCCACCCGCACCCTGAAAATCCTCGGTATAGGTGAGCTCGCAGGCACCATCGCCAGCAGGTGCAGCCTCATAGCGCATAGTATTGATGCCCGCCGCATACTGAAAACGGACCTCATAGAGACACGGGTAGTCAAAGTGCTTGATTTTAGCCTTGATCGCCATGCCCTTGGCCTTGCCTTTTGCGGACTGGGCGCGCTTCTCGTACTTATAGCCGTTGAGCTTGTTGCGGCTGGGACGCTTGCCCGTGGCGTTCTCGATATCCTGCATGATGGACCCCGCCAGAGCGTCAAAAAGCTCCTCCGGCGTCACCTTAAGCGTTTTGGTGAGCTGCATGATGGCTCCTTATTCGTTTGAACCGTTCGAGCCATTGTACCGCCCCAGGCTCTCCCATGCGTTGCGGTGAAATGCGGACTGTTTGGCGGCTTTTTTGGCCAAAACAGTCCGTATTCCACCGCAAGTTATTGAGGGCTAGAGGCTGTAGGTGACCACCTGAGGCTCGCACGGGTTGGCGAGGTCGACTTGCTCCACGCGGACGAACTTGACGGTCACGGCCTCAAAGCCCGCCTTGTGCAAAACATCAGCGTAGACGTGCGCCTGCAGGGCGTGCTTCTCCTGCAGCTGTTCCGGCGTCTCGTCCGGCGTGCCGCCCGTCTTGTAGTCGATGACCAGCGCGCATGACGAATCCGCCGGGTTCGTCGCCAAAGCATCGATGGCGCCCTCGGCATATGCACCGTAGCGAGCGATGTCCTCATCCTCGCAGCCCAGCGAAAAGAACGGCACCTCGGCGCGAACGCACGGCCAGGCAAGCAGCTCGGCACGGACCGCCGACTTGAGCCAGCGATCCAGGGCAACGTCGAAGCGTTCGCGCTGTTCCGGCGTCAGGCGCCACAGGCGAGCCAGGGCGTCGGCACGCTCGGCGGGCAGCGCATCGGCACCCATCTCGATCAGCCACTGGCAGGCGGCATGGAACGCCGAGCCCAGCGCCATGGGGTTGCCGGCGGGCTCAACGGCGGCCACGCCTGCATCCGTCATCTCGGAACCATCCGACTCCGCATCATCGCCGGCCTCGTCCATGGGCGTGTGTGCCTCGGCGGCACGGTCCTCGGACTCGGCATGCAGCGCCGCGGCAATTGACGAGTAGCTGTACGAATCGCGCGCCGGATACGGGCAGGCGCCCATGCGCACGCCCACCGTCTGGGGATACACGAGCTCAAACGCATCGGGCTCGGGGTCGGCAGGGCCGGGAACGGCGGCGCGGGCATCCGCACCGGCGCCCTCCGGCTCCGCATCGCCGCGGACAAGCCTGCCCTCGGCATCCAGCGAAGCGTTGGCCTCAAACGCCTGCTCGCCAAAGGTAAAGTCCGAAAGCGAAATGAGCTCGTAGTCGCCCGGCTTGGAGTTGTCGAACACCAAACGGTCGCTATCGAGCTGCGGCATGTCCAGGCTGTCGGTCGGCAGGATGCGGCGCAGCACGTCGTAGGTCAGATCCGTCTCGACATCGAAGGTCGGCGCCGTCACCTTGCCGCGGCTCACGCCGACATCCATCGCCAGAATGACCAGCTCGCGCGCTCGCGTCATGGCGACATAGAGCAAGCGAGCCCGCTCCTCGAGCGAAAGCTGCAGGTCGTCGTTGCGCAGGCGAACGAATGCCTCGGCGGGAGAACCCGTCGCGCAGACATCCTCCATGAGCTCCGGCGGCAACCATAGCGACGTGCCCTTACCCTTAAACGCATGCTCAAACTGCTTTTTGACGTCATCGCCCTTTACGAACGTGCCGTCCGCGAGTTTAACGCCGTCGAAGCGTGCCGGCAGCGCCACGACCTGCGCTCCGCCCTCGACACGCCCCATCTGAGCCGCACCCGAGGACTTACGCACGCCAAAGCACTCCGCAACCGCTACGACCGGATACTCCAGACCCTTGGACGCATGCACCGTCATGATGCGCACCGCGCCGTCGCCCTCCTCGTTGAGCGCGCCCGGGGCCTCCTTGCCCGCCAAGAAGCGGTCGAAGGCGAGCGCGATGGAGCGCGGAGAATTGCCGAGCTCGGCCTCTGCCTCGGCCACGGCGTCGAGCGCCTTGAGCACGTTGGCGGCGATGGCCTTGCCCTCGGGACCGCGCTGCGCCAGACGCACGAACCAGCCCGAAGCGTTGACCACGTCGCGCGCGATGGCGGCGAACGAATCGCGACCCACACGACGAAGCGCATAGCGCAACACCTCGCGGGCGCGCGTCACGAGCGGCAGGTCTTGCAGGCCCGGCACATCGGAATCGCTCATGATGCCCGCATCGATGTTGCGGCGCGAGGTCTCCCCCGTCTGATCGTCAAGCTTGGTCGCCAGCGCCAAAAACTCCTGGGCGCCCAGCGCAAACATCGGCGATGCCAGCAGCGGCATGAGGCCCTGCGCCGTATCGGCCGGATTGGCAAGCGCACACAGCAAGGCGCGCACCGTCTGCACCTCGGCTGCCCGGGCAAAGACCGAGCCGCCCGCGGGTTCTTGGA
>CABPXT010000134.1:0-5436 GCA_902461405.1 uncultured Collinsella sp.
GTGTGAAGGGGCTCGTTAGAACCCCTGGCCATAGCCTTGGCCTTGGCCCTGTTGGCCCAGCAGCTCCTCCAGATACTGACGCAGCTGCTCGTCGGTAATACCGCCGTTGCCGGTGTCAGTCGCGCTGTCGTCCTGCTGCTGGTTCTGCAGCTTCTCATCGGAGCCCAGCTCGACGGTGACCTTTTTCTCGTCCTTGCCGCGCATGAGCGTGATCTCGACCTTCTCGCCCACCTCATGGCTGCGCAGCGCGATGATCAGGCCATCAGCGCTTGTAATCTCGTCGTCGCCCAGCTTGGTAATGACATCGCCCTCCTGGATGCCGGCCTTGGCGGCGGGACCGTCCTCGACAACGCTTGCCACGTACGCGCCGCTATCAGTGCTCAGCTTGTTGGTGCGGGCGTTGAGCGCATTGACGCTCGAAAGCGTAGCGCCCATGTACGGATGCACCGGCGTCTTGCCGTCGATGATCTGGTCGGCAATGTTCTTGGCATAGTTAACGGGAATGGCAAAACCAACGCCCGAGCTGGAGCCCGAGTAGCTCTCGATGAGCGAGTTGATACCCACGAGCTCACCATTGTCGTTGACGAGCGCGCCACCGGAGTTGCCCGGATTGATGGCAGCATCGGTCTGGATCATGTTGGCATAGATGGTGTTGCCGCTGGTAGAGCTCATGGCCGTGGAGCGATACAGCGCCGACACGATGCCCGTGGATACAGATTGCTCGTTGCCAAACGGCGAGCCGATCGCCATGACCCACTCGCCCACGTTAAGCTTGGAGGAATCACCGATCTCGATCGGGGTGAGCTTGGAAGCATCGGCGTCCTTGAGCTTGATGACGGCCAGGTCGCTCGAGGCATCGTTGCCCACGAACTCGGCCTCGTAGGTAGTGCCGTCATCCATGGTCACCACGTACTGGTCATAGCCATCGACCACGTGGTTATTGGTGAGGATGTGGCCCTCGGTATCGAGCACCACGCCCGAACCGACGCTGCCCGAGTTGTCCGACTCGTCGGCAGACTGCGAAAGCGAGCCATTCTGGCCACCGCTCGAAGTGGCGGTAATGGAAACCACGGAGGGCAACGCCTTGGCAGAAACGGCCTCGGCCAGCGTGGTGTCCTCGGAATCAATCGTAATCTTTTGCGTCGATGAACCCGAAGCACCCGCCGTCACGGCATTCTTGCCGCCGCCAATGTTGAGCGTGCCGCTCATAATGAGCGCAATGACCAGCAGGGCGCCACAGGCACAGCCGGCGAGCGCCGTAATAAAGATCGGCAGCTTTTTGGTCTTGGTCTTGACCACTGTGTGCTTGTTTACAACCTGCTGGCTGCCCAGCGGCTTGCCGGTCTGCGTGTCGTAGGCCTGCACGTAGGGAATGTTGCTGTCGGCAGGCGTCGACTCCACCTGCACACGCGGCTGCTGCTGGGTCTCGCCGGCGTTGCCCGCATCCTGGGGACGCTGGGAATCGTTCTCGCTCATGGCTGCGATCCTTTCGTCAAATAACCAAAGGCCCGCCAAACACGTGGCGGGCCATCGTTGTTCACGTTGAGTTGTACCCCAATATGCGGGCGCAAGTGTATGAGAACGCAATCTTTTAGGAAGGCTTAAGTTCTGTTGCAGATTCGAGAGGAACCCGCACCTGCGTCAAAGCCACTACAAAGGTGCCTGTCCCCTTTGTAGTGGAAATCTAGTCCTTAAACAGATAGCCCACGCCGCGGACGGTGGTGATGTGCGCCGCGATCTGCGGGCCCACCTTGGAGCGGATGCGTCGAATGTGCACGTCGACGGTGCGCGTGCCGCCGCAGTACTCAAAGCCCCACACGCGGTGCAGCAGCACCTCGCGGCTGTAGGCGCGGTTGGGGTGCGTCGCCAAAAAGCTCAGCAGTGAGTACTCCATCAGCGTCAGGTCGATGGGCTCGTTATCGAGTGTCACCTGGTAGGTAGCTAAGTTGATCTCGAGGTTATCGATGTTGAGTACATCGTCGGCGGTGACGGTCTCCTCCTCGCCCATCAGGCGCTGCGCGCGAGCCTTGAGCTCGTTGGGTGTCGCCGTGGGGCATACAAAGTCGGCATGCGCGTGATTGGGCAGGCGCAAGGTACCGAGCGCCTCGTCGTCGACGATCACCAGCATGGGGACGCCGCCGCGATCGTCAAGCCACTTGGCAATCTGATCGATGCGGTCGCTGCGGATGCCATCTGAATCGAGAATCAGCAGGTCAAAGTCGTGCGCCGCAGTTGGCGAATCGGGGGTTGCCAGGCTCACCTCGACACCCAGGGTAGTCGTCAAGCTGCGGGCAAACTCGTGGAAGCGCGTCGTGCGCGCCATGAACAGGGCACTCTTTTCGGACATATCGGCCTCCAAAGAAATGAGCTCAATCGTACTGGAACAAGCCAGTGCGATTAGGAGTTCGCCAGGTAGTGCTTGATCTCCCACTCGGTGATCGTAGACTCAAACTTATGCCACTCGTCGCGCTTCTTTTTGAGGAAGAAGCTGTGGATGTGCTCGCCGAGGGCATCCTTCATAAACTGCGAGTCCTCAAACACGTCGAGCGCCTCTTTGAGTGAGCGCGGCAGCAGCGTGTAGCCGGCCTCGACCATCTGACGGTCGGTAAGCTTGAGCGTCTCGGCCGTGGCCTCGGGCGGGAGTTCCAGCTTGCGCTCGATGCCGTCCAGACCAGCCGCCAGCGTGACGGCGTTGACCAGGTACGGGTTGGCCATGGGGTCGGGACTGCGCAGCTCGATGCGCGTGGACAGCGGCTTGCCGGGCTTGTAGACCGGGATGCGGACCATACTCGCGCGGTTGCGCAGGCCCCACGTGGCGTACTGCGGCACGGAGTCGCCACCCGTGGTGATGCGCTTGTACGAGTTGACCGTGGGATTGGTGATGGCGCTGATCTCGCGCGCGTGCGCCAAGATGCCGGCCATGTAGTGCTTGGCGATTTCGGAGAGGTGGTACTTCTCGTCGTCCTCGCCCCAAAAGACGTTGTTGCCGTCGTGGTCGAACAGCGACTGGCACAGGAACATAGCACTGCCATCCTCACCCGCCAACGGCTTGGGCATAAAGGAGGCGTGGCAACCGCTCTCGTAGGCCTGCTGCTTAATGATGAGTTTGGCCGTTGTGATGGCGTCGGACATGCTCAGGGCCTCGGCGTGACGCAAGCTCATGCCGTGCTGCGAGCGGCCGGCGGCGTGGAAGGTGTACTCCACGGGCACGGACATCTTCTCGAGCGTGAGGACCGTGTTGCGACGCAGGTCGCGGGCGGCATCGCTCACCGAAAGATCGAAGTAGCCCACGTTGTCGAGCGGCTCGGGGGTGTGCTCGTCGGGGAAGTAGTAATACTCCAGCTCGGCACCCACGTTGAGCAGATAGCCAGCCTTCTCGGCCTTGCGGAACATGCGGCGCAGGGCATCGCGCGGGTCGCCGGCAAACGGCTTGCGATCGGGAGTGCACACGTCGCAGAACACGCGGGCTACGCCGTTGTGGCTCGGGCGCCACGGCAGGATCTGGAAGGTCGAAGCGTCTGGGAATGCGAGCATGTCAGCTTCCTCGGGCGTGGCAAAGCCCTCGATGGCGGAGCCGTCAAAGCCAATACCCTCCTCAAAAGCGACCTCGAGGTCCTCGGGGCTAATGGCAAAGTTCTTGAGGCGGCCGAGAATGTCGACAAACCACAGACGAACAAAGCGGATGTCACGTTGCTCTACGGAGCGGAGTACGTAATCGATGTTCTGCTGGTTCATGTCGCTCCCCTTTCTTTCGGGCGGGTTTCGACTGGTCTATATCGCAGATACTATCGCAGAAAAATGTTTCCGCAGGGTTAAAGCGTATCAAGCGCTCAAAAAACGTGCGCGAACAGGCCGTTGCGAACGAGTGGCTAGCGTTCAGATTCGGAAACAATTTGCCTACACGCTCGTTCCAGCGCTGGGAACTCCATCGTCACCGCATCCCAAACAACCGATCGGTCGACATTGCCGTAATCATGCGCGAGGTAATTTCTCATGCCGATAATTCCACGCCACTCAATTTCGGGATGAAGCCGCTGCGAGCGTTCCGACAACTTGCCCGCTTCTTCCGTCACCCTAAGCGCGCACATCAAAAGGGAGTCCGCCAACGCCCTCGTCCGCACGTCATTCGCATGCAGAAACTGGTCCTCGGTGATATCAAAAACCTTGATGCGCTCGTTCGTTTCAGCGATGGCCTCCAAGACCTCTTGGGCGCGGAGACAGTCTGACTTACGCGCGATCATAAAGGATCACTCCTTCGCGCTCGATTACCGCGGCAAGATCGTCATCAAGATCGTCACTCGAAACGAGGTCGACCTGCCTCCCGGTTTCTTTGCGCACCGCCTCACCAAACGCCGACAACGCGAAAAGACCAAAGCCCTGCTCGCGATCAACTTCGAGACGTAAGTCGATATCGCTATCGGCACGCGCTTCGCCACGGGCATACGAACCAAAAAGAATCACGGTTTTGATGGCGGGAATCGAGCTGGCTGCCTCGCGGACGGCGGACTCAATCTGGGCAGTATTCAAAATGCCCGCCGCGACGCTTTCGCTCGCAGAGCTTTTACCGAGTGAAGGAACAAACGGCAGCGAGCGCTCGCGCAGCATCTGTCTCATAAACATGTTGACCGCAACAGACGAAGTCATGCCAAGTTCTTCGCACAGCTCGGCAAATGAATCTTTAATTGACGAGTCCACTCGCACACTCAACACAGACGCAGCCATGGATACCTCCTGTATGACATTGTCTATATATTATCACACAGACTAGCGCGAGGTCGAAGCGCGGTGTTCGATGCGGCCGGGGATCTCGATGCGCTTGGGGGCGAGCTTTGCGGCATCGCCCACCGTGGTGGTAACGACGTCGATGCGCTCGGACAGGCGCTCGACTACGCGCTCGGCAATGGTGAGGGTGTCCTGCGCGGCCGTGGTCACACCGCCAAAGAGCACGTGGTTCCAGGGGTAATCGTCAAACGTCGCAATCTTGAGGCCAGCCGGCAACGAGGGGCCGAGCTGGGCCAGCGCCTCGGTCAGACGCAGAAAGACCAGGCCGTTGACGGCAATGAGGCCGAGCTTTTTACCCGCATAGCCGCGGATGGTCTCGTCCAGGCGACTGACACCCTCGACACCACCGTCCGCCAAGGTGACGACCTCGCCGGCCAGGCCGCGGCGCGAGAGCTCGTCGGCAAACGCCTCGGCGCGTTCGCGACGCACGGGGCTGTCGTCGCTTGCCTCGGTGAGCAGGCACAGGCGCTCGCTGCCCGCAGCGGCCAAGGCGTCTACCAGGCCGGCGACCAGCTCACGGTTGTTGGAGGTCACCAGATCGACACCGCCGGCGGCAACATCGCGGTCGAGCAGCACAACGGGCAGGCGTCCCGCTGCCGCGACGATTGCCTCGTCGTTGGCGCCGCAGGTGTTGACGGGCCGGATTATCGAGCG
>CABPXT010000135.1:0-5387 GCA_902461405.1 uncultured Collinsella sp.
TGTCGGCGACAGACGACCCCTCGCTTGGCGAGGAGGGCGGGCAGCCGCTGCTTGGCGGTCGCCAGGCGCGCGGTCGCCCCGTCGTAGGCGCCGGCGAGGTCCCTGATGCCCTCGACCTCGGGGGAGGGGACCCATACGGGGGAGATGTCGTGGGCGAGTACCGCCTTGGCCATCCTGGCGGCGTCGTTCCTGTCGCTCTTGGAGGCCGAGTCGGCGGCCGACCTGGGGATCTTCGAGACCGCGGCGACGACGCACTCGACGCCGAGCCCGGCGAGCTCCCTCTGCGGGGCGAAGCCGAGGTAGCCGCTCTCGTAGGCCGCGAGCGACGGCCCGGGGAACCCATCCATCCACCCGGCGATCTCGCCCCAGGGGTTGCCGGGGAACCTCCTCGTCACGGCCTCGCCGGTGTCCGCGTCGAGGGCGCAGACGGTGGTCGACCTCAGGTGGACGTCCATCCCGAACGCGGTAGAATACTTTGGCATGGGAGCCTCCCAACCTCGTTGCGGCGCGGCTGCGCCTATGGCACTTCAACATCATTGTCGCAGCCCCGACCCGCGGTCACGAGCGGGGGCTCCTATCTTTTTAGTGCCCTCGGATTGGGTCATAGTGTCTGTCGTTGCCAAAACATCGGCGTTGCCTTGGTCCGGACTAGTCGTTGGGTAGTCATTGGGGACGTTTTTAAACGACTAGTCAAACAAGAACCTCCCCAATGACTACCCACAAAGCGAGAGTGGATGTCGTCATTTTGCGGCACTTGGGGACGTTCCTTTTGTGCCGGCAGTTTGGGACACTCCTTGCGTTAAGAGGCTGGCGTGCGTCAACCTGTTCTCATTGCAGCAAAAAATCGCCCCGTTCTTGGTTGAGGACGGGGCGATTCGTCTTTTGGACTTGTGCAGCCAGGCTTATGCAAAGCGGGCGACGAGCTCCTGGAGCACGTCGGTCATCTTGACGAGCGAACTGACCGGGACGAACTCGTTGACGCCGTGATAGCAATAGCCGCCGGTGGAAAGGTTGGGGCAGGGCAGACCGCGGAACGACAGCTGCGCGCCGTCGGTGCCGCCGCGAATCGGCAGCACTTGGGGCTCAACGCCGCAGGCAAGGTAGGCTTCCTTGGCAACATCAATAAGCTCGGGATAGTCATGAACGATTTCGGCCATATTTCGATACTGCTGCTTAATCTCGACCGTTACGCGCTCCTCACCCAGACGCTGGTTGAGCATCGAGGCGGCGGCATCAATAAGGTCGAGTTTCTGCTGGAACTTGGCGGCATCGTGATCACGGACGATATAGCGCGCCGTGGCGTGATCGACGGTCGCAGATACACCCTCAAGGTGATAAAAGCCCTCGTAGCCTTCCGTATACTCCGGGCGCTGCACGTAGGGGAGCAACGCGTTGAAGTCGCAGAACAGATTGCCTGCGTTGACCATACGGCCCTTGGCGTCGCCCGGGTGGATGGACTGGCCCTCAAAGCGGATGGTCGCCTCGGCGGCGTTAAAGCACTCCCACTCCAGCTCGCCGATGGGGCCGCCGTCGACCGTGTAGGCGTACTTGCAGCCAAAGGTATCGATATCCAACAGCTCGGCTCCGTGACCGATCTCCTCGTCAGGGCAGAAGCAAATGCCGAGTGCGGGATGGGGCAGAGAGGGGTCCTGAGCGATACGCGCGACAAGCGAAATGATCTCGGCGACGCCTGCCTTGTCGTCCGCGCCCAGCAGCGTGGTGCCATCGCTGCAGACCAGGTCCTCACCCGCGAGGTCGTTCAGGGCGGGAAGCTTGGCGGTACTCATGGCAACGGGCTTACCGTCAACCGTGCCGCAGACCAGGTCGCCGCCTTCGTAGTGTACGATGTGCGGCTTCACGCCGGCGCCCGGTGCAACTTCGGTGGTGTCGAGATGGGCGATCAGGCCAAGGGCGGGCTTGTCCTCAGCGCCCGCACTTGCGGGGATATGCGCGCAGACATAGGCATGCTCGGTCACGTGGGCATCTTCCGCACCAAGCTCGCGCAGCTCTTCAGCCAGCACGTTGGCAAGGTCAAACTGAACGACGCTCGAGGGTACCTGGTCGCAGTTTGCATCCTCGGACTGCGTGTTGATCTGGACGTAGCGCAAAAAGCGCTCGAGGACATCGGGGTTCGTGGTGGTGTTTTCCATAAAGACCGCTCCAATCTTGGTCGTCGTGTGCAACAAGAACTCTAGCACGGTATGCCACGGCATACCGCGACGCTTGGATGGGGTAGAATCAGCCATTGAATGCAGAAGGGACGGAAGATCATGGATACGACAAATAGCTCGCGCGAACTACATCTGACGGTGGCGAACGAAGACTACTTGGAGTGCATGGTTCGCATTGAAAGCGAAGAGGGGGAAACCAACGGCGTGCGATCGGTCGACATCGCGCAGCGCCTTGGCGTCTCCAAGGCATCGGTCAATAAAGCGGTTTCGGCGCTCAAGGCATCCGAGCTTGTCGAGCAATCGCACTACGGCAAGGTAGTCCTGACCGATCGCGGCCGCGAGGTTGGCACGGCTATCTGGTACCGTCATCGCCTCGTCCGCACGTTTTTGGTTCAGGAGCTCGGTGTCGAATTTGAGCGAGCCGATTCCGAGGCCTGCATGATGGAGCATGCGCTATCCGAGGACACGATGAACCGCTGGCTCGCCTATCTCGAAAAGCAGGGAATCAGCGTCGAGGAATAGCGGGATATATATGGATACGAGTTATTACAATCGCTTTGGTGCCGAGGAACTTACGCGCCGCTTGTCGAGCGAGACCTTGTTGGCGCAGGGCCCCATGGGCAGTGTTCTGTTGAGTGAGTACGACGCCGCCGATATTCCACCGGCGTTTTGGAATCTGGCAGAGCCGCAGACCGTTTCTCGTATCCATCGCTTGTATGTCGCCGCCGGCGCGCAGGTACTCATTACCAATACCTTTCAGGCATCAAGCTATGCCCTCAAGCACGACCAGATTGCGCCGTCCGTGGCGGAGGTCAATCGCGGGGCCGTCGACGATGCCCGCCAGGCGCACCCTCAGCTGCTGCTGGGCTCGATGGGTCCGATCGGTATTGAGTGGTTTGCCGAGGACTCTGCCGAGTTTCGTGAGATCCGAGGCATTGCGCGCGAACAGGCGCACGCCTTACTCAATGCCGGCGTTGATGGTCTGCTGATCGAGACGGTGACGTCTATCCGTAATTTGCAGCCCATGCTTGCCGGCGCTCGAGATGCCGCTGACGGCATGCCTGTCCTGGTGAGTTTTGTCGTTGATGACAAAGGCGACCTGTTGGGCGATGGCCTCAACATCGAGGCAGCCGTTTTGTACGCCGAAAAACACGGCGCAAACTCGGTTGGTGTTAATTGCTGTTCGCTTGCGGCCGCGAACGCGGCGGTGCCTAGGATGGTTGCATCGGCGACTACTCCCGTCACGGTGCGTCCCAACGTGGGCGATCCGGTCCAGACTCAGGATGGCCCCGTATGGCACGAGAACCCCGAAGCTTTCGCGCGCGCATGCATCGAATGGAGACATGCCGGTGCCGCAATGGTGGGCAGTTGCTGTGGAACCACGGCAATCACTACGGCAGCGATGGCCGAGGCGCTCGATATATAAAGGGCAAAACCGCTCCATACGGGGCGGTTTTATTGCCTGCATGTCCTCGGCAGCATTTGCCCAAATGGTGAATGCTGGTGCCGGCAGGTTGCCGAGTGTGTATCGCGGGTATACCTCATGCGTACCATGATCCAAACACTGTGAGGTGTCTGCGCGTGTGCGCGATAATTCATTTTGGAACTGACGGTTGGCGCGCTCGCGTCGATGAGGACTTCACTGCCGATAACGTTGCCCGTATCGCCGATGCCGTCGGCGAGTTGTGGCAAAAGACCAATCCGGGCAAAACGGTATATATAGGGTTCGACACCCGGCCCCTGGCGCGCGAGTTCGCTGAGCTTGCGGCGGGCGTGCTAGCAGCGCACGGGCTAGACGCCGTGCTCGCTTCGCGATCTGTTCCGACCCCTGCCCTTACGTGGGCGGCGGCTTATGACGGTGAGGCGTGCGGCGCGCTCATGGTGACGGGGTCCCATCATCCGCAGGGTTATCTGTGTCTCAAGATTCGCATGGGTGACGGCTCAACCGCCAACCAGGATGTCATCGAAGAGCTCGAAGAGACCATGGCTCCCGAGCCAATGGGGATCGAGGGGCAATATCGCACCGCGGATATCATTCCTGACTATATGCAAGCGGTGGCATCGTTTGTCGATGCCGAAGCCATCCGTGCCGCGCACCTGCGCGTGGTTGTTGACCCCATGGGCGGCGCAGCCCAGGGCTATCTAGCCGACTTGCTGCGCGAGCTTGGCGTTGAGGTGCACGAGATTCACGCCGGGCAGGCGCCTGACCAAGAAGATATCTGCCCCGACCCCGTTGAGCCGTGGGTGGACGCTTGCGAGCATACGGTTATCGAGGACGGAGCTTGCGCTGGCCTGGTGACCGACGGCGACGCCGACCGTATCGGCGCGGTTGACGAGCGCGGCAGATATATACATCCGCATCAGATCATGGCGCTCGTTTTGGGCGACTTGGTTCAATTTCGTAATTTGGAGGGGCGCGTCGTCGTCAATCTTTCGTGCTCGACGCTCGTGCGTCGCATTGCCGAGGCGCTTGGCTGCCGCGTGACCGTCAAACCAGTCGGTTTCAAATATATAGCGGCGGAGATGAAGAAGGGCGGCGTCCTCATGGGCGGCGAAGAAGCCGGTGGTATCGGCATCGCCGCGCATATGCCCGAGCGCGATGGAATCCTCGCCTGTCTGATTCTGTGTGAGCTTATGGCAAAGACGGACGCGCCTTTGGGCGTTCTGGTCGACCAACTCGAGGACAGTTTTGGTAAGACGAGTTACGGTCGACGCGATTTGCGCCTTGAGGCCGAAGATGCCGAAACGTTACGAACGCTGCTGCCGGGCGTAAACCCCAAGTCGATTTGTGGCAAGGTGCCGCAAAACGTTAGTCATATGGATGGCTTGCGTTTGGCATTCGAGGATGACACGTGGCTGCTGGTCCGTCCTAGCGGGACCGAACCAGTGGTGCGCGTCTACGCCGAGGGGTTCTCGGTGGAAGAACGTGATGAGTTGCTCGATGCTGGCTGTGCTTTAGCTAGGGGAACGTATCCGCTTTAACCATGAGACTGCCTTATATAAAGAGATGCTCGGCGAGCGGTAGTTAACGGCTGGCAAACGTTAGTCGGATCCCAAATTGTGTAGGAAATGTGTACGCCCAGATTCCCGCCCCCGGAACCCCTCCGGTCTGGCAATATATCTCCTTGCCGCGCGGCCCGGTGGGACCGGATCAGCCGCAAAGCGTGCACCTTGAGAACCGGATACTGCGAGGATGGACACATTCAGTGTCGCATC
>CABPXT010000136.1:0-5366 GCA_902461405.1 uncultured Collinsella sp.
TGGCCCGTTCGTCT
The DNA here is from genome assembly GCA_902461405.1 of uncultured Collinsella sp. Lineage (GTDB taxonomy): Bacteria > Actinomycetota > Coriobacteriia > Coriobacteriales > Coriobacteriaceae > Collinsella. The sequence continues at coordinate 15 of CABPXT010000136.1, forward strand.
AGCGGTTTAGGACGCCGCCCTCTCAAGGCGGAGATCACCAGTTCGAATCTGGTACGGGCTACCAAAATTGAACGCCCGGGCCTCGTTAGAGACCCGGGTTTTGTGTATTGACCGATATTTAAGGCGCGCGTTGAGTCTGCCGCCCGGACCGAGGAGTTGTCATGGACCTGCCTATCAGCTTGGAAGACATCACGTATGCCGAGAACTATCTGGCGCAGGGCGACCTGGCTACGGCGACGCCGCTGCTTGAGCGTCTGGTGGAGCTCGCCGAGGAGTATATCGACGCTGAGTGCAAGACGGAGGAGAAGCGCCAGTACTTTAGCTTCGACAGCAAGTTTGAGCGCCTGGCCTATCGCCGCGTGGAGAAGGATCCGCGCGAGCTGGTGCAGGTCGAGGTTCCCTTTGACCGCCTGTACTCCGACATGGCGTTTGCCTACATTCGCCAGCAGGATTATGTGAGTGCTCGGAATGCCCTGATGCAGGCCGTGCGTTGGGATCCCATGAACTGCAACTATCGCTTGGACTTGGCCGAGCTGTTCCGCGCGCTCGAGGACAAGCAGGAGTGGGCATCGCTCTCGTTCTCGGTGCTGGAGCGCGCGAGCGACGGTAAGTGCGCCGCACGCGCCTACACCAACTTGGGTCAGTACTTCTTGGAGCCCGAGACCGAGAACATTTCGGCTGCCGTGGGCTGCGCGCGTCTGGCGCTGCGCCTGGCGCCCAATGATGCGCATACGACGCGCCTGCTCAACAAGATCCATACCACCTATCCGGATGCCGCGGACGAGAGTGACGACCATGTGATGGGTGAGCTCGCCCTGCAGGGCGTGCCGACCTCGCCTTCGGCCGAGATCGCCATCTGCCTGATCATGTGTGCGACCGATGCTGCGAGCGACGGCGACAAGCAGGAGGCGACGCGCCTGACGGTGCGTGCTCGCGACCTGGTGGGCGAGGAGGCCTGCGCAGCGATTATCAAACTGGTGCGCGAGAGCGACGCCGAGCTCAATGCTGAGCGTAGGGCAAAGCGCGAGGCTGCGGGCTCAAACGCCGATGGCGCCAAGGAGGCCGGCGATGCCCAGTAAGCGCGAGCGCAAGCTCATTTCCAAGAATCGCTCGGCACATCACGAGTACTTTATCGATGAGACGTTTGAGTGCGGTATTGAGCTGAGCGGTACCGAGGTCAAGTCGATTCGCGAGCGCGCGTGCCAGATTACCGATACCTTCGCACTGATTCGTGGTGGGGAGTGCTGGCTCGTCGGCCTGCATATCCACCCTTATAGCCATGGTGGCGTGTGGAATCGCGATCCCGACCGTCGGCGCCGTCTGCTGCTGCACCGCAAGGAGATCGACTTTCTTGACGGCAAACTTCGCAACCGCGGCTATGCGCTGGTGCCGCTGGAGCTCTACTTTAATACCGACGGCCGCGTAAAGCTGCTGCTGGGCCTAGGCCGCGGCAAGAAGCTTTACGACAAGCGCGAGGATATGGCCAAGCGCGATGTCCAGCGCGAGATCGACCGCGCCCTCAAGGAGCGCAATCGCTAGGCGTTCTGTATAAGTTGCGGTGGAATACGGACTGGTTTGCCTGTTTGAGGGGGCTATTCAGTCCCTATTTCACCGCAACTGCGGGCGTCTCATCTTTCTTACTGTTCTGACACATATGTTTCAAAGGCGGCGTCCGTTATGGGCGCTGCCTTTTTTGTGGGTACATACATCCATGAGGTTCCAACCCGAGCTAGGGGAGTGATCGTTATGGACAAAACTGCGTTCTTTACCATGCCGAGCGGTCTGTACGTGGTGAGCGCCGCGGCAGACGGGCTGCGCGCCGGCTGCGTCATCAACACTGCGGTGCAGGTGACGTCCATGCCGCCGCGCATTTCGGTTGCCGTGAACAAGGACAACGTCACCTCGGGCGTCATCGCTTCGGCCAAAGCGTTCGCGCTGACCGTGATCGATCAGACCGCCGATATGCTCTACATCGGTAACTTTGGGTTCCGCACCAGCAGCGATTATGACAAGTTTGCCAAATACGAGACCCGCGAGACGGCTCTGGGCATGCCCTATGTGCCCGAGCACGCGGCGGCCCTGTTTAGCTGCCATTTGATCGACACTGTGGATGTTGGCACGCATCTACTGTTTATCGGCGAGGTCGAGGATGCCGAGCGCTTGAGTGACGAGACGCCGCTCGCCTACGATTACTACCATAAGGTCCTGAAGGGCAAGACGCCTCCGAAGGCGTCCTCGTATCAAGGCTAGAAATGTTTTAAAAATACTTGCATTATATTATTAAGAATCTATACTGATAAATGAAGTACATCACCAGTCGCGTTCGAGAGGAGAACATCATGGCTGAGGAGAAGAAGACCTATAAGTTCGTGTGCGTCGTTTGCGGTTACGAGGTTGAGGTCGATACGCCCGAGCTGCCCGAGGATTATGTGTGCCCGGTATGCGGCGTCGGTCCCGATCAGTTTGAGCTCGTCGAGGAGTAGCTCGCAGACACACGGCGAAAGCCGAACATAGCTCTGTCCAAGGGCCCCGGTCGAATTCTCGGCCGGGGCCCTTTTCCTCCGTCGCCAAGGGATCACGGTTGCTGTTGACCGATCCTGTCTGTTGTGAGTCCGGCCGACCGTTTGTCTCAATCTGTAACATCTAGCAGTGAAAACGGGGTCTACGTGTTACAGATTGAGACAAACGGAGCTGTCCCTCGGAATGATCTCGATCTGTAACATCTAGACATTAAAAGCGGGTCTAGATGTTACAGATCGAGACGTTTGACTGGGTAAGTGCCCCGCCCCATTACATCCCTGTCAACAACACGATATCGAGAATCGTCACGATGGCACCGATCCCTACAAGCAGCGTGTTGAGCGGGCGCGAATTGGCGTATCTGCCCATGACGCGGGGCGAACTGGTGAGTCGTATGAGCACAAAGACCGTGATCGGCAGCTGGAGCGACAGTAGTGCCTGACTCCAAATGAGACCCTCAAAAGGATTCGGGACGACCAGGCACGCCGCCACTGCGCCGGCAAAGCAGAGTGCCACGCCAATCGATGAGTGTCGGTCGTGGATGTCGTATTCCTCGTCGAACATGCCCGCAGTGATGGTTCCCGCCGCCATGCCCGCTGTCACGCTGCTCGAGAGGCCCGCAAACAGTAGCGCCACGGCAAAGATGGTCGCGCTTGCCGGGCCCAGAATGGGGGAGAGCGTGGCCGCTGCGACGGCGAGGTCGTCTACGACAATGCCGTGCGCAAAGAAGGTCGTTGCGGCCAGGATGACCATTGCCGAGTTGATTGCCCAGCCCACGCCCATCGAAAAGAGCGTGTCGAAGAGCTCGTAGCGCAGGCGTTCTTCGATAACTTGCTCGCCTTGGCCTTCGAAGTGCATGGATTGGATGACCTCGGAGTGCAGAAAAAGGTTGTGGGGCATAACGACCGCACCCAGGACGCTCACGATAATCGCGGCAGAGCCAGTGGGCATACTGGGCGTGATCCAGCTTGCGGCGGCCTGCGGCCAGTCGACCTTGACCAGCGCAAGCTCGGCCAAAAACGAGAGTCCTACCACGCCTACGAAGGCGATGATCCATCGCTCGGCACGTTTGTAGGAGTTGGTCATGAGCATCGCCATCGATACTGCCGCCACGATGACGCAGCCCGCGCGCACGGGCAGCCCAAAGAGCATTTGAAGGGCAATCGCGCCGCCCAGGACTTCGGCCATGGCGGTGGCGATGGTCGCGAGATAGGCGCTGCCGAGCACCGCGCGTCCCACGATGCGGGGGAGAAAGCGGGTCGTGGCCTCGGCAAGACAGGCGCCCGTGGCGATACCCAAGTGTGCCGCGTTGTGCTGCAGCACGATGAGCATAATCGTGGACAGCGTGACGATCCACAGCAGCGCGTAGCCAAACTGCGAGCCCGCGGCCATATTGGAGGCCCAGTTGCCCGGGTCGATAAAGCCGACGGTCACAAGCAGCCCGGGGCCGATATGCCGCGCAATATCTAGGCCTCCGTGACCACCGGTGCGTCGGGAGCCAAAGTGTTGTTTGAGATGGTTGAGCATGGTGCGCTCCTGTGTATGGGCGGCGTGACGTCGCATCTGGGCCGTGCGGCGCCACGCGTCGGTTTTGGGTTGGGGCTACTTGTGTGCTTTGCCCTGATTGGCCACGGCGTCGATCTTGGCGGCGATGGTTGCCGGGTCGCCGATGTAGCGCTTGTCGAGAACGTTGAAATCGGTGTCGAAGGTGTAGACGAGCGGCACGCCGGTGGGGATGTTGACCTTGAGGATCTCCTCGGGCGTGAGGTGCTCGAGCTTCATGACGAGTGAGCGCAGGGAGTTGCCGTGTGCGGCGATGAGTACGCGCTTGCCGGCGAGCATCTGGGGGCGAATCTCGTCTTCGAAATAAGGCCAGGCGCGGGCGATCGTGTCCTTGAGGCACTCGGTATAGGGCAGCTGATCGGGCGCGACATCACGGTATTGCTCCTGGGTGTGGGGATCGCGCGCGTCGTCCGGTTCGAGTGCCGGCGGGCAGACATCGAAGGAGCGGCGCCAGATGAGCACCTGCTCGTCGCCGTGCTCCGCTGCGGCATCGGCCTTGTTGAGACCCTGCAACGCTCCGTAGTGGCGCTCGTTGAGCTTCCAGGATTTGATGACGGGCAACCACTCGCGATCCATTTGGCCGAGCACGATGTCGAGGGTGTGAATTGCGCGCTTGAGACGCGAGGTGTAGCAGACGTCGAAGTCGAAGCCCGCCTCTTTGAGGGCTCGACCGCCTGCTGCGGCTTCTTCGCGGCCCGTGTCGGTGAGTTCTACGTCGGTCCAGCCGGTGAACAGGTTGAGTTTGTTCCACTCGGATTCTCCGTGACGGATAAGGACAAGTTGCATTGTCTGTCGGTCTGCTCGGTGCGCCATAGGGGCCTCCTTGATCTGGCACGGTGTGCGTGCCGTTTGCTTGACGCCGCAAAGGATACCCGTTTTAAGCTTAAAAGTTAATCAAGACTAACAAAATTGTTGTATTTGAATGGGATGGTGAAAGGGGGCTGCCGAAATGTCTCGATCTGTAACAACTAGGGATGGAAATTGGGCCTAGGTGTTACAGATCGAGACAGGAAGAAATGGTCCTATGGAAAATCTCGATCTGTAACAGTTAGCTGCAAAAACCGGCCCTTCATGTTACAGATTGAGACATTCGGAGCCGTCTCTCGAAAACATCTCAATCTGTAACAGTTAGTCGTCGAAATTGGGTCTTACTGTTACAGATTGAGATGTTTGAAGAGGTGAGTTTGCAGGCCGAACTTGGGGCCTATGTTTTCGGCTCTGTTAGACCAAGGTTGACATAAAAACGATGTCACCGCGAGGCGGTACCCT
>CABPXT010000137.1:0-5263 GCA_902461405.1 uncultured Collinsella sp.
GCGCCGTCACAACAATCCCCGTGGGCCCATGCTTCATACGCACCGCCGAGTCCGTCGTGTTCACGCCCTGTCCGCCCGGACCTGTCGCGCGAAACACCTGCACCTCGCAATCTCGCGCCAACTCCTCGACCGACATCTCGGCATAGCGCGCATACTCGCGCCATCCCATCTTGTTCTCATCCATATCAACACCTCCCCTCATAAAAAATGTGACAAAGGGAAAGTCCCTTTGTCACATCGCATACCAATCGCTTGTGTTGCGCGCTTAGGCGAAGGTGATCTCGCCGGTATCGCAGTCCATATCGGCGATACGGGCTAGGCTTTCAACGCGGAAGCCGCGCTCGCGGAGCTTATCGCCACCGCCCTGGGAGCCCTTCTCCACCGCAATGCCAATGCCGGATACCTCGGCACCTGCAGCCTCGCAGATCTTGATAAGACCCTCGAGCGCGCAGCCGTTGGCCAAAAAGTCGTCGATGATCAGGACCTTGTCGCCCTCGGACAGGAAGCGTTTGCCAACGATGACCGGGTACTCCTTCTGCTTGGTAAAGGAGTAGATGGTCGTGGCGTACTGCTCGCCGTCGAGGTTGATGGACTGTGCCTTCTTGGCAAAGACCACCGGCACGCCGCCAAAATGCTGAGCCGCGATGCAAGCCATACCAATGCCCGAAGCCTCAATCGTCAGGATCTTGTTGATCTCGACATCCTTGAACAGACGGGCCCACTCGGAACCCATGTGGTCGAACAGCTCAACATCGCACTGGTGGTTGAGGAAGGCATCAACCTTAAGGACGTTACCGGCCTTTACGATGCCGTCATGGCGAATACGATCCTCAAGCTCCTGCATGGCGCAACCCCTTCTCGCGGCAAGGATACCGCGCGATTAATAAACGTTGTTCGATAGTCTACCACGGACCGACCCCCGCCCGCCCCACAAGCCGCATCGCACCACAAACCAGTCTTTTTGGGACGGCGCGGATACGTGGCAGGCAGCCTCCCAACACGCTAATGGCGGGCGCGCATCCTCACCAAACGAACCATCGAGAGGACAAAGCCCACGGCTGCCACGGCCATCAACACATAGAACACCGAACGAAAACCAAACAGGAACACATCCGGACGGCCTGCAACAAAACTGGTCACGGCCTCGCCCATCGCCACGCTCATCTGCCCATACAGGATATGCGACGCCACCGTAATGCCCACTGCCATACCCGCATAGCGCGCCAGGCTACCCAGGCTGCCCGCAAAGCCGAGCGCTTCGCGCGGAGCCGAGCCCATGTACAGCGAGTTGTTTGGGCTCTGGAAAATCGACGTTCCGCACGACATAAACGCGACACAGCACACGATCACAGGGATGGAAGAGTGCTCGTCGAGCGTGCTTACCGCAAAGAGACCGCACACGTACACACCCAGGCCCACCGCCGTGGGGCCCTCGCAACCAACACGGTCCGAAACCGTACCCGAAAGCGGGCCGATAAAGGCATTCACCATCGGCAGCGCCAAAAAGAGCAGTCCGGAAATGTCGGAACCAAAGCCGTGGGCGTCCTGAAAATAGAACGGCAGGATAAACTCGGATGCGCCAATGCCAACAAACACGATGAGCATGCAGGCAAGATTGATGGTGAAGGCCGAATTTGCAAAGCAGCGACGCGCGGCCTCCGCCAGCGACATGGGGCGTTCGCCGGCCTCCGGCTTAACATGCGGCAGCGTGTAGAGCCCCACGATAAACGAGATGACGCCAATAGGCAGGTTGATGAGGAAGATGCTCTCCCAGGGAAAGCTTGCCACCAGCATGCCGCCGAGCACGGGGCCACACATCATGCCGAGGGCCACAAAGGTCGCGAGAATACCCATGGCACGGCCTCGTTCGCGCGCCGGAAACGACTCGGTGATGATACCCATGTTGTTAGCCATGGCCGCCGCGCAACCGACGCCCTGAACAATGCGTGCCAGGATAAGAACCTCGAGCGAGGCCGAAAGGCCGCACAGCAGCGAACCGACCGAAAAGACGATGACGCCCAGCTGAAACACATTCACCTTGCCGCGCACGTCGCCCAGACGGCCAAACGGCAACATAGCCACGCACGTCGCAAGCAGATACACAGAGCTTACCAGCTGAATGCGATCGAGGCCCACACCCAGCTCTTTTTGCATCACGGGCAGCGCCACGGTCACGACGGTCGAATCCAGACACACCATAAACGTCATGATGAGCACGGTAAACAGAATCGCCCATTTGTTCTTGCCATGGGTATCGCCCTCAAGGGCAATGTGCTCGCGGCGCAGCTGCTCTGCAGTTTTCTCCATATCCATCCTTTCGAGTGGTGCAACGCAAAAACGGGGTCCCAATCGCCTGCGAACAGTCGCGATTGGGGCCCCGCCTACGGAATCGGAACTATATGTCACCGGAACCCCAAGAGGCTCCGTCGCTTCATACGAGAAGCTAGCCTAGCACTGCTCGAGCGCCTGCTCAAGGTCGGCAATCAGATCGGCCGTGTCCTCGAGGCCGCACGACAGGCGCACCATGTCGGCGGAGATGCCGCAGGCGATGAGCTCCTCATCGTTCATCTGACGGTGCGTGGCGTTAGCGGGATGCAGGCAGCAGGTGCGAGCATCGGCCACATGCGTGGCGATCTGGGCGAGTTTAAGGCTCTTCATAAAGGTCTCGGCCGCCGCGCGACCACCGTTAAAGCCAAAGCTCACAACGCCGCAGGTACCGTTGGGCATGTACTTCTGAGCGATGTCATAGTACTTATCGCCCTCCAGGCCCGGATAGCTCACGAAGCGTACCTTGGGATGGCTCTGCAGGAACTTGGCAACGGCCAGGCCGTTCTCACAATGACGCGGCATGCGTACATGCAGGCTCTCGAGCGAGCTGTTCAGGAAGAAGGCCGCCTGCGGGTTCTGCATGGGGCCGAGGTCGCGCATGAGCTGCGCGGTGGCCTTGGTAATGAAGGCACCCTCGCGACCGAACTTCTCGGCATACGTCACGCCGTGGTAGCTCTCGTCGGGCGTGGTGAGACCCGGGAACTTATCCGCATGGGCCATCCAGTCAAACTGGCCGTGGTCAACGATCACGCCGCCCAGGTAGGCAGCATGTCCATCCATGTACTTGGTGGTGGAGTGCGTAACGATGTCGGCGCCCCACTCAAAGGGACGGCACATCACGGGCGTCGGGAAGGTGTTGTCGACCATCAGCGGCACGCCGTGGTCATGCGCGGCCTTGGCAAAGCGCTCAATATCGAGCACGGCAAGGGCGGGGTTTGCGATCGTCTCGCCAAAGACGAGCTTGGTATTGGGCTCAAAGGCTGCCTCGAGCTCCTCATCTGTGCAGTCGGGGGCGACGAACGTGCAGGTCACGCCCATGCGGCCCATGGTGTGGGCGAGCAGGTTATACGTACCGCCGTAAATGGCAGAGCTCGCGACCACATGATCGCCGGCACCGACCACGTTAAAGATCGCGAGGAAATTCGCAGCCATGCCCGAGCTCGTGAGCATCGCAGCGGTGCCGCCCTCCATCTCGCAGATCTTGGCGGCAACCAGATCGCACGTGGGGTTCTGCAAACGGCTGTAGAAGTAGCCCGACTCCTCTAGGTCAAACAGCTTGCCCATGTGCTCGGACGTGTCGTACTTCCACGTGGTGGACTGGTAGATGGGCACCTGGCGTGGCTCCGCATCGCCCGGATGATAGCCGCCCTGAACGCACGTGGTACCGATAGTCTGCTCGCACATATCCAACTCCCTTACTTGGGTTTTGTTTTATTCGGTTCACAATACCGCTACCCCGCACCCCTCTCAACCCATCCCGCCGATAGGTTATGGGACAAATTAATCAGGTTTATTTGTCCCAAATCTTAAGAAAGTGTTCGATGGCGAAAAACAATGAGATATGCACTGCGGTCTCGATAAGCGAATGCGCCGGCAAGGGTACCATAGGCGGGTACACCATGAACAAGGAGACAACGATGAAGCAGATCGATACCACCCAGCTCAACACTGCCGCCTGCCAGGCTCAGGCTGCCGAGTACCACGCCCGCGGCTTTAACTGCGCCCAGGCTGTCGCTTGCACGCTCGCGCCCGCTGTGGGGCTCGACCCCCAGATCGCCTTTACCCTCACCGAGGGCTTTGGCGCCGGCATGGGCGGCATGACCGAGACCTGCGGCGCCATCTCGGGCGCCGTGGCCATCATGGGCTTTGTGATGAGCGACGGTATGGAGAACCCCAAGACCAAGGGCCAGACCTACAAGCTGTCGCGCGAGATTGCCAAGCGCTTTGGCGAGAAGAACACCACGACCGTCTGCGGCACGCTCAAAGGCGTCGGATCGGACCAGGGTCCGCTCCGCAGCTGCCCCGGCTGCATCGACGACGCCGTCGACATCGCCTGCGATGTGCTAAAGCAGCTCGCCGAGTAAACGGCGACAACATAAAACGACGGCCGGCGCGCTTGGGATTCATCCAAAAGCACGCCGGCCGTCGTCGTTAGAACTCGGCAAATTCGGGAGCGCCGACCTCAATCTCCTCACGCCCCGCCATAAGCTCGCGCATCTTAACGCAAAACGGCTCCTGCTCCCCCGCCTTAAACACCAAATGAATCGTCACGGCATCCGCGTAATCGGTATCCGAAACCTTGGCATCCGAATCCTGGGCCAAACGAAGCACTTGCTCATACTGTGGATAGGCCACACGCACATCAACCGGCACGACGCTCGTCATCTCAACGATCTGCCCGGCTTCCTGAGCCGCAGCCACCGCCGTCTGCGTCGCCGCGGTATAGGCGCGTACCAAGCCACCAGGTCCCAACAACGTACCACCAAAATAGCGCGTCACTACGCAGCAAACATTTTTGAGCCCCGCTCCGCGCAGCACCTCGAGCGTCGGCATGCCGCTCGTACGGCTCGGCTCACCATCATCGCTCTGGCGCTCACGCCCATCGACCAAAATCCACGCGGGAACATTGTGTCGAGCGTCGTAATGACGCTTGCGAACCATCTCGATAAAGGCATTCGCCTCGTCCTCGGACTCAATATGGACCAGCTGGGCAATAAACCGACTCTTGCGGTCCACAAACTCGCCCGAAACCTCAATATTCGATTGCAGAGTAAAATAGCTGTCCAACAAAGCCCCTCAACAACAAGCAAAGCAACAAACAGCCTCAATAATACGGCAAAGGGTGTACCGTTGCCCTCGCCAACAAGAACGGAAACGCCAATGATGCCGTCACCAACAGCGAGACGGCGTCAGCTGGCCGATTTGTCGCTCATTC
>CABPXT010000138.1:0-5234 GCA_902461405.1 uncultured Collinsella sp.
TTATTTTCCGGTTCGACGAACAGCCGATCGTGTCAAATTTGGTCTAACAGAGCCTAAAGAAAAATTGCAGGTCATTGTGAAGATATGTGAATTGGTCTTTTTGACTTAATACCAGTTAGAACCAGTTTTGTAATTCTCGGTGAACGGTAGGTTTTGACCGTTCAGCGGTTATTTGCAATCGTTTACGGCCGTTTTCCTAGATGAATTGGGGAGACCCGATGAAACGCTTGCGCGGTTGCGCAGTCCGCCCTGCCAATCTCAATGGGTAGGCCTAAACGCAAAAAGCCCGCTAGAACGGATATCGTTCTAGCGGGCTTAATCAGATAGATCGGTTAGCGCGCAGTAGTGCAGGCAGATCTTACGCAAACAGGCCGTAGATGCTGATGTTGGCTTTGGCGTAGAGACCGTTAGCGTACTCGGTCCACTTGGAGCTGGCGCTCGAAGCCTGCGAAGAGTACTGCTGGTAGGCTGTGTAATAGGCGGTCATGGCCTGCTTATAGGTCGCGCTATCGGCCGTAAAGGCATCGTCGGCGAACGCCTTAGCGTAGGTGCTATCGGCGTCCTTCCAGGTGCCCTTCTCGCTATCCCACTCATCGCCGGCAAGGTTGATGATGTAGTCGGCGTAGTCCTTGCTCGCGGTCTCCTCGTTGCCGTCAGTAGGCTCGGTCGGGGCGGTCGGCATGCTTGCGGAGCTATCGCCGACCTTCTTCTTATAGAGCTTCTGCAGCGTCGCAGACTGGCGGACGATCTGCTTGGCTTGGTCCTTGGAAACACCGTACTGCGTGGCCATGGTCTTGTAGTCGGAGGTGCCGATGGAATCCTCGGCGTACTGCTTCATTTCCTTGGAAGAGACAGTAATGCCCTCGTCCTCGGCAGCATCGAGCAGGATCTTGTTGCGCACGTAGGACAGGATGACGTCGGCAGAAGGAGCGGTGTAGTTGCCATCGCTATCTTTGACGGTGTCGAGGCTGTACTGGCTCTCGATGGCCTCGCGCGCGGTGATATCGCTCTTCTTGCCGTTGTAGCTATAGCTTGCCACGGTCGAATCGAGCTGGTCCTCGGTCAGGGTCGCCGAGCCGACACCCTTGCCGCCAAAGCCGCCATTGCCAATAAAGAAGCCGACCACCGCAGCGATCACGACTGCAACCACGAAGGCGGCGATCATCGTCTTCTTGTGCTTGGATGCATGGTCGTCCGCATCGGAGTCGTCGTCCTCGTCCTGTTCCTCGGGCATGAGATTCTCGTCGGCGGCGTCCGCGGCGATCTTTGCCTCCAGGCGAGCGTCTTCCTCCTCGGCGGTCGTGCCAGCGGCGATATGTTCGGCAGACGTGCCGGCGACCAGGTCGATCTTCTCGTCCTCATCACCGTCGGGGCCTTCGCCGCGCTCGATGATCTGGATGCCGTCGATCTCGTCCTTCTCGTCCTTCTTTTGAATCAGACCCATATCAGTTACTCCTTGTTAGGAAACATAGTCCTCAATAGAATACGCCCGACGAGGCGCCGGGCGTATTGATTCTTAGGTTATACGCAAACACTTAAGTACTATTTAGGCGTTTGCAGTGTGCATACCTTAGGCCAGGTGCGCGATAACGGCATCGGCAAAGGCCTGCGTGCCCACGGCCCCCTCGACGGAGCCGGTCTGGGCACGACGCACGTCACCGGTAACCTGCTCGCCCTCGTCGAGCGTGGCAGACACGGCGGCACGAATGCGATTGGCAGCGTCGTTCTCGCCCAGGTGGTCGAGCATCATCGCAGCAGAGAGGATCTCGGCCGTGGGGTTGGCGATATCCTGGCCAGCGATATCGGGCGCGGAGCCGTGCGTTGCCTCGAAGATGGCGCAGTCGGCACCGATGTTGGAGCCGGGGGCCATGCCTAAGCCGCCCACCAGGCCGGCGCACAGGTCGCTCACGATGTCGCCGTACAGGTTGGGCAGCACCAGAACATCGAAGTCGTTGGGGTTCTGGACCAGACCCATGCAGGTGGCGTCGACAATCTTGTCGTTGAACTCGATATCGGGATAGTTGGCGGCCACCTCGCGCGCAACGCGCAGGAACAGGCCGTCGGTCGCCTTCATGATGTTGGCCTTGTGCACGGCCGTCACCTTTTTGCGGCCACAGCGGCGGGCGTACTCAAAGGCATACTCCACAATGCGACGGCTCTTGGCGATGGAGATCGGCTTGATCGAGATGGCGGAATCGGCGGCGAAGGTCTTTTGGCCCGAACGCTCGACGAGCTGTGAGAGCTCCTCGACCTCGGCAGCGCCCTCATCGAACTCGATGCCGGCGTAGAGGTCCTCGGTGTTCTCGCGCACGATGACCAGGTCGACGTCGCGGAAGCGCGAGCCGTCGCCCGGCTGCGACAGGCAGGGGCGCACGCAGGCGTACAGGTCGAAGTGCTTGCGCAGGGCGACGTTAACGCTACGGAAGCCCGTGCCGACGGGCGTGGTGATGGGGCCCTTGATGGCAACCTTGGTCTCGGCGACCGCATCGAGCACATGTTGGGGCAGCGGCGTGCCAAACTCGTCCATGACGCCGGCACCGGCCTCCTGGACGTTCCAGTTGATCTGGACACCGGTGGCCTCGACCACGCGGCGCATGGCCTGCGTAATCTCGGGACCGATGCCGTCACCGGGAATCAGGACTACATCGTGCGCCATAATCTGTTACTCCTCGTCTTCGGCGTCGTCAGATTTTTTAACGCTAGCACGCTTCTTCTTTTTGGAGAGATCCAGGCCAAAACGTTTAACAAGCATTTCGCAAATCTCGCTCGAACGCGCCTTGAGATAGCTGCCCTTGCCGTTCTCGGCATCGAACTTAAGGCGCAGCGCAAGCTTCTCGGCAACCTCGGCGTCGATCTCGCCCTGGCAAAACTCGTACAGGCAACCGAGCATATCGCGATACTCAAGGTCGCCGTGGTAGCACTGGATGGCCTCGTCCAGGATGGGCCAAGCCTCGCGCGAACGCTCGACACTCGTGGCGCCCCACACGCACAGCAGGCGGAAGGCGGCATAGCGCAGCGTGGAGGAGATCTCGTCGAACAGTGCGGTCTCGGCGCCCTCAAAGGCATCGCCCAGCTGCTCGGGGCAGGTGGTGGCGAGCGCCGTCAGGGCATCGAGGGCCTCCCAGCGGGTCTGCGCCTCGGGGCGGTCGAGCGCCTCGATCAGCGCGGATACGCAGGGCTCGACGCGCTGCGGATCGCGCTCGGCAAGCAGGTGCAGCACGCGGGCGGCAAACTGGCGGATGCGGCGCGTGGGGCAGCCGAGCTCCTGGACCAGACGGTCGACGGCGTTCTCATTTTCCTCTGCCAGCTGGAGCTGTGCCAACTCCTCGTCGGTGAGCTGTTCGTCTTTGTTTTCTGCCATAGTTACCTCTTCTTTTTATTTCTTGGCGTGCTTGCCAGCACCCTTGCTGTCATCGGTGACCGAGATGAGCTGTCGGTCGGCCGCGCCATTGCGACGTGCACGGCGGCGTTCCTCGGCATCGCCCGCGTCGGCGGCGGCTCGATGAGCCTTGTTGACGTTAAAGACCTCGTCGTGCTTGCGCCACGGACCGACGGACTCGCCAAAGCTCATCTTAAGGCCGGCGATAAAGCCACCGAGCCAGCCGATCGGCGCAAACTGCACCAGCGGGAACAGCGAGAACACCCAGGTCAGCAGGACGACTGCCGCCGCACCCGCAAAGTTGGCAATCCAGTAGTCGCGCTTGGTGATCACGCGCTTTTCGCAGGCCCACTGGCCGCACAAAAAGCCGATGTAGATCGCAAAGAGAAAGAGCACCAGCGCAAGCACCACGAACGTCCAGCTCATAGGCGCTACTCCCCGTGATGGCGGCCGCAGCAGCACTCGTGGCCGTCGTCATGGCCGTGGCCACCGCAGCACTCGTGGTCCTCGCCGTGGTGATGGCCGCAACCGCACTCATGGTCCTCGCCGTGCTCGCCGCAACCGCAACCTTCCTCGTGAGCGCCATGCTCCTCGGGACGATACTGCGACCAGTCCAGACCGGCGGCGATGGCATCGGCCTCCTCCTTATAGAGGACCGTGATGGCCTGGGTGCCCAGCTTGGCGCCACCGATAGCGTCGAGCATGTCGTAGAGCGTAAAGGCCACGTCGGCGCCGGGAAGCGCGAGCTCGCGGTCATCGGCGTAGGCGAGCGCCAGACGCAGGTCCTTAATGAAGTGCTCGACCATAAAGCCGGGCTTGTAGTCGCCATCGAGCGCCTTGGGCGCCAGGCTCTCCATGGCGCCGGACTTGCCGGTGCCGCCCAGGATCATCTGGCGGGTCTTCTCCAGGTCAAGGCCGCTCAGCTCGGCAAATGCCATGGCGTCTGCCATGCCGACCATGCAGGCGCCCAGCGACACCTGGTTGGCGAGCTTGGCAGCCTGGCCCTTGCCGGCACCATCGAAGCAGCAGATGGTTGCCGCAAAGGTGGCAAGGACATCGCGGACCGGCGCGATGTCGTTCTCGGTAGCGCCCACGATAGCCGTGAGCGTGCCGGCGATAGCACCCGACTCGCCGCCGGTGACGGGGCAGTCAAACGCCATGCGACCAGAAACCTGGGCGGCCTCGGCAATGTCGCGCGCCAGCTCGGGCGAGCTTGTGGTGAGGTCGATCAGGACCGCGCCGGGCTTAGTGCACGCGAGCAGGCCGTCGCCCGCCAGGTAGAGCTCCTCGACCTCGGAGGGATAACCCACCATGGTAAAGACGACGTCGGCGTTCGCCACGGCATCTGCCGGCGTATCGGCCCAAACGGCACCGCGCTCGATAAGCGCGGCGGCCTTGGACTTAGTGCGGTTGTTGACCGTGACGGGATAGCCGGCATCCAGGATGTGGCCGGCAATGGGGGCACCCATGATTCCGGTGCCGATAAATGCGACGGAGAGCTTGTTTGCCATGAAACCTTTCCTTTTGGGTTGGGTGTTATTACCAGATTGAATACTCGGTGCCAGCGTTGGGCTGTGAGTCGAGGGCGATTACGGACGCAGCGCTTGCCTACTGGCCGCGCACGCGGCGGGCGATGCGGTCGGAAAGCGACGCCTTGTCGGCGCGGTTCTTACCCCAAAACGCGCAGGCCACCATGCCGGGGCCCACGTGCGAGCCGATGGTGGGGCCCACAGAGCTGCGGATGATCGTGACGTCGGCGCAGCCCTCCTCCTTGCGGATGGCGGCCTCGAGCCAGTCGCCGTCCTTTTCGGCATCGGCCGGCCTAAAGGGGATGGGCATGGGGCGCGCCAAGCAG
>CABPXT010000139.1:0-5176 GCA_902461405.1 uncultured Collinsella sp.
CTGCCTCGGCGTCATGTGGGCGTCCGTCGGCCAACCAGCCGATGGCGACCTCGACTCGCTCGGCATTCGGTGGCGCAGCGTCAACCGTCCCGACTTTACGACGGCCTCGCGCGAGTGTCCTCGTCGCCTCTGCCCGTTTTTCCCTGATAAATGTTTGGTCCACGGTGCTCGCCGTCGTGCGGCGCATGCCGATGTGGTGGTCACCAACCATTCCCTGCTGTTCCGTAACGTCGCGGCCGAGGGCAGGATTTTGCCTCCGATTCGTCATTGGGTAATCGACGAGGCCCATTCCATCGAGCGCGAGGCGCGCCGTCAGTGGGCGCGCGTGGTGTCGGCGGACGAATCACGCGTCCTGTTCGAGCGCCTGGGTGGCTCGAGCACCGGCGCACTAAGCCAGGTTTCCCGTGATTTGGCAACCTCCGAGGGCTCTACGCTCTATCTGGGCCTTACTGCCAAGGCGACGTCGACGGTTGCCCGCGCGAGCATGGCAATCGCCGACGTGTTCGATGGCGTTCGCGAGCTCGGCCGCCGTGCGCGTGGGGGTTATGACAATGCCAATCTATGGATTGGCCCCGAGCTGCGCGAATCAGACGACTGGCATGATTTCTTACAGTCGGCCTACACTGGCATCGACGCATTGGAACAAGCTGACAAGAGCGTCGACGCGCTGGTGCAAGCCGTCGCCGCCGACAAGCCCGAGGTTGTTGTCGACCTGGGTGATATCTCGCGCCGCCTGCACGAGCTGGCCGAGAACCTCAAGCTCATCATCGACGGTACCGACGAACACTACGTGTATTCGCTGCAGGTCAATCGCAGACTTCGTGCCGGCGGAGAGTCGATGACCGCAGAGCGCATCGACATTGGCGAGGCTTTGGCAACCGAGTGGCTACCCGAGGTTCACACGGCTATCTTTGCCTCGGCGACCATGACGGTGTCCAAAAGCTTTGAGCACTTTAACCATGCGGTCGGCCTTGATCGCATCGGTGCTTCAACGTCGTCATCGCTGCACTTGGATTCGAGCTACGACTTCGATTCGAACATGGCTGTAGTCGTTGCGGGCGATATCCCCGATCCGCGCGATCGTGAGAGCTATCTTACGGCGCTCGAGCGCGTGCTGGTCGACGCCCATCTTGCCATGGGCGGATCGGTGCTCACGTTGTTCACCAATCGGCGCGACATGGAGGACCTATACGCCCGCGTTGAGCCCAAGATGGCCCGTGCGGGTCTGGAGCTCAACTGCCAGCAGCGCAACTCATCTCCTCGTCGCCTGCGCGACCGGTTTATCAACGAACCGACCTCGTCGCTTTTTGCGCTCAAGGCCTTCTGGGAGGGGTTTGATGCCAGCGGCGAGACGCTGCGCTGCGTCATCATTCCCAAGTTGCCGTTCTCAAGCCCCACGGACCCGCTCTCGTGCGAGCGCAACCTGCGCGAAGACCGCGCATGGGCGCGCTATTCGCTGCCCGAGGCGGTGCTCGAGGTTAAGCAGGCCGCGGGGCGTTTGATTCGCTCGTCGACCGATAGCGGTGTGCTGATCTTGGCGGATCCTCGCCTGGTGACGAAGGGCTATGGCAAGAAGTTCTTAACGTCGCTGCCCACGAGCTCCTACCAGCGCATCGAATCGGCGCAGATCGGGCACTATCTACAGCTGTGGCGTGCACGCCACGAGCGGCGGCGCTAAAGCGGACAGACGAGGGTTTTTGCCATATCGCACAGACGCTTTGACAGGGCGGGGTCATCCAAGATGCGGATGGCTCCGCCCGCTGCGATTATCTGGCTCAGCAGCCAACGCTCGGAGCCGTAATGTACGGTTGCCGTTGCCATGTCTGTCCCGCTGCGCTCGATGAGGGTGATGCCGGCCCAGTCCAGATGCTCCGCCATATCGAATGGCATCAAGAGCTTTGCGCTACGCTGCGTCCGGGCAAGGGAATCGTGGAGGGATGCAACGTCCGGTACGTGAGGCACGACGGAGTCTTCCGTCAAGGCGAGTCCCTCGATTTTATCCATGCGATAGGTGCGCTGCTCATCGACCGCGATGTCCCAGGCAATCAGGTATGTTTGGTCGCCGTTTGCCGTAATGCGCAAGGGGTCGACCAGACGCTCGCGTGGCCGCGCATCGTCCATCGAGCGATACGAGATACGGCAGCGAACGCCGTCCTGAATGGCGCAGCTCAGCTGCTGCCAGTGCGACCCGTGGCTGACGGTGTCAGAGACGCGCTGGTTATAGCCGAGCTCTTCGGGTAGAAGAGCGTGTCGAATTCGAGCCGCCGCCTGGGGCTCGATCCCCAACGATTCAAGTTCGTGGTTGAGCACAGCGCCCTCGGCGGCACTCAGACGCAGCGGTAGCACACGCCCAGCGTCACCGGTGAGGACCACACGCTCGCCGTGGCATTCGCAGATGATGCGCGCACCCGATTCTCGGTCCGCGAGCGTCGAGACGATCTCGAGAATCTCGTCGAGCGACACTCCTGTGATGTCAAAGCGACTGCAAATCTCAGTTCGTGTCATGCCGCTCTCGCCGGCGGCGTAGAGGGCCTCAATGATGTCGATGGCGCGCGAGAGTCTCTGCTCGCTGGTGAGTTTACGCACGGGCATACTCGTGCACCGTCCTTTCAATGAGGTGGTTCCACGCCTGCTTGAGCGATTTGGGGGCCATGGGCCTCATGCCGTCCATAGCGTGGGCCATGCAAAATGAGGCGGCGGCTTCAAGGTCGCGCACGTCAACGGTCCAGGTCCATCCCGCATCGGTGTGTGCGAGCTCACCTCGCCCGCGCGTGAGGCCGTTGATCATATCGATCTGCGCCTGCGGGGCGAACGAGAACGTGGCTGCAACGGGCGGTCGGTCGGCAAAATCGAATTCAAAGAACAGGTAGTCGTTGAGGTTGAAGTCCGCAGGGATGGTGTAGGCCTTCGAAGGACGCCAAGCGCGAACGATACGGTCGCAGCGGAATGTCCTGATGTCGTCGGTGGCATTGTCGAGGCCGCAGAAGTACGCCACGCCCTCGCGCTCGAACATGCCGTAGACGCAGACGGTACGCTCTTTCTGCTCACCGCGTCCGTTCTGATATAAAAATCGCAGCGCGCATCGCTCGGCAAAGGCGCTCCATACCGCATCGACGGTGGGAGAGCGGCGGATCGGTGCTTCGTCCGCCGTCGTCCTGCCGGTGAGGTAGGCAATCTTGGAACGAATATCGGCAAGCGGCGCGGCAAAAGTGGATGAGCCGGCCGCTATTGTCTGGTCGATAGCGTTGAGCAGGATATCGGCGTCGTCTGCGGTGATGAGGCCGCCTGCCGCAAACGTGTGCTCGCGGTCGATTGTCCATGAGCTTTCCTCGGTCTCCTGCGCGCCGGCGGGGCGAACCTCCTTGATTAAGATGCCGCGTTCGAGCAGTTTGTCACGATCGCGCCGAAACTTGCGCTTATCCGAGTCGATATTGCCCGAGCCATATCCCAGGTCAGAATCCAAGACGATCTGCTCGGTCGTCAGCGGTTCGGGGGAGCTGTTGAGCACAAAGAAAAGATTGAGGATGCGCTGAGCCGTTTTATCGAAAATGGGCTCCGAATTCCCCTTTTTAATTGTCGCGGTCGCGTCGCTTGCCGTCATAGAGTCCTCGCATGAGAAGGTGGTTTGCTGCCATGATTTTAGTCCGATATGGAGATTAGGCTATATCCTTGTCCGCTCGGGGCGTTAAGATGGCCCGAATTCGGTCGTTTGCGCTCGCTCGGGGTATACTTTCGACTATATACGGTTCTAATGTGCATGCATTGGGCCTATTTGTCGGATTATGGATGTGGAGCGCACATGGCGAACACCCAGAACTATATTAACCACCTGCTGCAGAACACCGGCATCACGCCGGCATGCAGCGAAGAAGAGCGCTTGGCTGCCGAGGATATCGCTCAGATCTTCCGCAACCACGGCTTTGATCCCGAGGTTCAGGAGTTCAATGCCCCGGCGCCCAGCAGGTTGGCATTTGCCGTTACCGGTATTCTTGCGTTTGCCGGCGCCCTGCTGATGGGCATCGGCGGCGGCATCGGCTTGGTCGGCACCTTGCTGGCCATTGTCGGCGCTGTTCTTTACGTGCTCGAGCGCACGGGCCACCCCGTGGTTTCGCGCCTGGGCAAGACGGGCGTGAGCCAAAATGTCATCGCCTACCACAAGGCCTCGGGCCCGCTCGCGTCTCCGCGCAACCGCCCGGTGGTCGTTGTCGCACACTACGACTCTCCCCGTGCTGAGCTGCTCGCCCGCGAGCCCTATGCTTCGTATCGTGCGCTCATCGCCAAGCTGTTGCCCGTTGCCACGGTTGCCCCTGCTGCCGTTGCCATCTTGCGTATCCTGCCGCTCCCCGGCGCGCTCAAGGTTCTGCTGTGGATTGTCGCGATCCTCGCTTCCCTCGTTGCGCTCGCCAACGCGGCAAACATCATTTCTAACCGTTTTGTGCTTCCCTATACGTCCGGCGCAGTGTGCAACAAGTCTTCTGTCGCCGCTATGCTCGGCGTTATGGACAACGTTGCTCCCTTCCAGGGCGAAAACGAGTTTCCCGACGATGTTCCGTTCGATACCTATTTTGGGGAGCAGAAGCGTCGTGCCGAGGAGATGGCGCGCGCAGCAGCGGAGTATGCCGCGGCCCAACAGCAAAACGACTACGGCAACACCATCGAGTATGAAGAGCCTACCTACGCCGAGGACGAGTTCGGTCAGCCGATTGCTCCCGACGCTCAGACCGAGCCCGAACAGGGCGAGGCTTTCGACGAGCAGATCGAGGGCTTTGATGGTGCGTCTGCCGACGAGACGCTGATTGGCGCCATCGTGCCCGAGGATCAGAATCAGGCTGTCCAGGCCGAAGAGTTCAATGACGAGGTTCCCACTGCCGAGCCGGCGGAGGAGCCTGTCGCGGCCGAGCCCGAGCCCAGACTCTATCGCAATGCCGCCGGCAACATCCGCTTTGGTTCGGATGCCATCCGTGCGCTCGGAATGCTTCCCGAGTCCTGCACGCTCGATTACGAGGAAGGCGAGGAGCCGACGTTTGAGCCCGAGCCTGCCCCCGTCGTGACTGCATCTGCGCCCGTTGTCGCCGTGGATGATGAGTCTGCCGCGGTTGCCGCTGCCGTTGCCGAGCCCGAGGCGGTGTCCGCGATCGATCCCACGGCAGGACTGGACATTTTGGCTCCCGCCGCG
>CABPXT010000140.1:0-5161 GCA_902461405.1 uncultured Collinsella sp.
ACATCACTTTGACTGGCGGGCGGGGGGGATCGGCGGCTGCTGGCCGGTGATGGCGCGCAGGTCGCGCACGGCACCGTCGATGGCCTTGGAATCGGTAGCGGCCTCGCCGACACCCATGTTCACGACAATCTTCTCAAACTTGGGGATCATCATGACGTTCTCGTACTGGAACTTGTCCTGAAGCTGCTGCTTGACCTCGTTGTTGTACTTGGTCTTCAGACGCGGCACATACTTCTCTTCTGCCATTGTTCACTCCTTCTTGGGGTTTTAAGCACGGGGCGTGGCCACGATGGGTTGTCCTCGTGCCTCCTGACTACATCCGCGCCGCTCATGGCATTTCGCGGTTTGGACTCGACGCAGCAGGAGCCGACAAAACAATCGGTACTATACGCGCATTGGGTGCGTATTTCCAGAAAAACCTCGTCTGCCTGCACAACTCCACAACTCCCCCGCACAAATTGATCTGTTGGGGGCCAAGGCATAGTTGTTAAGGAACGAGAGTGGATTTTCAGACGCATGAGAGTGGATTATCGGACGCACAACACACGAGAGTGGATAATCTCCCACTTTTGGCCGAGATACAGACCAAAAGTGGGAGATTATCCACTCTCGATGAAGTCCCTCGTTTCTTGGGAGATTGCTTTGGCTGGAGCGTGCCGGCTACTTGAGCGTGATGCAGGAGGCGAGGATGTTGGCGTAGTCTTCCGCTGGCATGCCGAAAGCATCGTCTGCCTCGAGCTTGTATGAGCCTTCTACCGGATGGGCCGATCAACCGTAAAGCCAAACCGAGTAACCTTCCGACGTTTTGCCTAGATCTCTAAAGAAAACAGGCCCGAAACCACCCAAGCTGTTATCGTGCACGATAATGGAAAAGTCTGCGGAGCAGTCATCTTTATCCGCACCGGTCCTATGAACCCTGAACCACTTGGCAAATGAGCCGGATGCCTGGCTTTCGGTGACCTCGTAATCATCAATAGGGAACCAGTCGGGAAGAACCATAGTGAAGTAGTCCGTATCGATGGTTCTTGCTTGCCTTGCTTCCTCTGCCTGGCGCTTGGCTTCTTCCTCGGCTTGCTTGGCGGCTACGGCGTCATCGCGGCGCTTGGTTGCCGCTTGGGCCAATGCGTCGGCATCGAAAGAAAAACCCGCCTTCTTGGCGTCCGCGTCTTCCTCAGCGTATTTCTTGGCGGCGGCAATCTCGTCATCGGTCACCTCGGTTGCCTCGACCGGAGCGAGCGAAACGTTGCCGGCGTCGATGCTCTTTTTGCCCTCCGCCTTCTTGCTAACCTTGACGTCGATCTTTTCGCCCGGCACGGCGTAGATGGCGCCATCGGCCGCAATGGGCGAGGCCGCGACCTCGGCCTTGTAGCTGCCGCGACGAAGCTCGACGCCCACTCCCGTGCTGTCGATATAGCGAACGACGTCGACCTTCTTGCCGCGCGCCTCCTTACCGGTGATATGCAGCGGCAGCCTGCTCGCGCCGGCCGATGTGTCCCACCCCTCGGCCGAGACCGTAAACCGCACGGCGTGCTTTGCGGCGAGGGCCTCTTGCTCGGCAGCCTCGCGCGCCTGCTCGGGAGCATAGATACCAAAGTAATAACCGGCACCGCCACCCACGGCGAGCAGCGCCACCACGACGGCAGCGATGACGAACGGCTTCTTGGAACGTTTGGGGCTGGACGCGACCGCCTCAGCCGCCATATCGACTTGCTGCGACTCTGTGGATACCGCAGCGTCAATTGGCGAAGAGCTTACCCCTCCCGTTTGCGTCTGATTCTCGGGCAAGACGGATGCGCCGCATACGGCGCAGAACTGGGCTCCGTCCTCGATTTTCGACCCACAGTTTCGGCAGAACATCCAAGCTCCCCCTCGTTCGACGCCCGCTTAAGATGGGCATGCTTGAGCGCCCACGTGCATGGCGGAGCGCAATCTCTTCTAAGCATATGCTAGGAGCGAACTGCCAAACGTTGTTGCGCAACATTGCCGGGTAAAGCCCCAGCATCCAGCCATCCCCAAATAAGTTGCGGTGGACTAGGGACTGTTTGGCAGCCTAACAGGCTTAAACAGTCCGTATTCCACCGCAACTCATATATGGGGCGTTATTTTTGACGTGGGAGGACCAGGTTGAGGATCACAGCAACGAGCGCGGCGACGGCAATGGAGGATCCGCCAAAGACAGTGCCGACCCATGCGGGGAATCCAGCGCCGGCAAGCGCGCCGGCCGTGCGCTCAATGCCCGTGCCAAAGGCGATAGAGAGACCCATGAGCGTGGTATCGCGCTGAGACAGGCCGTGGCGGGCAAACATGACCACACCGTTCATGCCGATGGTTGCGAACACGCCGATCGTGGCGCCGCCGATTACCGGCTGCGGAATGGACGTGAGCACTGCCGCGCACTTGGGCAGCAGGCCCGCAATGAGCAAAATAGCCGCCGCGAGCGTAAAGACCATGCGGTTGACAACCTTGTTCTCGGCGATAATGCCTACGTTCTGGCCAAAGGTGGCCGTGGGGACGCCGCCCAAAAAGCCCGACAGCATACCGACCAGGCCGTTGGCGATCAGGCCACCCGAGATCTGGCTATCGGTCGCAGGGGTGTCGAGCGCAGCGGACGAGACAGCGGCAAACTCGCCCATAACCTGCACGGCGTTGACAATGGCGACGACGCCCACGACGGCGCACGCGGCCGGATCGAACACCAGGCGATGGGCGCCCAGAGCCGGCGGGGCGAACCAGCTGGCAGTCGCGATGGCCGAGAAATCGACCATGCCCAACACCGCAGCCAAAACAAAGCCCGCGCAGATACCAGCCAGGATGCTGCCCAGCCTAAGCGCGCCCTTGCCGTAGTTGCCAGCCATAAAGGCGACGACGAACGTCACAAGTGCGACGGCCCAGTTGGTGACACTGCCAAAATCGGCCGCGCCCTCCCCGCCCGCCATGGAGGCAACTGCCACCGGGCATAACGACAGGCCAATGACAAAGATAACGGTGCCAAGCACCGGGGCCGGGAACAGAAAGCTTACGCGCTTAAACAGCAGGCCGAAGAGCACGACGAGCGCGCCGCCGATTACCTGGGCGCCCAGCACGGCCTCAAAGCCAAGCCCGAGACCGACTGCCTTGAGCGCCGGCACGAAGGTAAAGCTCGCGCCCATCACGATGGGCAGGCCCGAACCGACGACACCTTTTATGGGGAACTGTTGAAGGAAAATGTCGAGCGCCGAGAGAACCAGCGATGCCTGGATGACGGCGGCCTCCTCTTGAGGGGTAAAGCCACAGACCGACGCGATGATGATGGCGGGCGTGACGATGCCCGCGAACGCCGCCAGCACATGCTGCAACGCATGGGGCAATACCTGCACAAACGATACTTTTCCCGTACGCTCGAACAGTGCGTCCCCTGCTGCCGACTCTGCCATTTGCGCCTCCCATACCCTAGGCAGCGGCCCCATGCCGCTCAACGGGCGGACATTATAGGGCATATGGCACAGGTAGCATTTTGACCCGCAATCCTGCATCCCCCGGGGTCAAACAGCAGTTGCGGTGAAATAGTTCCTGGCTGACCGCCCGTCAGGCTTATCTAGGAACTATTTCACCGCAACTTATTGGTGGGGATGAAATTAGCGCTTGCGGGGGACGAGTTTGGTGCGGCGCAGGTGGATCATCTCGGCGGCGATGGAGATAGCGATCTCCTCGGGGTCCTCGGCCTCGATGGAAACGCCGATCGGCAGGTGCAGCTCGTCGATCTGCTCCTGCGTAAAGCCCTCCTGCTCCAGGCGGGCGCGCACAAAGGCCGTCTTACGGCGCGAACCCAAGCAGCCCAGATAGGCGGGTTTGGCGCGCATGGCCTGAATCACCACGTCGATATCGGACTTGTGACCCGCCGTGGCGACGACCACCAGGTCGCGCGGGCCGATGGGGCACTGCTTGCTCAGGTTCTTGTAGTCGACCAGACGACGGTCGTAGACACCGGGCACCCATTCGGGGGTCAGCGTGCCGGGGCGGTCGTCGCAAGCCACGACGGCAAAGCCCGCCGCCGTGAGCACCCGCGCCGTCGCAGCGCCCACGTGGCCGCAGCCAAAGATATAGGTCAGGCCCTCGGGGCAGAGCGTCTCGATGTGCGCCGCGGGAATCTCGGAGGCCGCGTTGGTGTAGGTGACCTTACTCCCCTCCTCCACCAGCGAAAGCCCGGGGCAGCCCGCAATGGTGCGGCGCGATTCCTCGCCATGGTACTCGGCCGCATCGCCCTCGAGCGCGCTCGCGACAAACGGCCCAAAGTCGATGATGAAGTCGCCGATGCGTCGATAGGCCAAGACGTCGGCAATTTCCTGGAACAACGGTGCCTGAGTCGCATCCAGATGCAGGTAGCACAGGCAGATGGCTCCACCGCAGATCATGCCGGTATCGGAGTTCTCGCCGCCCATGGTGTAGCGGACCAGACGCGACTGTCCCGTGCTCAGGAGCTCGCGCGCCTCATCCAGCGCAAAGAGCTCAATCTTGCCGCCGCCGATAGTGCCTGCCTGGCTGCCATCGGCAAAGACGGCCATCCATGCGCCCACACCGCGCGGTGACGACCCCGCCGTACCGGCCACGGCCCCGAGCTCGCACGTCTCGCCAGCACGCAGGGCGGCAAGCGCCGCATTCACAACATCGAGCTTTTCCATTGCCGCCTTCTATCCTCTAAAGACATCGGTGAGCATAGCGAGTGCCTCGAGCACGCCGCCGCCGACCGACGTCGCTTTGTCCGAAATGTAGTTGATATAGCTGGCATCACCGCGCGGATCGACATCGGCGCATTTAAAGCCCTCAGTCACCTGCACGCCGTTCGCCAAAAGCCCGCGCAGACAGCCATCGATCTGCGTGCACATGGGCGTATCGCCCGCGTAGCCAATCACATCTCCGGCGCTCACGATGTCGCCGATTGCGCGGTCGGACCGAAACACGCCGGCGGCGGGGCTGTGGATAACGCGCTCCTTGCCATAGCCGGCGATAATGCCCGGCACGCCCGTGTTGGGCTGGGGCGAACCTTGAGTAATGACACGGCCGAGAAAATGCCCACGCATGGTCTCAACCACGGCGTCGCAGTCAACCGGCGCGGTAAAGCCCGGCCCCACGGCGATGACGGCAGGAGCCATGTCGCGCGTGGTACCCAGGGTGCGCTTGGCCA
>CABPXT010000141.1:0-5119 GCA_902461405.1 uncultured Collinsella sp.
AAGGCCGCGGGGCCGGGAGGGGTTTCCTAAGGGCACATCCCGCAGCCGCAGCGCGGCGAGGACGTGCCCGTGGAAACCCCGCAGGCCCCGCGGCCGGTGGGAGCAACGCTACTTCACGACCAAAATGTCGCAGTCCGTATTGCGCAGCAGGAACGTCGAAATCGAGCCGAGTAGCGCGTACTTAATTGAGGACAGGCCGCGGGCGCCGCAGAGCACCAGATCGGGCTTGACCACGTCGAGCATCTCATCCTTGAGCGTCTCACGAATGCGGCCGGTACGAATCATGACCTCGACCTCGGGAATGTCGGGATTGGCCTTGGCCTCCTCGAGTTGCTTGGCGATGGAGTTGTTAAAGGCCTCCTCCAAGCCGTTGACCAGATCGACCGGATAGGAACCGGCGCTCTCGAGTGCGGTGGAGTCGATGACGTGGCCGATGATCAGCTTGGCGCCGTTGTTCGCGGCGACCTTGATGGCGCGTGCGAGCACAAAATCCTGCTGCTCAGTACCGTCGAGTGAAACAAATACCTTGGTGTAGCCCTCGTTCATGGTTTCCTCCTTGGTCTATCGCACGGGCGCGGCGCTCGTGCGTCGGGCGGGCGCGGGTGCGTTGGCCGCCGGACACTTTATCTTGTTGCAGTTATACCCAAGGATTTCGGTTTGACCGCTCGCAATTCTGTGAACGGGCGAGTTTTTTGGTAAGGGTAGGCGCGGTCGCACCGCCAACGGTTGATAATGGGACATCGCCCGCATCGTCCGCAGAACATCTACCGGCGGGTGTCTAACGAGGGGGTCCCTTTGGATATTATCGAGCTTCTAAAATCTGCCTTCATGGGCCTGGTCGAGGGCATCACCGAATGGCTGCCCGTTTCGTCGACGGGTCACATGATCTTGGTGGACGAGTTCGTCAAGATGAACGTGAGCGAGACGTTCTGGAATATGTTCCTGGTCGTTATTCAGCTCGGCGCCATTTTGGCCGTCTGCGTCCTGTTCTTCTACGACCTTAACCCGTTTTCTCCCAGCAAGGGCAAGGAGGGCCGTCGCGACACCTGGGTGCTGTGGGGCAAGATCGTGCTCGGCTGCATTCCTGCGGCGGCGATCGGCCTGCCGCTCAACGACTGGATGGAGGAGCATTTCTACAATGCCCCCGTCGTGGCGCTGGCGCTCATTGTGTATGGCGTGCTGTTTATCGTGATCGAGAACTGGCGCGCGAGCAAGCGCGAGGAAATGGCCGTTGCCGGTTCGTTTGGTTCGCGTGCTGTGGTGTCGGGTGGACGTCCCGCCGGTGCGCACTTTGCGGCGCCCGCCGCGGCTACCGCTGAGGATGAGGACGATGACGATAACCTGGACTTTGGCTCCATCGCCACGCTCGAGGACCTGAGCTGGAAGACTGCGCTGGGTATCGGCTGCTTCCAGGTGCTTTCGCTGGTGCCTGGTACGTCTCGTTCTGGTTCTACCATCATCGGTGGCCTGCTTTTGGGCTGCACGCGTTCGGTGGCGTCCAAGTTTACGTTCTTCCTGGCCATCCCTGTCATGTTTGGCGCGAGTGCGCTCAAGCTGGTCAAGTACTTCATCAAGGGCGGCACGTTCGGCGCCAACGAGGTCGCTATCTTGGGCGTGGGCTGCGTTGTTGCCTTTGTGGTTTCGCTCATCGCCATCAAGTGGCTCATGGGCTTCGTCCGCCGTCACGACTTTAAGTGCTTCGGTGTTTACCGTATCATCCTGGGCATCGTAGTGCTCGCATACTTCTTCGTTCTGGAGCCGATGCTCGGCCTGTAACTTGGTTGACGCTGCACGGCGACCGGAGCGACAACTTGTCATTCAAAGGGGGCGGCATGACCAAAAGGTCTATGCCGCCCCCTTTTCATGCCAATTTGTTCGCCCTGGCCGCCGCTCGCTGTTGCTGCCATGACATCGGCGGTTTCGTGATTGTCAATAGATTGCTTCAAAATAACCTGACACCTTTGCGCCAAATCCGATGGGGCGGGCCTGACGGCGGCGCACGGAGTCGTGGTGTGATTTGCGTCGGTGTCCGCGCGGCTCGGTATACTGGTACGGCTCAAACTATGGCGCTGCCCGCAGGCGCGCCGTCCGTCAGATGAGGAGTCGCCCATGACCCAGCCCCTGCCCTGGGAAAAGAACACCGCGGTACCCGTGCCGCCCGCGCCGGAACCCGTGCCGCTCGATGCGTACACCGCCCCCGCCGCGCCGGAACCCGAGCTCGTTCCGCTCGACATCTACGACGCCCCGGCTCCGGCGCCCAAACCCGCCAAGCCGCTCGTCGATATCGACAGCCTGAACCCCGCCCAGCGCGAGGCGGTCCTGACCACCGAGGGCCCGTTGCTGGTCCTTGCCGGCGCCGGCTCGGGCAAGACCCGCGTCTTGACCTTCCGCATCGCACATATGCTCGGCGACCTGGGCGTTAAGCCCTGGCAGATCCTCGCCATCACGTTTACCAACAAGGCCGCGGCCGAGATGCGTGAGCGTCTGGCGGCACTCATTCCCAGCGGCACCCGTGGCATGTGGGTGTGCACCTTCCATGCCATGTGCGTGCGTATGCTGCGTGAAGACGCCGACCTGCTGGGCTACACCGGTCAGTTCACCATCTACGATGACGATGACTCAAAGCGCATGGTGCGTGACATTATGCAGGCGCTCGGTATCGAGCAAAAGCAGTTCCCCATCAACATGATCCGCAGCAAGATCAGCTCGGCCAAAAACGCCATGATCGGCCCCGAGGACATGCTCAAATCCGCCGATAGCCCCAACGACAAAAAGGCCGCGCAGGTCTACCTGGAGCTGGAACGCCGCCTGCGCGCCGCTAACGCGATGGACTTCGACGACCTGCTCGTGCGCACGCTCGAGCTGCTGCGCACCCGCCCCGAGGTGCTCGACAAGTACCAGGAGCGCTTCCGCTACATTAGCGTCGACGAGTATCAGGACACCAACCACGTCCAGTACGAGATCGCCAACCTGCTGGCCGCCAAGTACCAAAACCTCATGGTCGTGGGCGACGATGATCAGTCCATTTACAGCTGGCGTGGCGCCGACATCACTAACATCCTGGACTTTGAGCAGGACTTTAAAAACTGCAAGACCGTTAAGCTGGAGCAGAACTACCGCTCTACGGGCCATATCCTGAGCGCCGCCAACGCCGTGGTGCGCCACAACTCGCAGCGCAAGGACAAGCGTCTGTTTACGGCCGAGGGCGATGGCGAGAAGATTCAGGCCTTCCAGGCAAGCGACGAGCGCGATGAGGGCCGCTGGATTGCCGGCGAGATCGAAAAACTGCATGCCAAAGGCACGAGCTACGACGATATCGCCGTGTTCTACCGCACCAACGCCCAGTCGCGTATCCTCGAAGATATGTTCCTGCGCGCAGGCGTGCCCTACAAGATCGTGGGCGGCACGCGATTCTTCGACCGTGCCGAGATCCGCGACGTCATGGCCTACCTCAAGATGATCGTGAACCCGGCAGACGATATGAGCGTCAAGCGCGTTATCAACACGCCGCGCCGCGGCATCGGCTCCACCTCGATCCAAAAGATTGAGCAGCTGGCGCGCGACAACCGTTGCTCGTTCTTCCAAGCCTGCGAGATCGCAACAGCCGAGACGGGCATGTTTAGCGCCAAGGTGCGCAATGGCCTGTCGAGCTTTGTCTCCCTGGTGCGCGAGGGTCGCCGCATGGACGGCGAACTCAAGGACGTCGTCGAGATGATCGTCGATAAGACGGGCCTGCTGCAGGCTTTCCGCGCCGAGGGCACCATGGAGTCCGAGAGCCGCGCCGAGAACATCCAGGAATTCCTGGGCGTCGCCGCTGAATTTGAGGAGACGCACGAGGATATCGAGGGCACGCTCGAGAGCTTGGAAGAGCTGCGCGCAGCCGGTGTTGCCGATGTGCCTGCCGGCGCCGAGTCCGAGCCCGTCGTGGTGAGCGCGCCCGCGCCCGAGCCGGGGCCGTCCGCCTCGGCATCCTCGTTTGAGGCGCTCGTCGGCGCCCGTGACGCCGCGGGCTCTAATCCGCTCGATGGCTTGGCCGCTCCGGCGCTGTCTCCGCAGGATGCCCTGGCCGCCGCCATCGCGGGCAACGCGTATGCCGTGCCGACAGAGATGCCGGCGGGTGCCGTGCATGCCGACGAGATCGAGCGCACCTACGGTCCGCTCACCTGTAAGGCGCTGCCGGCACTCATGGAGTGGCTGGCCCTGCGCTCCGACTTGGATTCCCTGGCCGGCGAGACGCACGCCATCACCATGATGACTATCCACTCCGCCAAGGGCCTGGAGTTCCCGGCGGTGTTCGTGGCCGGCATGGAGGAGGGCATCTTCCCGCACGTGCACGACTTTGGCGGCAGCGATGACCCGGGCAAGCTCGAGGAGGAGCGTCGCCTGGCCTACGTTGCCATCACGCGTGCCCGTAAGCGCCTGTTCCTGACCTATGCGGCCACGCGTCGCACCTACGGCTCGACCTCTGCCAACCCGCGCTCGCGCTTCCTCAATGAGATTCCGTTTGAGGATATCGAGTTTAGCGGTATCGGTTCTGCCGGTTTTGAGGGCACGGGCTGGGAGAAGCGCGGCGACCGTCACGGCACCTTTGGCTCGGGCGTGGGTTCGGATATGTATGGCGGCAAGGTGTTCGGTTCGCATACGCGCTCGACCGGCGGTTCCGGTTCGCGCGGTGGATCGAGTTTTGACGATTTCTTTGGCGGCAGCAGCTACGGGACCGAGCGCCATCGTGGGGTCTCGCCCGACGCCGGCCGTGTTGCCTCGACCTTTGGTTCGGGTGCGCCGCGAGCCAAAAAGCCGTCATCTAAAGTGTCGCCGACAGTGGAGCGCAAGGTCGATCGCGCCAGCGCGTCGCAGGACTTTGCCGCAGGCGATACCGTGAGCCACAAGACCTTTGGCACGGGTACCGTGATCTCGGTCGTCGGAGACATGATCGAGGTTCAATTCGAAAAGACCGGCCAGACCAAAAAGCTTATGAAGGGCTTTGCTCCGATCGTCAAGCTGTCGTGATCCCGGCGGACCTGGGCGGGCGTATGGGGCAACATCGCCTGCTCGGGCAGTCCTGCTCGCACGGAGAGCACATTAAGTGCTCTCCGGCTCGTGCGGAACTCGCGATCGA
>CABPXT010000142.1:0-5108 GCA_902461405.1 uncultured Collinsella sp.
TATTTTCCGGTTCGACGAACAGCCGATCGTGTCAAATTTGGTCTAACAGAGCCTTTTGTTATCCCTCTCCGCCCGCTTGACCAAAATCTTGCCGCAAGCTTGACGAATGCCGGATGCCCAACAGCTTGATTCATTCCATACCAGATTCTATGCAAAAATGCCACTAAAAGGTCGTAGACGGTAGCGGGTGCTAGGCGAGTTGAATGACATAGCTGAACCTTGTTCATTTGCGTTACACTGCCGCTTAGATGGGACAAGCTGACAAGCTCATTTACCTGCTTAAAGACCGATTAGTCGGGGGATTAATAACAATCGGCCCTCGCTGTACAAAAACTTGCCGCTTGCGTACCAAAAGACAACCTAAAACACAAGGTCGCTCTATTCATAGCGCGGCTTGTATGGTCTTGCGGCTACAGTGTCCATACGGTCGAGTTGAGGAGCGGGCATGGTAAATGATTTGAGCAGTATAGACGACCTCGAGCTGATGCCGCTGGGCGGAGGCTATATGGTGCGACGCGAACGCTTGATGAATGAGCTTATCGCCAAGGGCCGAAAGGCCGGCATCGTGGTTCTTTATGCGCCCGATGGGTTTGGGAAGACCTCGGTGCTGCTGCAGTACACCCATGAGGTTAAATGCGACCCGACGCGAGGCCCCGTGCGGATTATCGAGGCCGATCGCGCCACTGGGCGCGAGGTGTTTATGCAGCTCGAGGTGGTTACCGAAGAACTCAAAGACAAACCGCACTCCCTTATCGCGATTGATAATGTGCCAAACCTCGATCAGCACGATACCGAAGACCTCATCGACAGGATTCGCGGCCTGCGCGCTATGGGGGTAGGGGTCTTTATCTCCTGCCGTCCTTCAAATCGTCAACTGATTCATGGGCTGGGCGATTCGGTTAAGATCAATGCGCAGATGCTCAAGGTGCATGCCTATGAGTATTCGGCGTGGGCATCGGCGTTTTCGATCAGCACATCGCTCGACTTTTATCAGCTCACGCAGGGCGTGCCCGAGCTCGTTTCGGCATTGCAGACGGGTCTGTATGGCCAAGGCGACGTAGCCGGTCTGCTCGAAAACGAGATTGTCAACGTATATGGCGCGGCACTTGTCGATCTGGCTTCGCTCGACAATAATGCGCTGTTTTGCGTGGCATGTCTCATGATTTTGATGGGCGAGGGCAATATCGCAGAACTCGAGGCTTGCGGGGTGAGGCTGTCGATGGTCGACCAGTCCTACTTTGTACGCGACTACCCGATCTTTGGCTTGGATCCCGCCGAGCGGAGTTTTACGTGTCTGGGCACGGAGGATAACGGACGCTTGCGTTTGCGTAAGTTGGTGGCCGAGGTTCGCCCCGAACTTGTTCCGAGGGCGGCCCGGATTTTGCTTAAGGCGGGTAGATGCGATGCGGCGATGGGCCTGGCGGACGCCTTTTTGGACCGTGAAGCGGTCCTTGAACTTGCTGGGCAGTATGGGGTCGATCTGGCTCTGACGGGGCACGGGGCCGATATCTGCCGAGCAGCGCTGGGCACGATCGATGCCGACGATCCGGCTCCAGAGCCAACGCCTGCCGAGGCGCTTGGCGTATATCTGGCAGCGGTCAGCGTGTCCAATACAAAGCTCGCTCGCTATATGGCATCGGTTATCGAGCGCGGGGGCGAACGGGCGGCCTGCGAAATAGACCCTGTTTCATGGAGGGTGGCCCAGACACTGACGGCTGTTTGCTATGGGGACAACGGGCTTGGGCTTCCTACGAACCTGGCCGTGCCAGAAATCGAGACATCCCATACCGCACTCGATATGTTGTCTGCGCATATCGAGGTCAAGCGCTGCCTGACCGAGCGGGGAGATGACGGCGGCGTTCTACAGCAACTCAAAACGAGCAAGGCCTACGACTGCGAGCTCGACATCGCAGGGATTGTTATACGGGCCGATAGCATGCTGGTGGAACTTTTTGACGGGTCGTTTGCGGGAACCGACGAGCGTGACGACGAGATGACGGTGGTGCGGGAGGCACTCGACGTGCGTGGGCTTAAGGCGATGGCTATCTGGGTGCGCATGGTGTTGGCGGCACGGCGGCTCCTCTCCGGCTTGCCAGTAACCGACGACGCGGCGTTCAACGAGCTCGATCGTTTTGCCGTGCGCATGCGCGACAACCAGATTCAGCTGTTTGGCCTGTTGCTAGAAGGCTGGCAGTCGCTGGCAGAGGGACGGCCGGTTAATGCAAAGTTCCGTGCGGTCCAAGTGCTCAAACTTGCCGAGGAGTCGATTGCGTACATGCGCGATAACGCATTGCTGCTGGAGCGCTCGGCGTATCTGCGTAACACCTCGATGGTTTCGGTACGCGAGGAAGCGGAGTTGCTCGATATAAGCCAGACGCAGGTTGTTGGTGCAGAAGCCTGGATGGTGGCGCTGCATTTGGCTTGCGCGGGGCGAGATAGCGATCTCGCGGCCTGGATGTCCATGAATCGCGCGGGGATTCTGGAACCATCGTATCGGCTCTTTGCGCGCCTTGCCATGCATTGTCTGGGCGAGCCGGCGACCAGGATTCGCAAGAAGCTTCCCGTGCGCGAGCTGTCGCGGTACTCGCTGCGCGACGATTTGGAAGGGGAGGGCGAGCGCCTGTTCCAGGCCGGCGAGGTTGAAGCCGTTGATACCATCGACCATATCGAGATTCGCATGTTTGGTGCGTTCCGCGCCGAGCGCGACGGGTTTCCCATCACGGACAAAATGTGGCGCCGCAAGAAGGCGGCGACACTTGCCGAGCGGCTTGCGCTGGGCATGGATGCGCTCGTCGATCGTGAGACGCTGGCCATGGAGTTGTGGCCCCATGCCGAGTTCAATAGCGCCCGCAACAACCTGTACTCGACGATATCGCGCTTGCGGTCGGCTTTGGGACCGACGCCGGATGGCAAGTCGTGTGTGCTCATCCAAAATGAATGCATCGGACTCAACGGTGACTACGTCAAGACCGATGTACGGCTGTTTGACCAGATAAGCCGCGAGGTTTTGGGAAATCGCACGGGTGCGCGCGGGCCCCATTTAGTTGAGCTGTGCCTTAAGATTGAGCAGCTTTATGCCGGACCGCTGTATGTTCCCAATGGCTGTAACCCCACCTACTTTTTGCGTATGCGACGCATTATGCAGTCAAAGTACATCGATTGCATGATTAAGGGAGCAAATGCCGCCCTAGAAGAAAACGACCTGCAGTCGGCGATTTGGCTGGCGGAGTCGGGGCTTCGGCAGGAAACGGCGCGTGAGGATATGGTGCGCTGCGCCATGCGCGTCTACAGTGCGGCGGGGCGGCGGCGCGATATCGTCGAGCTGTACAGCGGGCATATGCACCACCTGAGGGAGCAGGTCAATGGCGTGCCCGAGCCCGAGACGCGGCGTCTATACGAGCGCTTGGTGGAGGGGCGGCTCAATCGCGTGCTGGTCGAGCGATAAAAAACGGGCGCCCGAAGTACTTGGGCACCCGTAAGCTTGCTATGTGTTGGCTCGCCGGATCATTGGCTCTTAGACGAGCTTGATCTTCTCGATGTCCTTGCGCGAGGACTCGCGATACAGCGAGAACTTGCGGCCGATGACCTGGACGACCTCGGCGTGGCAACGCTCAGCGAGCTCTTCGGCGGCCTCGCGGGCGGAAAGACTGGAGCCATCGAGCACGGAGCACTTAACGAGTTCGTGCTTCTCCAGGTAGGCGACCGTCTGCTCGACGGTGCCCTCGTTGACATCGGACTTACCGATGATGATGGCGGGGTTGAGGTGATGGGCCATGCTGCGAAGCTGCTTGACCTGGGCTCCTGTCAGTGCCATGGGTTCTCGCTTTCTATGTATGGGGCGCCCCGCGACGGGGCCTTAATCTACGTGAGCTGTCCCACGATAGCGCAGGAACGGCGCGGTGTGGAGCGCGTTTGCCCAGTTCAAAAAGAATGCGGATGCCGAGGTGATGGGCAGCGCAAGCTGTGAACGGGCTACGAGCGGGATTCAGAGACCGGTTCCCATGCAATAAACGCCCAGCGAACCTTACGGATATGGTCGAGCATATAGCGCCCCTGCGGCACGCCCTTGGAGCCCGGCTCACCGGCATGGGGATTCTCGATCATGTGTTGAGCGATGTAGTCGCGCAGGCAGTCGATCTTATCCTCGTTGCCATGCTCGAGCATACGGGAAAAATCCGCCACACCTGCCTCAAGGCTATCGAAGGTATCGCGACGAGGCGATTCAAAGTATGTAACCTGCGGCAACGCACCCATCTGAATGAGGATATTAAAGGCATACACAAAGCCATTACTGCAGGTAACCGAGGCACCGATGGCGTTCATCAAGTGCAGATCATAGCGCGGGCTGGAGTTGGCGACCATCGTGACAGCACAACGCCGACGAGCCGTACGGTCGAGCTTGGCAAGCGCACCTTTTAGATCGGTCGTCGTAACCGACCGACTGGCAAAGGCAACATCCACCGCTTTCGCGACCGGTCCAACCAAATCCCAATCATCATCCCAAGCAAGCTCAAGCGGCGTAATGAGATCCTCGAGCCCATAGTACTCAATGCCAGCATCAAGCGTGCCCAACATAGCAGGGGAAAAGTCAGCCGCAATCACAGGATGCCCAGCCTGAGCAAGCGGAATAGCAATCGACCCAGCCCCACACCCCATATCAAGCACGGATTCACCAGGCTTTAACGCCAACAGCCTCATAAAGTCCCGGGCATACGGAGCAGTCTCAAGCGGCCGAAAATGCCGAGCCCGCTTATCCCACTCAAAAGAATCATCAGCCCGCCGCCGATCAGCTTGCAGACGCATCCATTCGCCATTCCAATCCGCAGAAAGCAGCTCAGATTGAATTACACCATCAGCCACGGGCCATCCCCCTCACAACAAAAAAGCGGCTCCTCCCAAAAGAAGAGCCGCAACAAGCATATATCAGAAAAAGAACTGTTCCAACGCCAAACCGCCGCACCAGCCAAGTGGTGCAGGAGCGAAGCAACTGCAACCGGGATAGAACCCAACTGAGGTCCCGTTGTGCGGGAGCCCCGGGGAGGGCAAATATATAGGCTCTGTTAGACCAAATTTGACACGATCGGCTGTTCGTCGAACCGGAAAATAAT
>CABPXT010000143.1:0-5076 GCA_902461405.1 uncultured Collinsella sp.
CTTGGTGGCCGGCCCGCCCCGGCCGCCGCGGCCGCTGCGGGGGGGGAGCCGGTGCCTGTCAATTGTTGACGTGTGAACATTTGCTTGCATTTGCGTAAAGATTGCATCGCCCGCCCGGGTTCGACATAGAGTCGGCCCGGGCATCTTTATAATGCTGGCTTATAGACCCATTTGATTCCGACCGAACAAGGGAGCGAACATGGATCGCAGTAAGGTACCTGCCGTTCTATCCATCGCAGGATCCGATTCCAGCGGTGGTGCCGGCATTCAGGCCGACATCAAGACCATCACGGCGCACCGTCTGTATGCCGAGACGGCCATCACAGCCATAACCGCACAAAACACGCTCGGTGTCACCGCCGTGCAAAACATCTCCCCGGATATTGTCGCGGCGCAAATCGATGCCGTTTTTGACGATATCCGCCCCAGTGCCGTCAAGATCGGCATGGTTTCCTCTGCCGAGATTATCGAGGTTATCGCCGACCGCCTGAGTGCCTGGGACGCACAAAATATCGTCGTCGACCCCGTCATGGTCGCCACCTCGGGCGCTCGTCTGATCGCAGAGGACGCCGCCGAAGCGCTTACACGCCGCCTGTTCCCCCTGGCGACCGTCATCACGCCCAATATTCCCGAGGCCATGGCGCTGCTCGATTACGAGGTCGATTCCGAGCGCACGCAGCAAAATGCCGCCATGCTCCTCACCCGCCGCTTTGGGTGCGCGTCTCTCGTTAAGGGCGGGCATTTTGTCAACGAGGCCAACGATGTGCTAGCAGAGCCCGCACCGCTCGATGACGAGGGCAACCACCTGGGCGATCCGCTCACCACGTGGTTCCGCCACAAGCGCATCGAGACCGGCAACACGCATGGTACCGGCTGCACGCTTTCGTCCGCCATCGCCTGTGCGCTGGCCCAGGGCATGAATCTTGCCGACGCCGTCAACGCCGGCAAGGCCTACCTAACAGGCGCTCTCGCCGCCGGCTTTGACATGGGAAAAGGCTCCGGCCCCATTAACCATATGTGGCAGTATTAAGACTCGCAGTTCAAAACCACCGCAAAGGGGACAGGCACCTTTGCGGTGGTTCCCACAAACATCTCGATCCATAACAGTTAGAGTCCATTTTTCGGCCCACCTGTTACAGATCGAGACAAACGACCGATATCGACCTAAATAATCTCAATCTGTAACATCTAGCCCGTTTTCGGCCTTACAACTGTTACAGATCAAGACAAACCAACGAAACAAGCCGCCGCAAGGGGAACTTTTGTACTGCTTTGGGTCGCGCTACTCACCGAGCATCTCTTGGAGCTTGGCTGCCACGGCGTGACCCAGGCTCTCGTGGCTTTCGGGCATCATATGCAGATAGTCGATATCGCCCGGCTCGGCAAACTCGGCGGCATTCAAAAAGTCGCAGCCAAACTGTTTAGCAGCATACGCATAGTATTCGGCAAAATGCTCCGAGGCCTCGACGGAGCGCTCGTCAAAGTCGGTCATGTACACACCGGCGATCTGCGGTTTAATCTTGATAGGCGCCATCAGCAGAATAC
The DNA here is from genome assembly GCA_902461405.1 of uncultured Collinsella sp. Lineage (GTDB taxonomy): Bacteria > Actinomycetota > Coriobacteriia > Coriobacteriales > Coriobacteriaceae > Collinsella. The sequence goes on from CABPXT010000143.1 coordinate 1,546, forward strand.
GCGGGCAGGGCGCGGCTTCGGTCCAGGGAAACGCGCGGACGGTGCGAATCAGCGCCATGGCACCGTCAGCGATATCGGCAGCCCCCACGCTAAAGACCGCCTTGCAGTCGTTGGTGCCCAGCATAATCACGATCGCATCCAGCGGCTTATGAGCCTCGAGCAGCATCGGCAACGCGCGGATGCCGTTGAGATTAGTGTCCAGATGGCACATGTCGTCACGCACCGTCGTGCGGCCGTTGAGGCCTTCCTCAATCACGTGCCAGCCCTCGCCCAGGTCGCGCTGGGCCACGCCGCACCAGCGCACATCGTGCGCATAGCGTACCGCGGTGCCGTCGCGCATGCCCGCCGGATCATAGCCGTAGGTATTGCTGTCGCCAAAGCACAGAACGTTTTTCATCGTAAGCCCTTCCTCTAGTAAAAAGTCGGCGGGAGCAGTCTCTCCCGCCGAATCGACCTATCTGTCAGCACATACCGATTACAGGTACTTGCGCCAATCGTCATCGTCTTCATCGTCCTCGGCGGCAGCCTGGGCCTGCTCGGCGGCGCGGGCAGCCGCAGCGCGAGCGGCAACCTGGGCATAGGACTCCTCGTTGCGCTCGGGGAAGTTTGCCAGCACATGCTCGAACTTGGCAAAATCTTCGTCCCAGCGCGTAGAGGGCACGGCAAAAAAGACCTGCTTGACCTTAAAGTCGCCCGATGCGAGCTCCTTGCGGAAGAGCTCGGCCACGGCCTCGGCGTCAAAGCCGTTGTTGTCGCAGCCCCAAGCGCCCAGCACGAGCTTCTCGCGACCCAGCTCGTCGCAGATGGCAAGCACAAAGCGGATGCGATCGCGCAGGGCGTCCAGCAGGGCATCGTCACCCACACGATACTCCTGGCGAGCGCGCTTGGCGTTGGGCGCGGCGGCCACGATCACGTCGGCATACGCATGCACGTGGTTGCGGTCGAAGCGCACCGCAGGCACCACCAGCGCACGGTTGCGGTAAAGCTCGCAGTTGATGTTGCGGCGACGGTTCTCGCCGTACCATTTGCGCTGTTTATCGAGCACGTTGTACAGGTACGAATCGGCACAGAGCGTGGCCTCCTGACCCAGATAGCCCTGGATGTAGCCGCCGCCCGGGTTGGTGAACGAGGCAAAGTCGAGCACGGCCATGTCGCAGAACTGCGCATAGCCTCGGCCGTTATCCAGAATGGCCTGCGTGGCAGAGGCGTCAAGCACGGTGACCTCGGGCAGGACCGGAGCGGGCTCCTCGGCGGGCTCGGACTCGGCTTCGGCGGTCTCCTCGACGGGCTCGGGCGCCACCTCGGTATCGACTGCAGCCTCGACCTCGGCGGCCTCGGGCTCCTCGGCAACCTGCTCCTCGGCAGCAGCAGCCACCTGGGCCTTGGCCTTCATCGCCGCGACAAAACCGGCAGGCATACCATCGAACTCGCACACGCCGGCAAGCGAACGCTCGATATCCTTGGCGCACGCTTCGGACACAGTTGCCACGTGACGCTCGGCGGCCTTGGCACGGGCCTCGCGCTTGGGATTGGGCTGACCCGCTCGGTTGGACCTGCGGTTACGGTTCCTGTTGTCGACGTCTGCCATAAGTGGTCACCTTTCCTGTCGCTGCCGCTATCGGCTTTTCCCATCCATGATACCCCGCCGAGTACAAAAAAGACGGCCCCGAAGGACCGCCTTTCGCATCGATTTACACGCACGGCAAGCACCGCCGCAATTCGCCACTAGTCGCGACGGCCAAGGATGTTCAGGATGCGCAGGAACACGTTGATAATGTCCACGAACAGATTGGACGCCATGAGCACGGCGTTGGGCAGCGTAGGCGGCACCGTCGTGGCAACATAGGTGTCGTAGCCAATAAAGCCGGCGAACACCACGATTACGATCAGATCGGTGATGGTCTGTGAGACGCCCATGAACATCAGCACGATCTCAACCAGAATAGTGGCGAGCAGAATGCCAAAACCGATGCCATATACGCGCTGGAAAAACTTGGGGAACGTCACGCCCAAGGCGCCAAAGACAAAGGTGATGGCGGCCGTGGCGATAAAGGCAGTGTTGATGGTGGGCAGGTCGTAGTTGGCAAGGCCAAACGACGCGGTCAGGCCAAAGGTGCTCGCAAAGATTACGTAGCCCACAAGGGACAGGGCCACGGACTGCTTACTGGCGGCGGCCGACATCATGACCATGCCGACGATGGTCAAAATAAACGAGCCAAAGACCAGTGGCAGGGCGGCGCCGCTCATCATCATGCGGGCAAACGCCATGGTGCTCGTAAAGTAAGCACCAGCGCCCATGGCACAAAAGCCCAAGAAGATGAGGGCAGACATGGCAAGATTATACGCACGCGGCGACATCTCCTTGGCACGGCTTGCGCCGGTTTCGATGGGGCCGTTCTGATAGCCCTGAATATCGTTCATAATTTCGTCCTTTCAAAAGCGCCGCGACAGCGCAGTAGCTGACAAGATTCCTGTCATTGTACCCGAATGCCGTACGTCCTTACCTACGGCGCTCGCCCTCGAGCGTGCGATCAAAGGCCCAGACCCACCAACGCATCACGTGTGCCTGCGAGCCGTCCGCCCGCTCGCGCGTCTGGTCCTCCAGATACAACTCGGTCGCGTGCCCGCCAAAACGCACCTTATATGTTGCCGTACGGATGCCGTGGACCATCAGGCCAAACCCGGTGGTCGAGATAATTTCGTCGATCGTAAAGCAGCGACCGTCGACCCAGCAGACGGTAACCGGCACGACTTGTCCGCCCGCGAGGATGCGAGCCACGACGTCCACATACTGCTTGTGTACGCGCCGAGTTTTGCCGTCTGTCTGTCGATATTCCATGCCTCCTATTATCGAACGCATGTTTGCATGTTGTAAAGCGAACAGACTGTGGTTTTGGAGTGTCGTAGTAATCGCACGTGTCCGCATGGCGTGTTAGCAAAAAGAACACCCGCGGTCAACAGGGCTAATATTCAATTTTAGTGCCAAAAAGTTCACTTCTCCCATCAGAACTCGGTAAAGAGACCCGCAGGAGGTGATACGATTTATCATGTTTTTGTAACGTGTCTGCAAACTTCGAGAAAGCCCATATATGGACGTAACGTTCTCAACCTTCCTCGGCCAAATTGTGTCGAACCCAGTCCTTGCCGTCACCGTGATCCTCGCGTTGGGCGCCATCTTCGTCAATGGGTGGACCGACGCGCCCAACGCCATCGCGACCTGCGTCACTACGCGTTGCATGCCCGCCCGCGCCGCCATTCTCATGAGCGCCGCATTCAACTTCCTCGGCGTGCTCATCATGACGCACTTTAACGCGAGCGTCGCCAACACCATCTCACATATCGTCGACTTTGGCGGAAACAGCACCATGGCGCTCGCCTGCCTATGCGCGGCGCTGTTCTCCATCGTCGTCTACGGCGCCACAGCGTCGCGTTTTGGCATCCCCACCTCGCAAAGCCACAGCCTTATCGCCGGCCTGACCGGTGCCGCCATCGCCCTCGGCGGTGCGAGCAGCGTCAACGTCCACGAATGGA
>CABPXT010000144.1:0-5071 GCA_902461405.1 uncultured Collinsella sp.
TGGTGAGGTAGCCGGTCGGCTTGTAGAGCATCAAGTACACGGCGCCCTGGTTGAGCTTGACGGGCATGCCGTCGACCTCGATGTGATCGTGGTCGACATCGACCTTGGTGCCCAGCTCGGTCGCGACCTCGCCGTTGACGGTCACGCGGCCGGCGGTCATTAGGTCCTCCGAGCCACGGCGGCTCGCCACGCCCGCGCGCGCCAAAAAGCGCTGCAGGCGCATGGTGTGCGGATAGACGGGCTGGGCGTCGGTGGCGGGTACTGCGTTACCCATGGCGCGCGTCTCCCCTACTTCGTTAGTCCTCGTCATGCAAATCCTCCGAGGTCTCGTCGACGACCAGGGTTTCCAAGTCCTCGACTGCCTCAACATCTTCAACATCGGTATCGAGCAGTTCGCGCTCTTCGTCCAGGTCATCGGCCTGCTCCTCGAGTGTGGACTGAATGCTGCGGCCGCTCAGGCGCTCGCGGATAAACTGACGCGATTGCTCGTCGGGGGCAAACTGCTCCAGGTCGGGCAGGTCGCGGGTGGAGCGCAGACCGAACTTTTCCAAGAAGGCGTTGGTCGTGCCGTAAATGATGGCCTGACCGCGCTGGGGATCGCGGCCGAGCTCGCGCACCAGGCCCTTGTCCACGAGCGACGCGATGACGCCGTCGGAGTTGACGCCGCGGATGCCCTTGACCACCTCGCGCGTCACGGGCTGGTGGTATGCGATGACGGCCAGTGTTTCGAGCGCGGCCTGCGAGAGCTTTTGCGTGTCCCAGCTCAACACATAGGCCTCGACCACGTCGTGGTAGGCGGGGTGCGTAAACAGGCGCCAGCCGCCGGCGATCTCACGCAGCTGAAAGCCGCGGTTGGCCTCCTCGTACTCAACCTTGAGCTCGGCGAGCAGCGATGCGCACTCGCCGGGGGCGATATCCAGCGCACCTGCCAGCGCGGGCGCACTCACCGGGTCGTTCGACACCAGCAGCAGCGCCTCGAGGGCGCCTTTGAGGCTGTTTGCCTCCAGCGTGGAAAGGGTTGACATGGTTGCGGCTCCTATTCGGTGAGATCGGGGCCCTCGCCGGGCACGTATGCCTCGGCGCCCTCGACTCGGTTGATGCAGATGGTTCCGAAGATCTCGTCCTGGCTCAGCGTGAGCGAGCCGCGCTTGGCTAGCTCGAGCATTGCTAGGAAGGTAACGACGAGCTGCTCGGTGGTGGCGTCGCCGTCCAACAGCTCGCGGAAGGTGCAGGTTTGGTGCGTCATGGTAAAGCGGTCGACTGAGGCCACGGTCAGGTCGAGCGGCACGCGATGCGGTGCCACGTGCTCGGCCTCCAGCAAGAAGGTCTGTCGCTTGCCGTCCAGGTCGGCACAGATAACGGCCAGACCGCGCAGGGTGATGCCGGCCAGGTAGTCGGGCATGAGCCCTAGGAACTCGGGGTCGGGGCCGGCCACACGCGGGTGCATGCGGCTTTCGGCCTGCATGCGGGCACCGAGGGCCGCAGCCGCGCCTTTAAACTGCTTGTAGGCGATCAGGCGCTGGATCAGGACCTCGCGCAAGGCGTCGCCGTCGAGCGCGCTGAGTTCCTCGAGGTCTTCGTCGAACTCGTCATCGTCGTCATCAATTTTACGCGGGGCCTCCTGCGGCACCAGAGAGGCGGCCTTGATGTCCAGAAGGGTTGCCGCGACCAGCAGAAAGTCGCTCGCCACGTCCAGGTCCAGCGCCTCGATGCGCTCAGCCTCGGCAAGGTATTGCTCGGCCACCTCGCTGATGGAGATGGCGCCGATATCTACTTTTTGGCGGGTTACCAGCTGCAGCAGCAGGTCGAACGGTCCGCTGTAGACCTGAGTCGACACGCGATACGACATCTTCGACCTCCTTTGACGGCGCCTTCGCGGCGCGGTTTGGGTGCATGTTACGACCGTTTTGCACGGTCGACCTGTAAGTTTACCTTAGATGCCGGCGATTGCGAAGTTGAGCAGCTGCTCAGCAAGCGGATACACGGTAACGTCGAAATAGCGGCCGATCACGTCGATGCCGGTCCACATGGGCAACAGGTACAGAACCAGGATGAGGATGGGCATAGCGTATTGCTGCAGACGGTAATAGTTGTTGAGCGCCTTGCCTTTGAGGAACGGCACGATGATCGACGAGCCGTCGAGCGGCGGGATCGGGATGAGGTTGAAGAACGCGAGCGACAGGTTGACCACGATAAAGGTGGCGCCGAAGTTCATGATCTGGGACGCCACGGCAAAGGACATGCTGGCGTAGAGGTTGCCGTACATTGCGTGCATGAGGGCGGCCGCGAGGCACGCGAGTGCGATGTTCGACGCGGGGCCGGCCACGCTCACCAGGACCTCGTCGCGCTTGGGGTGCTTGAGGTTGTTGAGGTAGACGGGCACGGGTTTGGCGAAGGCGAACACTGGGCCGCCGGCGGCAAGCATGAGCAGCGGCAGGATGATGGTGCCAAACGGGTCGATATGGTTGAGCGGGTTGAGTGAGACGCGTCCGCGCGAACGGGCCGTCTTGTCGCCGAGCGCCCAGGCTGCGGCGGCGTGTGCGCTCTCGTGGATCACGATACCTATGATGACGGCGACGGCGCTGGCGAGCAGGTTCATGAGGTAGCTGCTGGACATGGCGCTCCCCTAGCGGACGCGACGCGAGGCGCGCGTGAGCAGGTAGTCGGCCGCAAACAGGATGACGGCCACGATGGCGTAATCCAAGCGGAACACGCCGCCAAAGGGCGAGGTGATAACGCCGTAGCCGGCGATGGCGCTCGGCAGGGCGCGTGAAAGCTCAACGACAAAGCCTACGATCTGCAACTTGGCGGTGAGGCCGCTAAAGCACAGCAGCACGGTCATCGCGCTCATAAAGATGCCGCAGATGCGACAGGCGATGGCGATGATGCTCATCGCCACGGCAGCGGCCTTACGAGAGTTCACGCGCGGTCTCCTCTTCGATCTGTGTGGAAAGCTCCAGCCATTCGTCCTCGAGCTTGGGCAGCTCTTGCTTAAGACCGTTATATTCCCCCAGCGCGGCGTTGAACTTGTCTTGATCGGCATAAAGCTCTTCGCTTGCCATCAATTCCATAAGCTCGTCATAGCGGGCGCGCTTTTTGTCGAGCTCCGTCTCGATCTTCTTGAGCTGGTTGCGCACGCCCTTGAGTTTTTTGTTGAGCGCTGCGCGGGCCTGAGCCTCGGCGCGCTTCTGCTCCTTGGTCTTTTTGCCCTCGGCGGGTTTGGGGGCAGCTGCGGGGGTGTCGGCCTGGGCGGCGCTGGCTTTGGTGGACTTTGCCGTGGCCGGCGCACTCTCCCCTGCCGTCTCGGCGGCGGCACGGGCTGCGAGGTCCTCGCGCTTGTAGAGGTAGTAGTCGTAGTCGCCGTCGTAGACCGTGACTTGTCCGTCGCGGATGTCGATGACGCGGTTGGCCACGGCGCGCACCAGGTGCTCGTCGTGGCTGATCAGCACGATGGTGCCGGGGAAGTTTTGCAGGGCGTTCTCGAGCATGTCCACCGAGTCGATGTCTAGGTGGTTGGTGGGCTCGTCCAGGCACAGGAGCGCCTCGGGGGCCACGAGCATCTTGGCCAGGGCCAGACGCGCTTTTTCGCCGCCGGAGAGGACGCGAACCTGCTTCTCGATGGAATCGTTGTCGCTAAACAGGAAGGCGCCCAGTAGGCTGCGCTGCTGCGGCACGGTCCACTTGGGCGTGACGGTGTCGATCTCTTGCAGGACGGTGTTGGACTCGGTCATGCCCTCGAGCGCGTGCTGGGCGTAATAGGCCACGCCCACGTTGGTGCCCAGGTCGCGGGTGCCGGTGGTGGGCGGCTCCAGGCCGGCGAGGATCTTCATGAGGGTGGACTTGCCGGCGCCGTTGGGGCCGACGAGCGCCACGTGCTCGCCGCGGTAGAGCTTGAGATCGATGTCGCTGTAGATGTGCTTGTTGCCGTAGGACTTGGACACGCCCTCGAGCCCCACGACCATATCGCCCGAGCGCGGCGGATCGGGGAACTTAAAGTCAATGTGCTTGTGGCCCTCGGGCAGGATGACGAGCTCCTTTTTGATTTGCTCGATCTTGCGGATGCGCTCCTGCGCCTGGGCGGCCTTGGTGGGCTTGTAGCGGAACTTGTCGACGAAGACCTGCATGTGGGCGATGTCGCGCTCCTGCGCGGCGCGCTTGGCTCGCATCTGCTCCAGGTTGTCCTCGCGCTGCTTGAGGTAGCTGCTGTAGTTGCCGGTGTAGGTGGTCACGCGGCGGTTCTCGAGCGCAGCGACGTGGTCGACGCAGGCGTCCATGAAGGCGCGGTCGTGGCTGACGATGAGCACGGCGCCGTCGTAGTTGGCGATAAAGCCGCGCAGCCACTGGACGCTCTCGAGGTCCAGGTGGTTGGTGGGCTCGTCCAGAAGCAGCAAGTCGGGGTGACGCAGGAAGAGCTTGGCCAGCGCGATGCGCATCTGCCAGCCGCCCGAGAACTCGGAGCACGGGCGCTCAAAGTCGGTGACCTTAAAGCCCAGGCCGGACAGGATCTTGCGGGCGTTGCTCTCGAGCTCGTAGCCGCCCAGATGCTCAAAGCGGTCCTGGACCTGGCCGTACTCGTTGAGGAGGGCGTCGACGTCCTTGCCCTGCTCGGAGAGTTCGGTAATCTGGGCTTGCAGCTCGTTGGCACGCTCGCCCATGCGGCGGATTTCCTTGGCGGCGGCCATGACCTCGGCGAGGATGGTGGTGTCCTTTTGTTCCAGATTAGTTTCCTGCTCTAGGTAGCCCACCTGGCAGTCCTTTGCGTACTGGACCTGGCCGGAGTCGGGACTGTCGATGCCCATGATGATCTTGAGCATGGTGGTTTTGCCGGCGCCGTTGGGGCCCACGAGCGCGAAGCGCTCGCCGGGGTTGATCTGGAAGGACGCGCCGCTAAAGAGGACGCGTGCGCCGAAGCTTTTTTCGATCTTGTCGACCAGGAGGATCATGCTGCCGCCTTTGACCTTGTGTGCCTATATGAAAAAAGGCCCCAACTTGCGTTGGAGCCTCATTCAATGCTCGGGTGGAGACGAGGGGGATCGAACCCCTGACCTCTTGACTGCCAGTCAAGCGCTCT
>CABPXT010000145.1:0-5058 GCA_902461405.1 uncultured Collinsella sp.
GGTACCGCCTCGCGGTGACATCGTTTTTATGTCAACCTTGGTCTAACAGAGCCTTTTGTTTTGCTCCGGTGGATAGCAATGCGAGGTAATCATGAGGAGTGAGGATGTCTACTGCCTTGCCGATTACTCAAAATTATTGGGGGAGGGGTTAATAACTATATCCTCTATGCCAAAGGGCATAAAGAGGTGTCAATTTTGTTGACAGGCGAATGACGATTGGCTGCGAGTCAGCTACCAGCGTAAATAATCGATAAAGAAATGTCGTAAATTGGTGCCAAATGCCCAGATAACGCCGTGTCTATTTTAATTAACTGCTTTGAGCAAACAGTAAAATGCTACTATCTAACTTGCACGTAAGAAAGCAGATTAACGGTTAAGGCTAAGAAGTGGCAGGTATGTCGGAAGCAACTAGGACTCGCACGCATGCGCCCGAGGTTAGGCAGCGCGCCGTCGAGATCCTCCAAGAGGGGGTCGGTCATCGCGCCCTCGCCGCGGAGCTTGGCATTCCCCAGGCCACGGCTCGTCAGTGGGCCCGCGCGTATGCCGTAGGCGGTGCCGACGCCGTTCTCAACGCCGGTTCGCATCATCACACCTATTCGTACGAAGTTAAGCTCGCCGTGGTCAAGGACCGCTTGGAAAACGGCTTAACGGTTCGCGAGGCCATGATCAAGCACAAGATTCCCAGCGAGTCTTCGGTCAAGGCTTGGTGCCGCCAGTATCGCGAGAGCGGTGAGTCCGCGCTGGTTGATAAGCCGCGCGTTAAAAAGGCGGAATAGCGAACGGGATGGTGCGCCCACAGGGGCGCATTTTTCTTGCCGCGCCAACTTTTTGGACCGTCGTGAGCCTACTGGAACATCCTCCAAAGTGGTTAATAAACCGCGCGCAGTGGCCCGTGCGCCCGCCGCCGCGATAGGGGGAGCGTCGCCTCTCTGCTCCAAAGCGGACAGACTCCTTACCCCGTACGCCTAAAACTCCCCAGTTGACCGAAAACCCGCCGTCGCTACTCCTCAACTGAGCTATAACGTTAAACAATTGCAGCGTTTTTGCATGGGGGAGTGATGGTATGACGCTACTGTATTTCCTTACCCTGTTTCCGCTGGTACCGGCGCTGGGCATGCTGCTCGCGCGCGGTGACCGCGCCCGCGATGCGGTGGGGCTCATAGGTTCCGGCATTATTATGGCGGTGACAGTTGTAGTCGCCGTCATGTTTTTTGGCACGGGTCCGCAGAGCTTTGAGGTGGCACCGGGCACCTCGCATGTGCTCTCGATCATCAGCTCCGTCATCGACGTGATCCTGTGCGCCGTCATCCTGTACAACGCGCGTAAATATAAGAGCACGCTCACCACGGTGCTCGGCGTGGTGCAGCTGGCGGGCTCGATTGCCTTCGCGACCATGACGTTGCCTGCGGCCGAAGCCGTCACGGCGACGCCGCTCTACCTAGACTACATGAGTGTGATCATGGTGCTCGCCGTCGGCATTGTCGGCAGCCTTATCTGCGTGTACGCCCTGGGTTATATGAAGGACTTCCAGGCCCATGACGAGCACGAGGCTGCGCTGCGCGGGCAGACCGCGCCCGACCGACGCCCGCAGTTCCTGGCGCTTATGTTCCTGTTCCTCTCGGCCATGTTCGTCATCGTGACAAGCGACAACCTTGAGTGGCTGTTCTGTGGCTGGGAAATCACTACCGTGTGCTCGTTCCTCATGATTGGCTACACGCGCACGCCCGAGGCCATCAAGAACGCCTTCACCCAGATCATCCTCAACATGCTGGGCGGTATCGCGTTTTTGGTGGGCCTTATGTTCTTGCACGTTAACGGCATGTCGCTGACCATTTCGGGCATGATCGAGCTTTCCGGCGCCGGAACCGCGCAATCCGCGCTGCTGGTGATGCCGGTCGTTCTGCTGTCGCTCGCCGCACTCACCAAGGCCGCACAGATGCCGTTCCACACTTGGCTGTTGGGTGCCATGGTTGCCCCCACGCCCACGAGCGCCCTGCTGCACTCGTCCACCATGGTCAAAGCCGGCGTGTTCCTGATGGTCAAGCTCAGCCCGCTCTATGCCATCTATCCCGTGACCGGCTTTATGGTCACGAGTGTGGGTGCCATCACGTTTTTGCTCGCTGCCCTCATGGCCATCTCGCAGAGCAACGCCAAACGCGTGCTCGCGTACTCCACCATTTCCAACTTGGGCCTTATCAGCGCCTGCCTAGGCGTCGGCGCGCCCGAGGCCGTGTGGGCCGCGATCTTCCTGATTCTGTTCCATACGGTGGCAAAGTCGCTGCTGTTCCTGTGCGTGGGCACGGCCGAGCATCATATCGGCAGCCGCAATATCGAGGACATGGACGGTATGTTCAGCCGCATGCCGCACCTGACGCGCCTGATGATGCTGGGCATTATGGGCATGTTCGTGGCCCCGTTTGGCATGCTCGTGTCCAAGTGGGGCGCCCTGGTGGCGTTTGCCCAGACCGGCAACGTGCTCATGATCATGGTGCTTGCCTTTGGCTCGGCCGCGACGTTCTTCTTCTGGGGCAAGTGGCTTGCCAAGCTTTCGGGCGTCGACCCCACGGCTCAAAACGTTGAGGTCAATGTTCATAAGACCGAATGGATGGCCCTCAACACCATCGCCGCGCTGCTGATTCTGTGCTGCGTGGCGTTCCCGGTTATCTCGAGCGGCCTGGTGTCGCCTTACTTGGCCATGGTGTTTGGCCGCGTGCCGTACGTTATTGGCAAGGACTCCATGTATCTGATGGTGGTTATCGTGGCGTTTATCGCCGTGGTGCTGCTGACTTCATTCCGCGTGAGCAACAAACCGCACGTAAATGTATATCTTTCGGGTGTGGGAACCGACAATTACCGCCATTTCCGCGGCTCGATGGGACACGAGGTGAAGGCCGAAAAGCGCAATTGGTACTCGGAGGACGCCCTTGGCGAGAAGCGTATCGGCCCCGCGGGTAGCGTCGTGTGCTGCAGCATTATCTTGTTTGCGCTGCTGTGTTGCGCGTGGATTGGGCCCGAGAGACTTGCCATGAGTGCGCCCTCGGTGCTGCGCGGTAAGTATTTTGAAGGTTCGGGCGTCGTGGGCATCTTTATTGGTACCGTGGCGTTTGCCCTGATTGCGCCGCTTGTGGGAGGCCTGATTGACGGCATCGACCGCAAGCTGTCTGCCCGCATGCAGGGCCGCGTGGGCCCGCGCCTGCTGCAACCCTTCTACGACGTTGCCAAGCTTCTGCGCAAGGCCCCTGCCAGCGTAAACACCATGGACGATACCTATATGGCATGTGCGCTCATCTTTACCGTCGTGGGCGGCGGCATCTTTGTGTCGGGCTCCAACACGCTGCTGTGCGCTTTTATGGTTACGCTCGCCGCGATCTTTGTGGTGCTGGCGTCCGCCTCGACGCAAAGCCCGTTTGCCCAGGTCGGTGCCGACCGCGAGTTGCTGCAGGTCATGAGCTACGAGCCCGCCGTTCTGCTGATGAGCGTGGGCCTGTACCTTGCCACCGATAGCTTTGATTCCATCGCCGTGACCGGACAGTCGGCGCCCATCATCGTGTACAGCGCGCCCATTTTCTTGGCGCTGCTTGCGGTGCTCACCATCAAGCTACGCAAGTCGCCGTTCGACCTTTCGTACTCGCATCACGCGCATCAGGAGATTGTCCAGGGCGTCGCCACCGAGATGAGCGGCGGCACGCTGGCCAAGATGACCCTTATGCACTGGTGCGAGACCGTGCTGTTTTTGATGTGGGTGGGCATGTTCTTTGTTTGGGACAACCCGTTGAGCTGGGTCGTAGCCCTGGTCGTGATGGCCACGACGTATTTTGTCGAGGTGCTGATCGACAACACCTTCGCACGCAGCACCTGGCGCAGCTGCTTTAAGCTCGGCTGGGGCGTGGCGCTGGTGTTTGGCCTGCTCAACCTTATGCCCATCCTCGTCGACGTGTTTATTTAGGAGGCGGCATCCATGGATCATAAAATGTCGCGCTCGCCGTGGGTTATTCATTACGACGGCTCGAGCTGCAACGGATGCGATATCGAGGTGCTGGCCTCGCTCACGCCGCTGTTCGATGCGGAGCGCTTTGGCGTGGTCAACACCGGCAACCCCAAGCATGCGGATATCTTTTTGGTGACGGGCTCGGTCAACGCTCAGAACCTGCCCGTCGTGCGTCAGATTTACAACCAGATGCTCGAGCCCAAGTGTGTGGTGGCGTGCGGCATCTGCGCGTGTTCGGGCGGCGTATTCCGCGATGCCTACAACGTGATCGGCGGCGTGGACCGCGCGATTCCCGTGGACGTGTACGCGCCCGGGTGCGCCATTCGCCCCGAGACCGTGATCGATGCCATTGTGGAGGCGTGCGGCATCCTTGATCAGAAGGAGGCCGTGATGCGTGCCGGTGGCGATCCGCTCACCGTGGGCGGTGCCGCTGCCTGGGATGGCGGCGTTGAGCTGGGCGAGGACGGGTTTGTGGCTGCGGGGGCCGGGGCTGATGGTGCCGGTGATGCGTCTGCTGGGAAGTCCGCCGCGCCCGCCGCTGCAAAGGAGGCCGAGTAATGCAAAAGGCTATCTATACCACCGTCGGGATCGACGAGCTCCTGTCGCATGTCCAGGCGCTTAAGGGCGTCGGTGCACGCTTTGTGCAAATGCACGCCGAGCGCAGCGTCGACGACGGCTCGTATCGCTTGGTCTATACGTTTATCAACGTTCATGTTGCTCAGGAGCATATTGCGCAGGACGGCAGCTATGCGATTGAGAACCTGGTGGTTGAGGGCATCGATCAGTACCAGGAGATTCCGTCCATCAGCTCGTATTACCCCGCGGTATTCCCGTTTGAAAATGAGGTCCACGACCTGTTTGGTCTTGCCATTACCGACATGCAGATCGACTTTAAGGGCTTTTTCTACCAGGTCTCGACTGCCGAGCCCATGAGCGTTATCACGCCCGAGGTGAAGGCTGCGCGTGAGAAGGCCATGAAGGTCCGCGCGGCTGCCGAGGCCAAGGCGCGCAAGGCCGCTGCCGAGAAGGCCGCCGCGGCTGCGGCTGCTGCAGGGGAGGGCGTTGCGGGC
>CABPXT010000146.1:0-4991 GCA_902461405.1 uncultured Collinsella sp.
TCCCTATATAGTGTTTTGCCGCAGATATGCCCGAAAAGGCGTTAGCCGTAGTCGTGATACGACTCGTATGGGTCGTCTGCCGCGACGCGTTCACACACGGGCTCCAGGGCATCTTGCGCGATGGCGAGCTGCTCGGCAACTGCAGCCTTTCTCGCCTGAAGCTCGTTATTTCCCTGGACAAACTGCGGGATGTAGACGCCAAGCAGCACAATGGCGGGCACCACTGCGAGAGCTATGGCCTGCTTCTTGACGCTTGGAATCGTCACGCCGTATGCGTTTGCCATGGCCTCGGCATTGCTCGAGGTCTCGGCTAGCACGTCTGCCGCGGTGGCAACTGCCCCTACGGCGCCGGCGACCTCCGCGGCGCCGCCCAGGTTGCGCGCGAGATCGTTATCACTGTTCTTGAGCAGGCGGCCGGCAGCTTGCGTGGCGAGCACGCCGGCGACCTCCGCGGAGCGGTCTTTGTTGGTTTGGGCTACCGCAAGCCTGCTCTGCAGCTCCTTCCACTGTTTGCCCTGCATTCCAAAGCGCGGCGCAAGAGCGCAATAGCAAAAGACGACGAGTTCGATTACGGTGAGTGCGATGGCGGTATATATGCCCGCGGGTTGGAATTCCTTTTGGTGGAACGCGATATCGTTGATCATTTGGAGCGGCAGCATGAGCAGACATGCTACGAACGACATGACGAGTGCGGTCGCTGCGATCTTGGGGTACGCACAGTACCGCTGAATGCGTTTCTTTTCACGTTCGGTGAGCTGATGCATGGGGGCCTCGACTCTCATCGTTTTTCGGGGGCGATGCGCACACGCTCTTGAGTATAGATGAGTGGGGGAGCTGCTGCGGGGCGGCCCTACTTGCTGTTCGTGGACACCGTTCACCTTCGTTGCACAGGGATGGTTGGAGGGCTGGTTGGCGTCAAGTAACCGCCTCCGCCTTGTGGGCCGCCTCGAGGACAAGGCATAATGCATGTGACAAAGGGGCAGTCCCTTTGCCACATTGATTTGAGAGTAGATGTTGATGATTCTATCGCTTGCCCCTATGGAGGGGATTACCGGGCATGTGTTCCGTCGCGTGCACGCGGAGTGCTTCGGCGCACTCGATTGTTATTACACGCCGTTTTTGCCGCCGCCGCGCGTGGGCAACCGCTTTGGCGGTAAGGCGTTTAAAGAGGTCGATCCCGCCAATAACCAGGGGCTCAACGTGGTGCCTCAGCTGATGTCCAAGAACGCGGACGAGTTTGTGTGGGCGGCGCAGGTGCTCGCCGACATGGGTTACCGCGAGGTCAATCTCAACCTTGGCTGCCCCTCGGGCACGGTTGTTGCCAAGGGGAAGGGTTCGGGCTTTCTGCGCAACCTGGATGAGCTCGAGGTGTTCTTGGGTGACGTGTGCGAACGTTCGCCGTTGCCGGTGTCGGTAAAAACCAGGCTGGGGTTGGAGAGTGACGAGGAGTACGAGCGTGTGCTCGATCTATATTGCCGCATGCCGCTAGCAGAGCTAATCGTGCATCCGCGCGTGCAAAAGGACCGCTATACGGGCTCGCCGCGCAAGGAGTTTTACGGCGAGACACTGGAGCGGGCGCCGTTTCCCGTGGCCTACAACGGTGACATCTTTGATCTTGAGGACATGGATGAGCTGGTAGAGGCCTATCCCGGAACGCGCCACGTAATGTTGGGACGCGGCCTGCTTGCGAACCCCGCGCTGGCTCGCATGGTTGCCGGCGGCCCTGCTGCTACGGCAGCTGAGCTGCAGCGCTTCCACGACACGCTGTTCGCAGCCTATGCGGACGAGATTGGCGGCAACGCGGTCTTCCGCATGAAGGAGTGGTGGTTCTACGCCAAGTGCGCTTTCGCCGACCCCACTACCGTTCACAAGCTCGTACGTAAGACCAAAAAGGCCGACGAATACCGCGCCGCCGTCAATCGCGTCTTTCGCGAGCAGCCACTTGCTCCTACCGCCCGCTTCCACGGCTAGTTAGTCATTGGGGACGTTCTTTAACGACTACTCATTTAAGTACGTCCCCAATGAGTGGAACTACTCATTTAAGTGCGTCCCCAATGAGTGCTAGAGCAGGTTCTTCTGTACCCAGGTGATGATGTCGCTCGATTCGTAGAGTGGCTCGCCGTCAATGAACAGGCAGGGAACCTGGCGCTTTCCGCCGACGGCGATGAGCGTCTGCTCGGCATCGGGGTCGGTCGAGATATTGCGCTCGGGGATGGCCACGCCGTTATCGGCCAGGAAGCGCTTGACCTTTATGCAATACGGGCAGCCAGTCATAACGTAGAGCGCGAGTTCATGATCAGTAGCCATAAGTCTCCAATCGGTTGAGGTTTCGATTGAAATACCCAAAGCCGCTGCGGTCTATGCGTGAGCCGATGACGACTCGATCGCCTGAACCAGAAACGCCGTGGCGCCGGCGCCGCAGGGCTTGTCGTAGTAGTCGATAAAGCGCTGATCGGCAAGATAGCCGTGGGCGAGGCCCAGGTATGCTTCGTCTTGGGGTTCGTGTCCCCAGTTAAGGCCAATCCATCGACGGTGCATTGCGACAAGCTTGCGCGCCTCACTTCCATCCGGTTCGCCGTCGCCCATGGCGATCGAGAGCTGGCCCAGAATAGCGCGTTCAAGTTCCTTCATGTCGTTCCATGTCTCGGGGTCCATGTCCAGCAGTGCCTCGTTTGCTGCATCGACGGCCTCGTCGCCATAGCGCGCCCGCGCCTCGGCACCGTAGCGCTCCTCGTTTTCCTGCACGGTGCGCCAGCGCTCCAATTGCGGCAGCACGGCGCCCATGAGCGAGACGGCTTCGTCGAGCGACATACCGGTGTTTTGTGCCAGGCGCGGGGCGCAATCCTCAATCATGGCCTCCATCGTGGTCTCGTAGGTGTACTTGCCGTGGTCGTAGCACCACTTGCAGTAATGATCGGTCGTTGCGCCGTGAGCATCGGTACCGCAGTCGTCGGGCGTGAGTATCATGCCGCAGCTCTGGCAATAGTGCTCGGGCATTTCGAGCAGGTGGGACAGCGGTTCTCCGGTTATGGCGGCAATGAGCTTCATCATGTCGATGCCCGGCGTGACTTCGCCGCGTTCCCAACGGCTGACGGCTTGGCGTGTGACGAAGAGCTTGGCGGCGAGTTGCTCTTGGGTGAGATTGTTGTCGCGGCGGATGGCGATGAGCTTTTCTGCAAAGGCCATGACGGCTCCTTTCTGCTGTTTGTTGCTTTAAGCATACGCGGCGGCCGGCACCCTTCCAAGCAACCGTTGGTTGCGCGACGGGGACCGCGGCGAAGAATTGCGCGCAACACCCCACGCCTCCATGCCGTACAATGACCGGCATGGAACCTATTGCACACATACATACCGACCTGCCGCAGAAGTTCGGCATCCCACGCAACAGCTTTTTGGCGCCCCATCTGCAGGGACGCATCGTCTTTGAGCCGGAATTTGCCTCCAACGCTGCAGTTGAGGGTCTGGACTCCTTCTCTCACCTATGGCTGCTGTGGTGCTTCGAAAACGGAACGCCCCGCGGCACGGCTAAGGACATAGCCGCCGATGCCAAAACGCAGGACAGGTCCGGCACCAACGCAAAATGGTCGAAAACCGTGCGCCCGCCGCGTCTGGGTGGAGCCGAGCGTGTGGGCGTGTTTGCCACACGCAGTCCGTTTCGCCCTAATCCCATCGGGCTCACCTGCGTCAAGCTCAGCCGTGTTGAGCTCACCGATGATGGCCCGATCATCCATATACTGGGGGCCGACCTGCGCGACGGCACGCCCATCTACGACATCAAGCCCTACATTCCATTTGCCGACTGTCACCCGGATGCGACGGGCGGCTGGATTGAGGACGCGCCGTGGCAAGAGCTCGATGTTGAGTTCCCACAAGCGCTGAAAGATACGGTCCCGCCTGCAAAGCTCCCCGGCTTGGTCGAGGTCCTTCGCCAAGATCCGCGCCGTGCGGGTAGCAAACACGAGCCAAACCGCGTTTACCATTTGGCTTACGCTGGGCTTGACATATCGTTTACGGTCGACGGAACCAGGTTGACGATAACCGCCATCAACGACGCGCGAGACTAACCAGCTACTCGTCCGCACCCGCCAAATTCAACGCCAAACCGCATGCCAAAACCGCCCATGCTGGTGGACAATAACGCCTACCGAAACAATCACTTTGCACGGGAGCTCAGCATGAAATACGACTTTACCTCGCTTATCGACCGCCACGGCATGGACGCCATCGCCGTTGACTCCTGGGGAGAAATTCCCGGCATGGCTCCGAACGCACCCGACGAGGGCTTCGACCGCATCCCCATGTGGGTAGCGGACATGAACTTTGCCACGGTGCCCACGGTCCAGGAGTACATCATTCAGCGCGCCCAGCATCCCATGTTTGGCTATTTCAATCCGCGCGACGAGTACTTCGACCGCATCATCGAATGGCAGACCCGCCGTAATGGCGTCGAAGGCCTGCTCCCTGAGCATATTGGCTACGAAAACGGCGTACTGGGCGGTGTCGTGTCGACGTTGCGCGCATATGTCCAGCCGGGCGATGCGGTGCTGGTCCACAGTCCCACCTACATCGGCTTTACCAAGTCCATCGAGGCCGCGGGCTATCGCATTGTCCACAGCCCGCTTAAGCTCGACGATCAGGGCGTGTGGCGCATGGATTTTGAGGACATGGAGCGCAAGCTCGCACAAAACCATATCCATGCCGCCGTGTTCTGCTCGCCGCACAATCCCTGCGGCCGCGTATGGGAGCGCGACGAGATCGAACGTGCCATGGACATCTATCGTCAGCACGATTGCGTGGTGATCTCGGATGAGATTTGGTCCGATATCATCCTGCCGGGCCACAAGCATATCCCGACGCAGTCGGTGAGCGAGGACGCCCACATGCGCACGGTTGCCCTCTACGCGCCTAGCAAGACGTTTAACCTGGCGGGCCTGGTCGGCAGCTACCACATCATCTATAACGAGACGCTGCGCGACCGCGTGTGCGCCGTG
>CABPXT010000147.1:0-4944 GCA_902461405.1 uncultured Collinsella sp.
TATTTTCCGGTTCGACGAACAGCCGATCGTGTCAAATTTGGTCTAACAGAGCCTTGTTTTTTGAGCCATCGAGCTCGTTAATCCAAGCATAATTGTCTAAAGACACATTTGGGCTCAAAACCGAATCGTAGGTAATCGTATGGGTTCCTTGTGATAAATCACCCAGACTTAGTGTCGCAGTCTGCCCATTTATAGTTAGCTGCTGGTCGAGTGTCTGGTCGTTTAGCTTAAATGACCCAGAAACGAACGAAAAGTTTTCGCCAAGCACATCCGTGAGTTGAACATTTGACGCATGGGATTCAACCTGGAGCTTGAGAGTCCAAGTTACCCTTCCCTCTCCACCAGATTGAGAGAACTTTCCTTCCTTCGTTCCAGATACATCGCCGTCTTTAGTCGTAATGTCGATTTCGCCAGCTCCGGGAAAATTGACTTTCGTCGAATCACCAGATCCAACGTTCTTATTTGCCAGCTCAAAGGCAAAATCGGCAGCAACATGCACATCAGATGGATGCTGCTGCAACCATCCGGTGTCAAAAATAAAGAACAGCTTTTTCTTCTCTATTCTCCATGTACCGGCTTTGGTAGCAGCACTTCCCTCGCCACTCCAAAGATCGCCGCCGGCATTATCTTTCACATCGATGGTGTCCGGGAACGTATAAACTGCCGTATGTTTGTCAGCTGTCGGAATAAACTCCGCATTAAAGATTGCGCTGAACGCCCCATAGAGCGTATCGGTTGAGAGCACGGCGTCTGAGCCCAGAGGCTTGGTATGGTTTACATCTTTGTACAGGTTGACGGTAACCCTGGCCGTATCACCGTTGATCTCAATCAGGTCGGCTGCGGCGACGTCGTCGGCGCGCACGGGAGCTGCGCCGTGAAAAAGTGCGGCGGTGAGGCTAATTAAAATAAAAATCAGGGCCGCCATACCCAGCGACCGTGAGCGGTGTGCGTCCATAGTTGTCCCCTAATTCCTACAACACAGTGTGGAATACGGCGAATCGTCGGATCGAACACAACCCCAACATCAACGAGAACCTACCTAGCGCATTGCAAGAACCCACTGGGGAGCAACTTCTAAGACGGTTCGTCTATACCACAATGCATAACATACAATATAGATACCAGTCATGTAAACCGCAGGTAAAGAGGTCTTTTAATTTAATACCAGTTGATATTTACCTGTTAACGGTTTTGTATCAAAGCGGTTGCATTTCAATGATTCATGTATATGTTTAAACAACTTAACTTTGCTTGAAAAGCCGCTCGGGGGATAACCTCCTCCACCGTGGTGCAAACGAACCTGTCCCCTTGCACCAAAAAGGGCGCCGACCATTGCGGTCGACACCCTTTCTTATTGGCGGTTATAAGCCCCAGTGCTTATTTGTTGACCTGACCGGCGCGGACAGCAGCCTTCTTACGGTCGGTGGCGTTGAG
Organism: uncultured Collinsella sp.; assembly: GCA_902461405.1. GTDB lineage: Bacteria > Actinomycetota > Coriobacteriia > Coriobacteriales > Coriobacteriaceae > Collinsella. The sequence goes on from CABPXT010000147.1 coordinate 1,435, forward strand.
CAGACGCTTGCGCAGGCGGATGTTCTTGGGAGTGATCTCGACCAGCTCATCGTCGGCGATGTACTCCAGCGCCTCCTCCAGCGAGAAGGTGCGGGGCGGCACCAGCTGGACGGAGATATCGGAGGTCGAGGAACGCTGGTTGCCCAGGTTCTTGGTACGCGCGATGTTGACGACCATGTCGCCAGCCTTGCTGCGCTCGCCCACGATCATGCCCTCGTAGCACTCGGTGCCCGGCTCAACGAACAGCTGGCCGCGCTCCTGCAGCGTGCCCAGGGCGTAGGCAACGGCCTTCTCGGTGGTCATGGAGATCATGGCGCCGTTCTGACGGTTGCCGATCTCGCCGGCGTAGGGACCATACTCCAAGAAGGTGTGGTAGAACACGCCCTCGCCGTGGGTGACGTTCATGATGCGGTTCTTAAGACCCATGATGCCGCGCGTCGGGATCTTAAACTCGAGGTGCGTCACGATGCCCGAGGTATCCATGCTCGTCATGATGCCGCCGGAGGTACCGAAGACCTCAACGACCTTGCCCGAGTACTCGTCCGGGCACTCGACGACGGCCTGCTCGACGGGCTCCATCTTGTTGCCGTTCTCGTCCTTCTTAAACAGAACGCGGGGGCGGCCGACCTGGAACTCAAAGCCCTCGCGGCGCATGGACTCCATCAGGACGGACAGGTGCAGGATGCCGCGGCCCGAGACCTCGACGCCGCTCTTGTCCTCGAGCTCCTCGATCTTCATGGTCACGTTGTTCTCGGCCTCGTTGAACAGGCGCTCCTTGAGCTGACGGGCGCCCACGATGTCGCCATCGCGGCCGACGAGCGGGGAGGTCGAAGCCTCAAAAACGATGGACAGGGTCGGCGGGTCGATCTCGATGGGCTCGAGCTCAACGGGGTTCTCGGGATCGGTGTAGACATCGCCGATATCGGTGCGGTCGATGCCCACGACGGCGGCGATGTCGCCGGCGCCGACTTCCTGGCATTCGGTACGGCCCAGGTAGTCGAAGGTAAAGAGCTGCTTGACGGTAGCGGTGGCGCTGGAGCCGTCGTTCTTGACAACCAGGATCTGGTCGCCCTGGTGGATGGTGCCGGAGTACACGCGACCGATGCCGATACGGCCGACGAAGTTGGAGTGGTCGATGGTCACGCACTGCATGGCCAGCGGGGCGTTCTCGTCAACCTCGGGGGCGGGCATGTCGTCGATGATCATGTCGAGCAGCGGGTACATGTCCATGTTGCCGTCGTTGGGGTCAAGGCGGGCAAAGCCATTCATGGCGCTGGCGTAGACCACGTGCTCCATGGCGAACTCGAGCTGGTCGTCGGTGGCACCCAAGTCGGCCATGAGGTCCAGGCAGTCGTTGTAGGCCTTCTCGGGGTTGGCGCCCGGACGATCGATCTTGTTGATGACGATCATGATCTTGAGGCCGGTGTCGATAGCGTGACGCAGCACGAAACGGGTCTGGGGCATGGGGCCCTCAAAAGCGTCGACCAGCAGCAGGGCGCCGTCGGCCATACGCAGCACGCGCTCGACCTCACCGCCAAAGTCGGCGTGGCCCGGGGTGTCGATGACGTTGATCTTGACGTCCTTGTACTCGATAGAGATGTTCTTGGCGAGAATCGTAATGCCGCGCTCGCGCTCCTGGTCGTTAGAGTCCAGGACGCGGTCCTCGACCTGCTGGTTGGCACGGAAGGCGTCCGTGGCACGCAGGAGCTTGTCGACCATCGTCGTCTTGCCGTGGTCGACGTGGGCGATGATGGCGATGTTCCTCAGATTGTCTACGCGCATGTAGTTCCCCTATCTTCTATCCATATACAAACGGCACGCGTATGCGGCCCGCCCAGCGATACAACGCTCAGCGGGAATATTGAGCCTTTTACCGAAAACTCGTTTATTTTAGCGATTTTAGATAAGAGGGGTTTCCTCACCTGCAGGTTCAGGGTCGCTCCACATAAAACCATCGCCGGCACCCATGCCCTCATACAGCACGTATGCCGAAAAACCGCTCTCGAGCGTGGTTTCGAAGAAGCTCACGAGCAGGGCGTCGTGATAGCCGCCGTCAATTTCGACACAACCGGTGTAGCCGATGGCATAGCGGGCGATGCGGCCCAGGCCCTCGTCCTTAAGACCCATCTTGTGCTCGGAGATAAAGTTAGTGGCCGCCTCGAGGCATGCCTCTTCGCCGTCCTCGTCGAGCGCCGCCAGATATCGGTTGGAAGCAGCGTCCTCGATCGCCACAACTACGCCCGGGTTCTCGCCGGCGGCAAGGTCGTCCAAGAACGCACCAATCAGGTCACACACCATGGCGTCGAGCTCGGCGGAGACGTTACCGGCGTCCTGCATATCCTGTGCCATCTTTAGACCTTCCCATCGAGTCTGGCGTCGTTACAGTTCCTGTGCCTCGGCAGCGATCTTGGCGGCAGCGTCGCGGGCGCGCATCATATCCATCGCGCGCTTGTCGAGTACCTTGATCTGGCTGGCCAGCATTACTGCATCGACCACGCCCCAGATTACCAAGCCTGTTGAAATCGAAAACCCAAGCGCACCAACTGTACCACGAAGGCGCGAACAGATTGCCGCGACAAGGACGGAGACGACAACCATCTTGATAAACGAGCCGCGGCGCTCGCGAAGCGTGCGGGCCTGCGTCACATAGGCAATGCGAGCCGCCTCAGAAGCCTCCGAGCGCATCTGGGCCTCGCGTGCAATGGCCGCCGCCTCAGCCGACATACCGCTGGCCATCAGCGAACACTCCGCAACCCTGCCGCCCCGCATTTAGAAGTCATCGGGGGAGAGCGTATGGACGAACTCGTCGAACTTCTCGAACTCCTGCTCGTCGTCGACATCCTCGGCGTGGGTGGAAACAGTGCCCAGGCGATTCATGATGTCGTCCTCCACAAACATGGGAGCATTGCTGCGCACGGCAAGGGCAATGGCATCACTGGGACGAGCGTCGATCTTGCGCTCCTCGCCATCGGCCAGTACGACGATCGTCGCGTAGAACACCGGCGGCTCGGCGCGGACGATCTCGATGCGCTCGAGCTTGGCGCCCAGGGCGTCAACGGTATCGAGCAACAGATCATGGGTGATCGGGCGCTCGGCGCGGCCGCTATCGATGCCGCGGCTGATGGCAGCAGCTTCAAACGAACCAGTCTGAATGGAAAGGGAACGCAGCGGCGCGGGCGAGTCCGATTTGCTGCTGCGCTCACGAAGCACGATAAGCGATGGCACGGGACCGGCGGCCATGACGATGGTCTCTATGTCGACACGAACCATGGAACACCTCCGGTACGTAGCGGTTAACACACGGCAGCCCGCCGCATTGAATAGCTATACTACCCAAACTTTCGCACAGCACACAAAATCAAAGTAGTTAATTTGGGACGGGGCTTTTTTGACTACTTTCAGTAGGTAAGAAAAAAGCCCCGAGGCAATTGCCCCGAGGCTCTTCACAGTTTTGATGGTGGACCTGACAAGATTCGAACTTGTGACCTCCCGGTTATCAGCCGGACGCTC
>CABPXT010000148.1:0-4865 GCA_902461405.1 uncultured Collinsella sp.
CGCACTGCTGGCGCTGCAAGCACCCGGTGCTCTTCCGTGCTACCGACCAGTGGTTTGTCTCGATGGACAAGACCGGCTTGCGCGAGCAGGCTGGCAAAGAGGTCCGCGAGAACGTCAAGTGGTATCCGGCCCACGCGGCAAACCGCATCGGCGCCATGGTCGAGCAGCGTCCCGACTGGTGCATCAGCCGTCAGCGCAACTGGGGCGTGCCTATCCCGAGCTACACCTGCGCCGACTGCGGCGAGAAGGTCATGAACGACGCCACGCTCGACGCCGTCATCAAGCTCTTCCACGAGAAGGGCTCCGATGCTTGGTTCACCGACGCTCCCGAGAGCTATCTGGGCGAGGCCTGCGTCTGCCCCAAGTGCGGCGGCCATCACCTCAAGGCCGATAAGGACATCCTCGACGTGTGGTGGGACTCCGGCGTCTCCTGGAAGGCCGTCTGCGAGTACCGTCCCGAGCTGGAGTACCCGGCGGACGTCTACCTCGAGGGCTCCGACCAGCACCGCGGTTGGTTCCAGAGCTCGCTGCTCACCTCGGTGGGCGCCAACGGCCACGCTCCGTACAAGGCGGTCGTCTCGCAGGGCTTCACGCTCGACGGCCAGGGCCGTAAGATGTCCAAGTCGCTCGGCAACGTCATCGACCCCAACAAGGTCTGCGACGAGATGGGCGCCGACATCATCCGCCTGTGGGTCGCCTCGGTCGACACCAGCTCCGACGTTTCCATCGACCACGAGATTCTTGCCCGTACGTCCGATGCCTACCGTCGTTTCCGCAACACGCTGCGCTTTCTGCTCTCCGAGCTCGAAGGTCAGTTTGAGCCCGAGACCGACGGCGTCGCCTTTGCCGACCTGCTGCCGCTCGACAAGCTCATGGTTGCTCGTCTGACCCAGGTCCAGGCCGAGGTCGACGACGCTTACTCTTGCTACGAGTTCCCGCGCGCCTACCGTGCGCTCTACGACTTCGTGGTTACCGAGCTTTCCAACGTGTACCTCGACGCCCTGAAGGATCGTCTGTACTGCGACAAGCCCGGTTCGCTCGAGCGCCGCAGCGCCCAGACCGTGCTTGCCGAGCTCTTCTCGATGCTCATGCGCGACCTGCAGCCGATCCTGTCCTACACGGTCGACGAGGCCATGGCCTATGCACCCGCCGGCTGCGTCGATCACCAGAAGTACGCCGCGCTGCTCGATTGGTACAAGTCGCCCATCACGGTTGACGAGGCCAATGAGTTTGAGGGCGTGCTCGAGGCTTCTCTTGAGCTCCGTAGCGCCGTGACCAAGGCTCTTGAGGATGCCCGCTCCGCCGGCACCTTCACCAAGAGCCAGCAGGTCCGCGTCAAGGCGGTCGTTCCCGCTGAGATGTACGCGCTGCTGACCGGTGATAAGGCCGTCGACCTGGCCGAGTTCTACATCGTCTCCGATGTTGAACTGACCCAGGGCGAGGAGCTTTCCGTTGCCATCGAGGCTGCCGAGGGCGAGTGCTGCGACCGTTGCTGGAACTACCGCACCACCGTCGGCGAGTACAACGGTCACGCGCACATCTGCGAGAGGTGTGCGAATGCCCTTTAAGGCACGGTAACTCGGCATTTTAGTTATAGGGAGTATTTGGGCGCCCTCGCCCCTTTTGCTCCGCTGAATAAAAGCGGCATTCTGTTTTTCGGAATGCCGCTTTCTTTTTATGCTGGTTATTTAGCTTGCGTTGGTGGATATGTCGTGCGTTCTGCGTGTGTCAATATAAGATGGTTAATTGCGTTAAACGTAATTCGATGTTTTTGAGGGTAGGGGATTGATTTGGGTCGTTCTGCGGATATGACGCCGCCTTTGCGTTGGCGGTTGGGTGTTGCTGGTAGCGTGGCGTTGGCCGTGCTTCTTGTTGACCAGCTGACCAAGCTTGCGGTTCGTGCCGTCGGCGATGCTCTGCATGTGACTGTTATCCCCGGTGTGATCGACTTCCTTTTCGTGCGTAACATCGGTGCTGCCTTTAGCATGGGCGAGGGACATGGCCTCGCGTTTGCCGTGCTGGCGTTTGTCGTTATCGTTGCGATCGCGGTGTACTTGCTTCGCGCGCCCCAGCTTGCTCGCTTTGAGGTTGTGGGCATGGCTATGGTCGTGGGCGGCGCCATTGGCAATGCGATCGACCGTCTGGCTTTTGGCTTTGTGACCGATTTTATTGCCACCACCTTCATCGACTTCCCCGTCTTTAACGTGGCCGATATCAGCATTACGCTCGGCGTCGTGCTGGCGCTCATCGGTTATATGTTCTTGAGCCCTGCCGCCCGTGAGGTCGACGCGACCGCCGAGCTCAACGCCCGTGACGAGGCCCGCGCTAAGCGCAAGGCCCAGCAGCGTGGGGAGCGTGCCCGCAAGATTCGCGAAAGGAGCGAGCGCTAATGGCCGACATCCATATCCTTGTTGCCGACGATGCCGCTGGTCAGCGTCTTGACGCCTATCTGGGCGCTAATGACGGCTGCCCTACGCGCTCTGCCTGCGCGCATCTGATCGAGGGCGGTGCCGTTGCCGTCAACGGCGAGACATGCCTGTCAAAAAAGTATGCCGTGCGCTCCGGCGACCGTATTTCGGTCGATTTGCCCGAGCCGCACGATCCCACCGATGTGATTCCCGAGGCCATTCCCCTCGATATCCGCTACGAGGACGACTACCTCATCGTGCTCTCCAAGCAGCGCGGTCTGGTGTGCCATCCCGCCCATGGCCACGAGAGCGGCACCCTTGCGAACGCCTTGGTCTATCACTGTGGCATTGACCATCTGGGCACCGTGCAGGGCGAGGACCGCCCCGGCATCGTGCATCGCCTGGATCGTGACACCTCGGGCCTTATGCTCGCGGCAAAAGACGACGACACCCAGCGCGCGCTCCAGAATCTCATCCGCACGCGCACGCTCGACCGCCGCTACATTACGCTCGTCCACGGCCACATTGCCATGGACGAGGGCACCATTAACACCGGCATTGCCCGTTCTACGCGCGACCGTGTCAAGATGGCGGTTTCGGACGATCCTTTCGCGCGCCAGGCCATTACGACCTTTAGGGTCCTCGAGCGCTTCGATTCCACGCGTTTTGACGATGGCTATACGCTTGTCGAGTGCCACCTGTTTACGGGTCGCACGCATCAGATTCGCGTGCACATGCGCCATATCAACCACGCCTGCGTGGGCGATCCGCTCTACGGTAAGTGCGATGCGCGTGCCGACCAGGGTTTGACCAGGCAATTCCTCCATTCCTGGCGTGTGGCGTTCGATCATCCCGTGACGGGGGAGCACATTGAGTGCCGCGATGAGCTGCCGTGGGATCTCGCCGCCGTTCTGGATGACCTAGCCCCGCGCTCGCTCGGCCGCACTGCCGCCGGCGACGAAATCGTTCCGCAGCTCGGTCTGCTCGAGGCCTAACCAGTATTAGGTGGTTTCTTGAACTCGGTTAGCCTACGGTAAGATATACGGTTGTTTACGTAACGCGTTCTCGGGAGCCTGCATGCTCGCCTTTTTACAAACCAACACACCCATCGTGATCTTCAACCAGATTGTGGTTACGCTGCTCACGGTCTGCTTTCTGTACCAGGTGGTCTTCTTTGCCATTGGCGCTCTTCGTGGCGAGGTCGCGCCTCCCAAGGCCAAAAAACTCCACCGCTATGCCTTCTTCATTGCGGCGCATAACGAGGAGGCCGTGATCGCCAATCTCGTACGCTCTATCAAGGATCAGGACTATCCGTCCGAGCTCATCGAGGTCTTCGTGGTCGCCGATGCTTGCACCGACAACACGGCGCAGCTCGCGCGCGAGGCCGGTGCCATTGTTTACGAGCGCAATGACCTGGCCCGCAAGGGCAAGAGCTGGGTCATGGACTTTGGTTTCGATCGCATTCTCAACGAGTATCCCGACACGTTTGAGGGCTACTTTATCTTCGATGCCGACAATGTTATCTCCCGCGATTACGTCTCCAAGATGAATGATGCCTTTGACCAGGGATTTCATGTTGTCACGAGCTATCGTAACTCCAAGAACTTCGGCAGTTCGTGGATTTCCTCTGCCAACGCCACCTGGTATTTGCGTGAGGCCCGCTTCCTCAACAACGCGCGTAATATCTGCAAGACGTCCTGCGCCGTCTCGGGCTCGGGCTACCTTATCTCCGCCAGTGTTATCGAGGGCATGCACGGCTGGCAGTTCCATACACTGACCGAGGACATCCAGTTCACCACGTTCTGCGCCATTCACGGCATCCGCATCGGTTATGCGCCGGCGGAGTTCTTTGACGAGCAGCCGGTGACGTTTAAGGCGTCCTGGAAACAGCGCATGCGCTGGACCAAGGGCTTCTACCAGGTCTTTTTTACCTACGGCAAGCATCTGGTCAAGTCGACGTTCCGCTATCATCGCTTTGCCGCATATGACATGTTTATGACCATCGCTCCGGGCATGCTGCTGTCCCTGATCTCCATGCTCGCTAATGCGACGTTCCTGATCGTGGGTGGCCTTTCGCATGGTTTCTTGGCTACCGAGGTCGAGATGCAGGCTTGTGCCGCCTCGCTTATCATGACGTTCGCCATGATGTACCAGACCTTCTTTATCCTGGCGCTGCTCACGACCATCTTTGAGTACAAGCATATTCACTGCGCGCAAAAGTGGCGCCTGGTGACTAACCTGTTTACCTTCCCGATTTTTATGTTCAGCTATATCCCCATCACGGTGGCTGCGCTGTTCCTGAAGGTCGACTGGGTGCCGACGCAGCATGCCGTCAACGTCACCCTTGACGAGGTCATGCAAGGCGCCAAATAATCACCACCAAAACCACCACAAAGGGGACAGTGAACTGCCTCCCATTTCTTGGACATCGGGAAATGGGAGGTTTTCCATGAGTAT
>CABPXT010000149.1:0-4845 GCA_902461405.1 uncultured Collinsella sp.
CGCCTGCCGCAAGCTCATCGAGTGAGATAAAGTTTCGCTCGCCATCGCGCTCGGCGGTAAAGGCAGCACCGCGATTGGCATCGCGTGAAAGCGTGCCCACAAACGCGGCTTGGTCGTTGGCGTTGACGACTTGGATAAAGTCGTCGGTGATCATGGATGTGCCGATGGTCGCGATGCGCAGCATACGTCCCCCTTGCGTTGTTTGGTCTACAGGATGAGTGTAGCGCGTGGGGATATAAAGCTGTGCGAAAACGCTATTACAGGTCGCTCTCGTTAAAGCCGGTGTCGATATCGAGGTTGCTGCCGTCGGCCGCCGTGGTGGCGAGCTCATCGCAGCGCTCATTGAGCTCGTGGCCGGCGTGACCCTTAACCCAGATGAACTCAACCTTGTGCTTGCTTTTGGCGGTGAGTAGGCGCTCCCACAGGTCGCGGTTCTTGACGGGCTGCTTGTTGGCGGTTTTCCACCCGCGCTTTTTCCAGCCGTCGATCCAGTGCTTGTTAAAGGCGTTGACGACGTACTGCGAATCGGAATGGACTTCGACCTCGCAGGGGCGGTTGAGTGCCTCGAGCGCCACGATAACGGCCATGAGCTCCATGCGGTTGTTGGTGGTCTTGGCGTAGCCGCGCGAAAGCTCGGAGGTAAAGGTCTTGCCGGCGGGGTTGGTGTATTTGAGCACGGCGCCGTAGCCGCCGCGTCCCGGATTTGATCGGGCCGAGCCGTCGGTATAGATGATGACCTTCACGGGCTTCCTTTCTTTGAGTGCATTTCATGTGAGTGACCATTGTAGCGCCATGCCCGCCGGGGGCCAGCAATCTACGATTTCTACCCCGTCTTCCGACTGTTAGCTGGCATGGATGATGCGGTTGAGCTCGTCGAGGTATTGCTGCAAGAGGAGAGAGGGCTTGCGCTCGTCGTGCATGATGTAGCCAACGTGCATCGTTGGGGCGTCTGCTAACGGGATCGATGCCATACCCCATTGCATTTCATTGGAGAGGACTCCGGTCGACAGGGTGTAACCGTTCGACGTGATAAGTAAGTTAGTAAGTGTTCCGCGGTCCGAGATTCGTATGTTGCGGTCGCAAGGGATATAGCTAAAAGGTTCCTCGGCGTAATAGAAGGAGTTTGAGGTTCCCTGCTCAAAGCTGTAGCGCGTATAGGGCGCGAGGTCGGCAAGGGACAGCTGAGGGCGGCGTGCGAGCGGGTGGCGTTCGCTGACGAATACGTGGACCGTCGCGTCGAATAGGGGATGGAAGCTTGCGCGGGCATCGGCGAAGGCCTTCTGCAGAACGCGGGCGTTAAAGTCATCCAGATACAGAATGCCGATATCGCTGCGAAACGCACGGACGTCATCGATGATCTGCGATGTGGTGGTCTCGCGCATGATGAACTCGAACTTGCTGTCGCGGCAGCGCTCGACCACGTTGACAAAGGCCTCGACCGAAAAGGCGTAGTGCTGGGCGGAAATGGCGAGGCGGGCTTGCGGGGTGCCGCCGTCCTCGTAGCGTGCCTCGAGCATGTCGGCCTGCTCTACGACCTGGCGCGCATAGCCCAAAAGCTCGGTGCCGTCGTTGGTGAGCGTGACGCCGCGGCTGGAGCGCGTAAAGATCTCCAGATGGAGTTCCTGTTCCAGGCTTTTGACGGCGTTTGAGATGTTGGACTGAGCGGTATAGAGGCGCTGAGCTGCGGCGTTGATTGAGCCGGACTCTGCCACGGCGATAAGAAAACGAAGCTGCTGGAGTGTCATCGGTGCCCGTCCTTTCGATAGCTATCTAAAAAACCGATAACAGGTTAGCGCTTTTAAGTGATTGACCGAGCGAAACAATGCTCGTACTATTCAAAACACACAAAGGCGGTAGGTAATTAAGCCGACCACGGAACCGGGATGTCAAAAGGAGGACCGCATATGAACTGCTTACCAAGACGAATGCCGGGCTCCTGTTTGCGCCCGTCGGCGTGATCAGGAGACAGCGACTTACTTCTCTCTTATTTATTTACTTTCGTTCGATCAAGGAGATCATCATGAGCCAGTTCATCAACAACCCCGAGCACACCTTTGGTTTCGATACCCTGCAGCTTCATGTTGGCCAGGAGAGCGCCGACCCCGCATCCGACTCCCGCGCCGTGCCTATCTACCAGACCACGAGCTATGTGTTCCGCAACTCCCAGCACGCCGCCGATCGCTTTGGTCTTGCCGACGCCGGTAACATCTACGGCCGTCTGACCAACTCCACCCAGGGCGTCTTTGAGGACCGTATCGCCGCGCTCGAGGGTGGCGTGGCCGGTCTTGCCGTCGCCTCCGGTGCCGCTGCCATCACCTATACCCTGCAGGCTCTTGCCCAGGCTGGTGACCACGTGGTGGCTCAGAAGACCATCTACGGCGGTTCCTACAACCTGCTCGAGCATACGCTCTCCCAGTTTGGCGTCGAGACCACGTTTGTCGATGCCCACAACCTGGAAGAGGTTGAGGGTGCCATCAAGGACAACACCACGGTCATCTATCTCGAGACGCTCGGCAACCCCAACTCTGACATCCCCAACATCGACGCCATCTCCGAGATCGCCAAGAAGCACGGTCTGCCGGTTGTCGTCGACAACACTTTCGGCACCCCGTATCTGTTCCGTCCGCTGGAGCATGGCGCCAACATCGTTGTCCACTCCGCAACCAAGTTCATCGGCGGCCACGGCACCTCGCTGGGCGGTGTGATCGTCGACGGCGGTAACTTCGATTGGAAGGCGAGCGGAAAGTACGCCCAGATCGCTGAGCCCAACCCCTCCTACCATGGCGTCTCGTTTGCCGAGGCTGCCGGTCCCGCCGCCTTCGCAACCTATGTCCGCGCAATCCTGCTGCGTGACGAGGGTGCCTGCATCAGCCCGTTCAACGCCTGGGTCCTGCTCCAGGGCACCGAGACCCTGTCGCTGCGCGTTGACCGTCATGTCGAGAACACCAAGAAGGTCGTTGAGTTCCTTGCCGGCGACAGCCACGTTGCCAAGGTGAACCACCCGAGCCTGCCTGAGCACCCCGATCACGAGCTCTATCAGAAGTACTTCCCCAACGGCGGCGCTTCGATCTTCACCTTTGAGATTAAGGGTGGCCAGGAGGCTGCCTGGAAGTTCATCGATCATCTGCAGGTGTTCTCGCTGCTCGCCAACGTGGCCGACGTCAAGTCGCTCGTCGTGCACCCGGCTACCACCACGCACTCCCAGCTCTCTGCCGAGGAGCTCGCCGAGCAGAACATCACGCCCTCCACGATCCGTCTTTCCATCGGTACCGAGAACGCCGAGGACATCATTTGGGATCTGAAGCAGGCCCTCGCCGTGCTGGACGAGTAAGGCGACTTGTGCAAGGACCCCTTGCGACTCGATAGGTATAACTGCATAAATGCCTGCTCAAGGCGCCTGCGCAAGCAATGGTTGCGCAGGCGTCTTTTTTGCATAGGAAGGGCGCTATTACAGGGTTTTTGGCATGCTTTATGCATTTGAGTTGTGGAAAACTCCTGTTGAGAGGATGTGAGTTTTACGCAATTGACGTGTGCCTTTTGAGTAAAACCGCAGGTCGCGATTTGCTCGAGGTACTATGCAGCGCGATCGAATCACACGCAGCTCAAACGCAGCAAAAACGCACTACGGAGGTTTCCAGCTACATGAGGATCGATTCACGAAAACCGAAAGCCGCTGCCCTTTCCGCCGCTCTGACCGTGGCACTTTTGGCAGGCGCCGGCGCAACGGATGCCCACGCGGCAACACTGTCCGATACGGTTGGATCTACGCCGTCCGAGGCGACGCTGGTACAGCCCGTTGATTATCGCGGCGATGGTTATGGTTCCATGCAGGAGTGGAACGCCTCGATGGAGGCCAAGCGCGATTCCCTTGAGATGCGCGCTCAGATCATTATGAATATGTATGGCGACTATGCTACCGATGACGAGCGCGCTGTGCTGCAGGGTTGTATCGACGGTGCGGGTAGTCTGTTGACGATGGGGGAGGTCGACACGAAGTCGACCGAGCTCGATGAGCTGCGCACTGCGCTTGAGAATGCCAAGCGCGAAGCGCTCGAGGCCGCCGCAGCCGAGGCCGAGGCCGCCGAGGCCGTTCAGGCTTCGTATTACAACGCCGGCTCCGGCTTGTCTTACACGTCTGCTGCGTATTACGCGAACGGCTCGGGTCTGACGCGCTCGAGCGGCGTCAATAAGTATAACGGCCGCCGCGAGACTTATTACAGCAGCAACGTGTTGTATCACCACCGCACGGGCGAATGGACGCAGGATTCCGAGGGCTTTTGGCGCGATTCCGATGGCTACTACGTCGTTGCCGCGGGCGATAAGGCCCAAGGCTCCACGTTTACCGGTTCCAAGGGCGAGTGCAAGGTCTATGACTCCGGCTGTGCTGCCGGAACCACCGACTACTATACCGGTTGGTAATCTGCCATCAGAGCAAAATGGGCACATGATGGGCGGGCGTCTTTGCTGAGCCTTTGGGCACAACGTAGGGGCGTCCGTTTTTTGTGCGTGCTTGAGTTAACAGAGCGCTTACCGTGGCAGTACGCCGCGCATATGGGCGCGGGGCACACTAGTTCATGAGAAATAAGGTCTTTCTCGTGGAGGAAGTGGTCTTGTGAACGCTCGAGATATCGCCGTTGCCACCGTTGCATTGGCGCTTGGTTGTCTTGGTCCTACGGCCGCGCTCGTCGCGGGTATGCAGGGGTCTTGTGGGGCTGCCTCTATCGTGGTTGGCGTGTTGATCGCGGCCGCGCTGCTGGGAAGCGCGGGCGTGACCCTTTGCCGCGATGACGAGGACGAGATGCCGCAGGCGCGGCGCTAGCGGTTGCGAAACTGGTTTTGGTCATA
>CABPXT010000150.1:0-4834 GCA_902461405.1 uncultured Collinsella sp.
CAGGCGATACCCCCGGAGGGAAAAGCCTTCCGGGCCCTTTTGCAATGCAAGCGTGCTTGCAAGTGCGATTTAGCGCACCTGAGCGACGTAAGCGACGTTGGTCGAGGAGACCTTGTCCTCGAGCTGAACACTCATGCGGGGATCGCCGGCGGTAGCGACGGTCAGATCGCCGGCCTCGACGTAGCCGAGCTCCTTAGCGGTCTCGATCGCCTTGACGATCGTGCCGTTGACGGTGCCCTGGGTAATCTCGGCCTGGTGCGGGATAACGCCCCAGTACATGATCATCTGCTGGACGGCCCACTCGTGGCGGGAGAACGCGCAGATCGGCATGTTGGGACGGAAGTGCGAGATCAGGCGTGCGGTACGACCGGTGGTCGTCGGCACGGTGATGCACTTGGCGCCTACGGTGGTGGCCATGTTCACAGCGGACATACCCACAACGTTGTTGACGACGCGGGTGCCGTGAGCGTCGGCCGGAACCTCGAGCGGAGCGTGGGCCGGGAGGTACTTCTCGGTCTCGAGAGCAATGCTGGCCTGCATCTTAACGGCCTCGACCGGGTACTTACCGGCAGCGGACTCGCCAGAGAGCATAACGGCGTCGGTGCCGTCGTAGATGGCGTTAGCAACGTCGGCAACCTCGGCGCGCGTCGGGCGCGGGTTCTGCTGCATGGAGTCGAGCATCTGCGTAGCGGTGATAACGGGCTTGTAGGCCGCGTTGCACTTGGCGATGATCTCCTTCTGGATGTGCGGAACGAGCTCGGGCTTGATCTCGATACCCAGGTCGCCACGGGCGACCATGATGCCGTCGGAAGCCTCGAGAATCTCGTCGAAGTTCTCGACGCCCAGGGCGCACTCGATCTTCGGGAAGATCGTCACGTGCTCGCCACCGTTCTCGCGGCAAAGCTTGCGGATGCCGCGGACGGACTCGCCGTCACGGATGAAGGAAGCGGCGATGTAGTCGATGTTCTCGGTCAGGCCAAAGAGGATGTCCTGACGATCGCGCTCGGTGATGGCGGGCAGCGAGATGTTGACGTTGGGCATGTTGACGCCCTTGCGCTCGCCGATCAGGCCGTCGTTCTTAACGACGCAGGTCATGTCCTGGCCGCTGACGGACTCGACCTCGAGGGCAACCAGGCCGTCATCGATCAGGATGAGGGAGCCCTTCTCGACCTCGGAAGGCAGAGCCAGGTAGTCGAGGGAGATGTGCTCAGCGGTGCCGTGGAAATCCTCGGACGTGGGCTGAGCGGTGACGACGATCTTATCGCCGGTCTTGACGGCAACCTTCTTGCCGTCGACCAGAAGGCCGGTGCGGACCTCGGGGCCCTTGGTGTCGAGCAGGATGCCGACAGGCAGACCGAGCTCCTTGGAAATACGGCGGACGCGCTCGATGCGACCGTGGTGCTCGTCGTAGGAGCCGTGCGAGAAGTTAAAACGGGCGACGTTCATGCCCGCCTTGATCATCTCGCGGATGGTCTCGTCGCTATCGCAGGCGGGACCCATGGTGCATACAATCTTAGTGCGCTTGTACATTCAGACCTCCATCTGACATCGTCTTGCGCTGATAGATAAACCATAAGAAATAAAACCGAGATGATTATAACGAAATGCCGACCGAATACCCCAAAAAATCGACCGTATGCCGAAATGGAAGTTCATTTTTTGCGGGAAAAACGGTATATGAAAAATCTTTACCAACCACTCCAACCGCTGCTATCTGGGAGATATGTCAGTTTGGCGATGTGCCGAAGAAAAAACGTTTTACCAATGTTGAGCATCACACGGTCTGCACCGTTGCGTGCGGACCATATTTCCAAACCGATTGTTTTGGCTAGACGCGTCGCTTTGGGGTACCATAGCTCCACTATCAACTGCCGCTCAGCACGGCAGCCTTGATGAGCCCTTGCCCTTCTCCTGGGAATTATGATCGGGCATCAATCTGCTGAGTGGCCCGAATCCCAGGAGGGGACTCTATATGCAAAAGGAATACCTGTCCGCCGCGGCGGAGGTGCTCAGCGACCAAGGTGTCGATGAGAACCTCGGCCTGAGCAACGACGAGGCGTCTTCGCGCCTCGCCAAGACAGGCCCTAACAAGCTCGAGGAAGCCGAGAAGACGCCGCTGTGGAAGCGTTTCTTTGAGCAGATGGCCGACCCCATGGTCATCATGCTGATCGTTGCCGCCGTCATCAGTGCGCTCACGGGCATGGTCAAGGGCGAGCCCGACTTTGCCGATGTTGCCATCATCATGTTCGTCGTTATCGTCAACTCGGTGCTGGGCGTGGTCCAGGAAGCCAAGAGCGAGGAGGCCCTCGAGGCCCTGCAGGAGATGAGTGCGGCGCAGTCCAAGGTGCTGCGCGACGGCAAGCTCGTGCACCTGCCGAGCGCCGAGCTCGTGCCCGGCGACGTGATCATGCTCGAGGCGGGCGACTCCGTCCCGGCCGACTGCCGCGTGCTCGAGAGCGCCACGATGAAGATCGAAGAGGCCGCGCTCACCGGCGAGTCCGTGCCCGTAGAGAAGCACGCCAACGTGATCGAGCTCGCTGCGGGCACCGATGACGTGCCGCTCGGCGACCGTAAGAACATGTGCTATATGGGCTCCACCGTCGTGTACGGCCGTGGTCGCGCCGTCGTGGTCGGCACCGGCATGAACACCGAGATGGGCAAGATCGCCGGCGCCCTGGCCGAGGCCAAGGAAGAGCTCACGCCGTTGCAAGTGAAGCTCGCCGAGCTCAGCCGCATCCTTACCATTATGGTTATCGTCATCTGCGTCGTCATCTTTGGCGTTGATATCATCCGCCACGGCGTGGGCAACGTTCTTACCGACCCGACCGCCCTGCTCGATACCTTTATGGTCGCCGTCTCGCTCGCCGTCGCTGCCATCCCCGAGGGCCTGGTCGCCGTCGTGACCATCGTGCTATCGCTTGGCGTGACCAAGATGGCTAAGCGCCAGGCAATCATCCGCAAGCTCTCTGCCGTCGAGACTCTCGGCTGCACGCAGACCATCTGCTCCGACAAGACCGGTACCCTTACCCAAAACAAGATGACCGTCGTCAAGCACGAGCTCGCTGCGCCCAAGGAGAAGTTCCTGGCCGGCATGGCGCTGTGCTCCGATGCTCAGTGGGACGAGGAGCTGGGCGAGGCCGTGGGCGAGCCGACTGAGTGCGCGCTCGTCAACGACGCCGGCAAGGCGGGCCTCACTGGCCTGACTGCCGAGCATCCGCGCGTGGGCGAGGCCCCGTTTGACTCGGGCCGCAAGATGATGTCCGTGGTCGTCGAGACCCTGGATGGCGAGTACGAGCAGTACACCAAGGGTGCGCCCGACGTGGTGATCGGCCTGTGCACCCATATCTACGAGGGCGATAAGGTCGTCCCCCTGACCGAGGAGCGCCGCGCCGAGCTCGTGGCGGCCAACAAGGCCATGGCCGACGAGGCCCTGCGCGCAAGCCGCACCTACACCGAGGTTCCCGACGACTGCAGCCCCGCTGCGCTCGAGCATGACCTGGTCTTCTGTGGCCTGTCCGGCATGATCGACCCGGTCCGTCCCGAGGTGGCCGACGCTATCCACGAGGCGCACGACGCCGGTATCCGCACCGTCATGATCACGGGCGACCACATCGACACCGCCGTGGCCATCGCCAAGCAGCTGGGCATCGTCACCGATCGCAGCCATGCCATCACCGGTGCCGACCTCGATCGCATGAGCGACGAGGAACTCGACGCGCACATCGAGGACTACGGCGTGTACGCCCGCGTCCAACCCGAGCACAAGACACGCATCGTCGAGGCTTGGAAGTCGCGCGACCAGATCGTGGCCATGACGGGCGACGGCGTCAACGACGCCCCGTCCATCAAGCGCGCCGACATCGGCGTGGGCATGGGCATCACCGGTACCGATGTCACCAAGAACGTCGCCGACATGGTGCTTGCCGACGACAACTTCGCCACCATCATCGGTGCCTGCGAAGAGGGCCGTCGCATCTACGACAACATCCGCAAGGTCATCCAGTTCCTGCTTTCGGCCAACCTTGCCGAGGTATTCTCGGTGTTTATCGCCACACTCATCGGCTTTACCATCTTCCAGCCGGTGCAGCTGCTGTGGGTGAACCTAGTTACCGACTGCTTCCCCGCGCTCGCGTTGGGCATGGAGGATGCCGAGGGCGACATCATGAAGCGCAAGCCGCGCAACGCCAAGGACGGCGTCTTTGCCGGCAATATGGGCCTGGACTGTGTGGTCCAGGGCCTAATCATCACCGTGCTGGTGCTGGCGAGCTTCTTTGTGGGCGTGTACTTTGACATGGGCTACATCCACATCGCCGATATGATCGCCGGCAATGCCGACGAGGAAGGCGTGATGATGGCGTTCATCACGCTCAACATGGTCGAGATTTTCCACTGCTTCAATATGCGCAGCCGTCGTGCGTCGCTGTTCACCATGAAGAAGCAGAACAAGTGGCTGTGGGCTTCCGCCGCGCTGGCGCTGGTGCTGACGGTGATCGTAACCGTGCAGCCGACGCTTGCCGAGATGTTCTTTGGCCCCGTGACGCTTGAGCTCAAGGGCGTTGTCGCTGCCCTGGGCCTGGCCTTCCTGATCATCCCGCTGATGGAGATCTACAAGGCGATCATGCGCGCTTTGGAGAAAGAGTAGCGTACTCGTCCGGGCCCGCCCCACGCCCTTTCTCCCTCACTGGTCCTCGCGCTTCGCGCTGCGGGATCGTTCGGGAGAAAGGGCTTCCGGGGCGGGCCCTGCGGTATCCTTGCTGGCTTTTCTCCCGCGCGGATGATAAAGGGCTGAGGGAAAGTATGTGAGTCGGTCGAGCGTTTGCTCGACCGACTCTTT
>CABPXT010000151.1:0-4814 GCA_902461405.1 uncultured Collinsella sp.
TGGGGCTCTGGCGGTCGCGGTGATGCAGCTGCTGGGCGCTCGTCTGTTGACGGGTGCGTCGCGCAACCCGATGCTGGCGCCGTTCGCAGCTATCATCGGCGTGCTCATCTGGTTCAACTTGGTGGCGCAGGTGATTATGATCTGCGCGGCGTTCATCGCCGAGTGCCGGCGGGGGGGGCGGGGAGAGCCGGAGCTAGCTACATCCGCTGTCAGCCGACAGGGTAACTGGCACCAAGCATTGCCGGATACGATATCGTATGAGACGGCTGCGAGCTTCATCGCAGGTCGCAAGGTGCATGTCTTTCATGAGATGTGCCGTAGAGCATATGACGAGAGGAGAGTTCCCATGGCGATTGATGTATATGGTGCAACATGGTGCGGCGACTGCCACCGTGCCAAGAACGCGCTCGACCGGTTCGGCGCCGCTTACACGTGGCACGACATCGAGCAGGAGGAGGGCGCGGCCGACCGTGCCGTTGAGATCAGCGGCCAAAAGCACATCCCGGTCGTGCTCTATGGCGACGGGTCGTTCCAGGTCGAGCCGTCCGTCGTGGACATCCAGAACAAGCTCAAGGAGCTTGGCCTGCTCGGGTGAGCGGTGAGTGGCTGCGGCGGTGGCGGACGATGGCGGGCGGCTGATGGCGAGGTGCGGTATCGGCTGTCCGCCATTGAACACGATGCATCAATTCGCGCCTTATGGTCGGCGCTTTTGCAAAGTGAGGACAGCATCGTTGCTTGATTTGACCAGATTCTATCCGTAGGCAGAAAGGGCACTTGCGCCCGCAGCGCGAACACCTGAGTGCCGCCTTCCGGCACCGCAGCCGGACCACCAGCGCGGGAGCGGGACGCAACGGGGAATCGTCCACCGACACGTCCTCGACGACCATGCCTTTGACGTTCAGCAATCGTTTGAATTAGCTCTTCAACGAAGGCGCTTTCTTCGGTTGTATTTCTTGGTCGAATGTAGTATTGAATTCGCATGATATGGAAGCGCGGTTGTCTCTGACGTCTCCACGGGATAAGGAGCTTCGGCCTGACGGCCTCCGCGCCGTTATATCCATGTCGATGGGCGAATCGACGTGTCGGCGCATAAGGACATAGGGAAGAGTAATGACGAAGCCATCAGAGGGAGTGGAAACCATGGATGACGCCACTCCAGAGGAGAGCAAGCCCAAGGGTATTAAGCCCGCCAACCTCACCGCCATCATCATCGCGGCGGTGGCCGTGGCGCTGTCGGGCATCGGCGGCGGCTACGCCTACTGGACGCACCACGAATCGACCGGATACCACGCGGCGGTCGAACAGGCCGGGAAGGCCGACAAGGCGCTCATGAAGGCCGTGGACGAGGCCACCGCCACCACATACAAGGCGGATCAGCTCAAGGAGCCGAAGCTGCTGGACAAGCTCGACGACGCCATCGGGAAGGCGAAGGCGCTCAAGGGCGTCCCCGAGGACCAGCCGGGCGAGTGGCTGGCGTGGCAGCTCGCTTCCGCGAAGGCTGCCAGTTTCAAACGACGAACAACATGCCGATGACACTGAGGTGACCGTTCGGGAATATACCCATGAATAGCGACGCAAGATGTGAAAGCGGTTGGATGAATTGTTTCGAAGCAACGGTGGAATCTGCTGATGTAGATTGAAGTCGTTCCTCCGCGGAAACTCTTGGAAAGTACAAAAATGAGACAGAGGTAGATGTCCCAAGACGATTAGTCGGAAGACCGATGGTCGGCATGTCGGTACGTGCCCACTGGTAAACTTCATACGCTGGTCTGTAGGCATGTGCCGCTTATTGGAACATCTGCTACTTGTGTGAGCTTATGACGCCTGTGCCTATAGCGGACCTACATGTGAGGAGCAGTCATGAAGTGCGTGAAGGCAGGTGAAATGCGTTGACTCTTACGCCATCATCCGACCTGATTTCCATTGACTTGTTTGCTGGCGCTGGAGGTCTTTCGGAAGGCCTTGAGGAGGCTGGGTTTCACACCCTTTTCGCCTCGGAGATTGTTCCCCAATATGCAGAGACCTACGCTAGGAATCATCCCAGCGCTAAGGTATGTGTTGAAGATATCCGTAAAACTGACCCGGAGCGCGTTCGCCGGGAATTGGGCCTAGAGAAAGGTCAACTTGATTTAGTGGCTGGTGGCCCGCCCTGCCAAGGGTTCTCCATTAATGCGCCTGTTCGTTCCAATGAGGATCCCCGCAACCATTTGTTCCGTGAATATCTACGCTATGTGGATGCCTTTCAGCCGCGTGCAATTCTAATCGAGAACGTGCCGGGACTCGTCTCTTTTGAGCACGGCGGAACTTTGCATGCGATTCTCGATGCATTGGCAGATCTCGGTTACGGTGCTGATGTGCATATTCTGGGTGCCCCTTACTACGGTGTGCCACAGATGCGTTGGCGTACTATCATTCTTGGCCTTCGTGGCGCGGTTATACCGCAATCCGCTTGGCCTGAACCCACTCGTCATGCTCCTGTGCGAGCGAACTTCACTACCACTTTTGATGGGCGACAAATTGTTAAGCAGCCTAGCCCCGAAACAGATGCGCCATTCACTACGCTTCGTGAAGCCATTGGAGATTTGCCTTCATTACAGAACGGTGAACGCGGCGAAGCGGTCAAAGAATACCCGGTAAGGCCGCAGTGTGATTATCAGCGTGCGCTTAGGCGCGGCTCCATAGGTGTTCTGAACCATGAAGCTCCTAGACTCTCTGCAATTAACATGCAGCGCCTAAACTACATTCAGCAGGGGGGAAATTGGACAGACATTCCGGATGAATTATTGCCAAAAGGCATGCGTAAAGCTAGGAAATCTGATCACACAAAGCGTTATGGACGTCCTATGTGGGATGGGTTATCTTCCACGATCCTCACCAAGTGCGACCCCCACTGGGGTGCTTTTTTCCACCCTGACCAGAACAGGGCATTTACAGTTAGAGAAGCAGCGCGTATTCAATCCTTTCCTGACCACTATGTATTTACAGGTTCTCAGGCTGAACAATATGCGCAGGTAGGCAATGCAGTGCCGCCACTACTTGCTCTTGCTGTAGGTACGTCGTTATCAGCAGTGCTAAAGGAGGCATGAACATGGCCGGAACAATAGTTGACTTCTTCGGATACCTCTCAACAGATAAAACGGATGCGGCAAAATTGGCATCTGCACGTAGACAGTGTCCTTTTCTAGGCAAACAATGTACTAAGCCTGTAGCGGAAGATGATGCTGGTGGTATCAGCGGAGCCTGCGCTGTAGCGCAGATTAAGGACGCAACACCTACTATTTGTTGTCCTATTCGTCTATATGCAGACGATTACAAAATGCTTAAGATTATTGCATATAAGTCTTTCGGGGTTGATCTCAACCTTTATTCTGGTAAGAATAAGCTCGCTCTCTACAAAGCGAAAGAAGAAGGTGGTGCAGTCGCCGTATATGGACACGACTGGGGCGGTGAATTAAAGCTTCCAAAACGTGATGGGGTTGGGAATTACTTTGTTGATTGGATTCTCGCCCGTCTCGACGGAGAAGGCAATTTGGTGGAGTTCACTGCTATTGAGGTGCAGACTATCGATACCACGGGGAATTATCGTTTGTCTCGTCTTGCGTTATTTGAGCCAGAACGTCGAATCGTTAAATCCACAGTGGGCTTGAACTGGGAGAACGTTAATAAACGAATTATTCCTCAGATTGTCTACAAAGGGCAAGTGTTGCAACGTGAACGTCTTAATAAGACGGGTCTTTGGTTTGTCACTCCCGTTCCCGTTTATGACCGCATTATGAGGCGACTTGGAGGAGAGCACAATCTTTCTTTCGGTTTTCCCTCACAGCCCGGAGCCATCCACTTCCTGCGCTATGACTACGATTTCGATAAAGCTGTGGAGGGCAGGCCTGTTCCGCTTAAAGTTGCTGGAGAGGGTTGCACAACTGTTGAAAAAGTGTCTGCCGCTTTCTCAAATGTTGGTTTGCCGGAGCCTAATGTTTATGAGGCTGCTATTAGAACAGCTTTGTACGATTAATACCCGTGGTGATCAGGGACTGCTGCTTTGTATTGAGGCGTTCAAAAGTACAGGATGAAGGTTCTATTCGTAAAGATCTGAGTTAATGTAGCGGAATTGGTGGATTCCTACTTAAGAGGCCATAAAGCCAACTGGTGCCGAATGAGTTGCGTTCTTGCGCTGTTGCAGCTCTGGTGAAGGCTATTTTAGGTGGAATGCCGTGAATGGCGATACGGGCAGTAAAACACTCATGGGGCGGCGGAAAAGGAGTGTGGTACGAGCTGAATCGGGCTGAATCGAGCCGAATCCGGCCCGTGGGTGCGCGATGGCGACAAAAACGATTCAAGGGTAAGGCGGAAGAGGGAACGGCGGCCAGCCGGGCGCGTGCGCGACCGGGGCGAAGGGGAGCCGCCGGAACGCCGCCTCACGCCTTTGCCTATCGCCGGTAGAACCTGGGCTTGTACGCGGGCAGGACGGCTTTGTGGTCTTTTTCCGCCCCGTGGGCCAGGAGGATCGTCGCCTTCCCCATTTTCAGTCGCATCTCGTTCAAGGCCAGCAGCATCCGGGCTCCTCTGCCTCGGCGGTCTTTCCTGCCGACAAGCAGGATTACCGTATCCGCGCTTGTGATCTCAAGCATTCTTTCATACTCGTCAAGGCTGGTCACGCGGGTATCCCTCAGCAGCTCCCGCAGGGACGGAATACCCGTCTGCGGGGTTCGCGGCTCCGCGTTTTTGATGGCCCGCAGCTTGCGGAAGAATGATTCGACGACGCTGATGTATTCCTTGGCCGTCCGTATGCGCGACACCGATCTGCCGCCGACCCA
>CABPXT010000152.1:0-4772 GCA_902461405.1 uncultured Collinsella sp.
TACAAACGCTTCGCGTTTGTTTTACGCTCGCACCCTGGCGGGTTCGAGTCCCGGCGCTTTATTGAAAAAAGCACGGCACCGGAACGGTGTCGTGCTTTTACTTTTTCTGGAGCGGGCAACGGGACTCGAACCCGCGAGTGTCAGCTTGGGAAGCTGATGCCTTACCACTTGGCGATGCCCGCTTGTGTGTTGGCTAGTATAACGCGGTTGTCTTGTTCGATACAAGGGTGGCGATGCTTGTTTTAGCTGTGGAGATTCGTTTGAAAATCGCATCAATTGTGGAGACGAGGACCTTTGGCCTCCTGTTCTCCTTATCTTCTACCTGCGCTTTTGCCTGATTGTTGTATTTGAGCTCAATTTGTCAGGAATTGGGCAAGCTTTTGGTCAG
The DNA here is from genome assembly GCA_902461405.1 of uncultured Collinsella sp. Classification (GTDB taxonomy): domain Bacteria; phylum Actinomycetota; class Coriobacteriia; order Coriobacteriales; family Coriobacteriaceae; genus Collinsella. Next base: position 389 of record CABPXT010000152.1, read on the forward strand.
GCTCCGGTACTTACCCGCATGAACCTCGGGGGTAGCCTCATCCTACGCGTCGCAACCTCCCCATGCGGCGCACGAGGGATAAGGAGCAGCCATGTCCAACGCACCCACGCACTCTGTCCACAGCGCAATCGCAACAGGTCCGCTGCTCCTGCTCCTCTTCCTGCTTTTCGGCTGTCTGGCACCGGGAGCCGCATTTGCCGTCGATGGCTACGACCAGCTCGGCTTCCGCACTATTAGCGATGATTGTGGGCCCTTCTTCATCGGCAAGTATGAAGCTCAAGACGCCTCGATTGCCTACTGCATGAACCAGGAGCGCCCCGGCCCCACCAAGCCGGGCGGCCCATGGCTCAACTTTGATCAAGGCTGGGTGTGGCTCGACGACGAGTTCGCGGCAATCGTTTGTCACGGATATCCTACCGCCACGTCGTTTGGCGGTTACCATCTTTCACCCGATCGCGCCCGCGCCGCCACCCAGCTTGCCGTATGGATGCTCAACGGCACTACCCATGTCGACGGCACCTACTCCTACACGACCGCTCAGGGCAAAACCAAGAGCGGGCACTTTACCGCCGACAATGAAGTCGTGGCGGCTGCGCGGTGGCTCCACGACAGCGCAAAATCAGGAAGCATCAAAGCCGCTCCGCACCGCGCGCGGCGCTATATAGGAACCGTATCGGGCGGCAGCAAACGTCAAGACATGCTCTATGTACTGCCGGCGGTCTCTGTTTCCTTCCAAAAGCAGTCTGCAAACGCTACCATTACCAGCGGAAACAATACTTATCAGTTTGACGGGGCAACATTCGATGTTTTTGAGAGCGCCAGCGGCGCGCGTGTCGGCACCGTCCAGATGGACAGCAACGGTCGAGCGCAGGCAACACTCCTACCCAACACGGCATACTACCTAGTTGAGACAACAGCGCCAGCTGGTTATATCCCCCGGCACGATCGCATTGCCTTTACCACGACGGATAACGGCGGATACGTCACCATTGATGAACAACCCGGCACCATTACCTTGCGCATTGTAAAGCTCGACGCCGCAACGAATGCAGGCCCCCAAGTTGGGGCTTCGCTCGCAGGAGCAGAATTCGTGTGCGTATCGCAATCAACCCCTGGATGGACACAAACTCTCAGGACCGATGAAAGCGGTCGAGCTACCCTCACCGATGTCCCCCTGGGAACCTTTACCATCTATGAATCGAAGGCGCCCGAGGGCTATTTGCCCTCCGGTGACAGTTGGTCTTACACCGTTGGAGCCGACCAACTCGGCGATTCAGGCGTGGTCGAGATCGAATCTCGCGTTTCCGATATCCCCATTGCGTTTGACCTTGAGATTTCCAAATTCAAGGACTACGGCAATAGCGATCAATCCGGCCTGGAGCAGCCGGCAGGAGATGTTGTCTTTGAGGTTGTCAGTAACAGCTCTCAGCAGGTTGTTGGCACACTGACTACAAACATCTATGGCTTTGCCTCCACCAAAGACCAGCCCGAAGCATGGTTCGGCACAGGCAAGCGACCAGCCGGTGTCCACGGAGCCGTCCCATACGACCGCGCCGGCTACACGGTTCGTGAGGTTCCGGAAACCGTCCCCGAGGGTTTTAAACGTGCGGGGGAATGGACCGTCGAGGCCAATCAGATTTCCGACGGCGCCGAGCTTCAATATATCGTGGACAACCACGCTCTGTCGACGCATCTCCAGATTGTAAAACGCGATGCCCAAACAGGCGCTTCTGTTCCCCTAGCCGGATTCACCTTCCAACTCCTCGACAGCAATCACAAACCTGTCTCACAAACATGCTGGTATCCAGCACATAACGTAATGGACACCTTTACGACTGACGCGACCGGCACCGTCACACTGCCCGAATCGCTCGTGCCGGGCACCTATTATGTATGCGAAACCTCGGCCAAAGAGCCCTATCTTGTCGGCGGAGAGACCGAGGTAAACATACCCGCCGATATAAACCTAACGCCCGTTGCAATCGTCTCGTATTATGACCACGCCGCGACCGGAAACATCAGGATCGTTAAAACCGATGCCGTAGACGGCAGCAGCCTCGCGGGCGCCATCTTTGAGATCCGTGCCTCAGGTGATATCGTGCGCCCCGACGGTAGCATTGCCGCGCTCGACGGCGAGGCTGTCGCTACCGTCACGACGGATGAAACTGGAGAAGCACGCGCGGACGACCTCCCGCTGGGATCTGGCACCGCACGCTACGAGGTTGTCGAGACTCAAGCGCCGACCGGCTTCTTACTCGACCGGACGCATCATATCATCGACCTTACCTATGCCGACCAGAAAACACCCGTTGTGGAAGCACGGCTTAACGTATCCGACGATTACACCAAGGTTGATATCTCCAAGGTCGATGCAAGCGGAGAGCAGGAAGTGAAAGGCGCACAGCTCACCTTATATGGTCCCGATAAAACCGAAATAGACTCCTGGACCTCATCCGACAAGCCGCACCGCATCGAACATCTTGCACCCGGCACCTACTCGTTGCGCGAAACGATGTCTCCGCGGACCTATGACCTTGCCGAGGAGATAACGTTTGAAATAAAGGATACGGGAGAAGTCCAATCCGTCGCGATGAAGGATGCGCCCATCGAGATCAAAGGACAGGTCGACAAGCGTCAGGAACTTGTCCAACCTATCGGGAAGGGTCTGTTGGCTAACGGCGATGGAAAAAACCGCGCCGCGATGCAAACCAATACGGATGGGCTTTTCTCCTATACCATCGATGCTCGAAACGATTCCGCTACTTGGGTTGATGAGTTTACGATTACCGATGATCTTGAGTGCGCCAAAGACGGCACGGCGAGATTCGTCTCAATCGAAACCCCCGTCGCCATCGGCGACCTCAACGGTCTGTGCAACGTGTGGTATCGCACGACGCCGTTGGACTCGACAGACGTCGATGAGCCGGCAAACGCGACGCTTGACGATGGGCACGAAAATCTTTGGCTTGAGTCCGACGAAGTAAAAGAGAGTCTGGGTGAAGATTGCCGCCTCGTCGATTACGACGGCTGGCACCTCTGGAAGGCGGATGTCTCGACCACGGAATCCGCCACACTCGAGGCGAAAGAACTCGACCTTGCATCCAATACCGTCGTGACGGGCATTCGCATTGAATACGGTGCGGTAGCCGCCGACTTTACGACTCGAAGCGATACGGATTCTTGGACCCGTGATGATCTCAAAGATGAGCACGACGACCTTGACGATGCCAAAGCAATCCTTGGCACAGATGCTCGGGGCGCAGTCGTGCACATGCAGGCAACGTCGGTTTACACACCCCAAACTGCACTCACCAACAGCGCACGCGTCGATCTTTGCCGCAACGGCGGCGGCGATAAACTTGAGTCATATGACGAGGACAGTGTCATTCAACGCTGTACCCTACCGCAGGACCTACCGGCAACAGGATCAGCTCCCATCGCCGCTTGCATCACCGCGCTCCTGACCTCGGGTGCCGCAGCCCTATGGTTCGCTCGCCTTAGGTCAATCCCAAAGAAGCGCTAGCGCGATGAAAAAGCGGGCCTGCATGTAGAGCGTGGGGGGGAGAGAGGGGGGGGGGGAGCCAGTCCCCCGGCTCGCCCGCTTTCAATCATTTAAATCGCCGCATCTACTCTGCAGACGAAGATCCACCATCAACGATTGCTTGCTCGGACTCAGGAATCCCATCGGCACCCGTGCTCTGTTCTTGCTCCACCTCTTCGCTGATTGCGGAGGCGGGGGTCGAGCCCTTCGCGCCCACGATGTAGGCAGCTCCAAACCCTAACGCAATGGCAATCAAGGTCAAAATCACGTAGACAGGCCAATGGCGCTTAATATACGAAAACACGTTGACTCCTTAGAGCTCCGTCTACGAACGGCGGATAACCTCGGTCACGACCTCGGATACCGTGGCAATGTTCGTCGGGTTGACATTGTGGGGCAGGTCGTCCTCGGTACGAGCGCAAGCCAGACGCGTGCCGTCCACGCCGGCGATGGTGAGGGCTCGGCGGCTCGCCTCGAGCGCGGCGTAGGCATCGGTCTTGGCATAGGGCATCTCGAGCGCGCCACAATCGACATGGAACGACTTGCACACCTTGCTGACCAGGTTCATGATGCGGCGATCGCCCTTGAGCAGCTGCTGTTCGCCCTCAACCGTCACCACCGAAAGCCTACCGGCGCCGACGGATTCAAGATTGATGAAGAAGACGCCGCGGAGCTTATCGCGATGCGAAGCCAAGAAGGCCTTCATACCGGCGCCATCACAATCCGAGGCGCCCGTTGCCACAAACCAGATATCGTGACCGAGTAGCTCATCGTCACCCATAGAGGCGACAGCCGAGAGCATATCTTCGGAAGAAGCGCCGTCGGAAGACGTAGCGCCGCCCT
>CABPXT010000153.1:0-4768 GCA_902461405.1 uncultured Collinsella sp.
CCCCCCGTTTGTCTCATATCTAGCCCATAGCAGGCCAGCTACTTCTTAATGCCGCGCCCCAGACGCTCGACGACCGACGCCACGGCCTCCTCGCTGGCCGGCCCGCAGCTCACGCAGCCATCGTGGGCACGCATCTGGCCGGTGACCTCGTCCATCGCGAGCGGCGCCACCTTCTCGAGCTTAAAGCCCTTACCGGCGCGCATGTTTTCCTTGGCCACGCTGATCATGAGCTTAATGCGGTTGAGCTGGTTGACCTCGGACGCACCGGGATCATAGTCCACCGCGACAATGTTGCTCTCGGGATGCTGGCGGCGCAGCTCCTTGATCACAGCCTTACCCACCACGTGGTTGGGCAGGCACGCAAAGGGCTGCGTGCAGATGATGTTGGGCGCGCCATGGTCGATCAGGTCGAGCATCTCGGCCGTGAGCAACCAGCCCTCGCCCATGTTGTTGCACACCGAAAGCACCGTGCGGGCCTTGTCGGCCATGGTGCCGATGCGCTCGGGCGCCTCAAAGCGGCGGGACTTCTCGAGCATCTCCTCCACCGGCGTGCGCATCCAGTCCACAAGCTTGATGAGCGCTTGCATGCCCGCGCGCGTAGTGGCAGAGCTTCCCAGCTCGTCCTTCTGCAGCTCGGCGTTGCTCATGGAGTACAGGAAGAAGTCGAGCAGACCCGGTACCACGGCCTCGCAGCCCTCGCGCTCGATGACATCGACCACGTGGTTGTTGGCCGTAGGGTGGAACTTGACCAAGATCTCACCGACCACGCCCACGCGCGGCTTGGTGCCCTCGCCCACGAGCGGCATGGTGTCGAACGCGCGGATGGCCTCGCGGCATAGCTTGGTGTAGTTGTGGCGGTTGAACTTAGGCGCCAGCTTGCGAGCGCGTGCCATGTACTCCTCGTAGAGTGCGTTCGCCGCACCGGGCGTGGCCTCGTACGGACGGCAGCGGTAGAGCATCTGCATCATCACGTCGCCAAAGAGCACCGCGTAGACTGCCTGCTTAAGCAGCGCCGGCGTAATCTTAAAGCCGGGGTTGTCCTCGCCGAGCGCCACGGCCGAAAGCGAGATCACCGGGATCTCGGGGTGGCCGCTCTCACGCAGGGCCTTGCGGATGAGTGCGATGTAGTTGGTGGCACGGCAGCCGCCGCCGGTCTGGCTGATAACCACGGCCGTCTTGGACAGGTCGTACCGACCGCTCTCGATGGCCTCCATAATCTGGCCGGTCACCAAAATGGACGGATAACAAATGTCATTGTTCACATAGCGCAGGCCGGCCTCGACGGCGTCGTGGTCGGTCGAGGGCAGCAGCTCCAAGTTGTAGCCGGCACCACGGAACACCTCTTTGACCAGGTCAAAGTGGATCGGCGCCATCTGCGGGCACAGAATGGTGTAGCCCTCCTCGCGCATCTGCTCGGTAAAGGGCACCTTGGGCCATGCGGTCGAGGCGCTCTCTCGCTGCGCCTCAAACGTGTACTTGCGGCTCGCGAACGCGGGGGCATCCGTGGAGGGTGCCACCGGCGCGGCGTCGCCCTGCTCGTAGGCCTCGCCCGCTGCCGTGGCCTCGGCCAAGCGCTCGGCCTCCTGGTCCTTGAGCGCGGCCATGAGCGAGCGGATGCGGATGCGCGCGGCGCCCAGGTTGGACACCTCATCGATCTTGAGCACGGTGTAGATCTTGCCGCTGGCTTCCAGAATCTCCTGCACCTGATCGGTGGTCAGAGCGTCCAGGCCGCAGCCGAAGGAGTTGAGCTGGATCAGGTCCAGGTCGTTGCGCATCGTCACAAAACGGGCGACCGCGTACAGGCGGCTGTGGTACATCCACTGGTCGACAACGCGAATCGGACGCTCGGGCTTTACCAGATGCGCGAGCGAATCCTCGGTAAAGACCGCAAAGCCAAAGCTCGAGATAAGCTCGGGCAGGGCGTGGTTGATCTCGGGGTCGTTATGGTAGGGACGACCGGCGAGCACGATGCCGTGACCGCCGTGGTCCTCGACCCACTTAAGAGCCTCCTCGCCCATGGTCTGGATGTCCTCGTGGAAACGCGCATCGGCCTCAAAGGCAGCGTTGACAGCGGCATCGACCTCGGAGCGCGTGATCTTGGGTCCACGCACGCGACCGCGACCGGCTTGCGCATCGGCCACACGGTCGACAGCGAGCACCTGATACAGACGGCGCTTGAGCTCGGTCTTGTCGTGATAGGGCACAAACGGGTACAGGAACTCGATGTTCTGCTCGCGGATCTCGTCGATGTTGAGTGCCAACGCCGTGGGGTAGCTCATGACGATGGGGCAGTTGTAACAGTTGCCAGCCGTCGGGTCCTCTTTGCGCTCCCAGCGCACGCACGGCATCCAGATAAAGTCGACGTCACGGTCGATGAGGTTCATCACGTGGCCGTGGCTCATCTTGGCCGGATAGCACACGCTCTCGGACGGCATGGACTCGATGCCCGCCTGGTAGGTCTTCTTGCTCGACTGGTCGGACAGCTGCACGCTAAAGCCCAGGCGCGTAAAGAACGCGTGCCAGAAGGGGTAGTTCTCGTACATGTTGAGTGCGCGCGGGATACCCACGGTGCCGCGCGGGGCCTCGTCGGGACTTAGGACCTCGCGGTTAAAGAGCAGCTCGTTTTTCTTTTTGAAGAGGTTGGGGGCCTCGGTCTTTTGCTTTTTGTGGCCGGCGCCCTTCTCGCAGCGGTTGCCGGTAATGAAGCGCCTGCCGCCGCCAAAGTCGTTGACGGTGAGCTGGCAGTTGTTGGAGCAACGGCCGCAGCGGACATGCTTTTGCGTCACGGTGAGGTGTGCGATGTCCTCGGCCGAGAGGATGGTCGAGGTGCCGTCGGCGCCGGCGCGATCGCGGGCGAGCAAGGCCGCACCGTAGGCGCCCATGCAGCCGGCGATGTCGGGACGCACGGCATGAACGCCGGTGAGCTGCTCAAACGCGCGCAGCGTGGCATCGGACATAAAGGTGCCACCCTGAACGATCACCTGGCTGCCGATCTCCTTGGGGTCGCGCAGCTTAATGACCTTGAACAGGGCATTCTTGATGACGGAATAAGACAGGCCGGCCGCGATGTCGCCCACCGTGGCACCTTCCTTTTGCGCCTGCTTGACGCGCGAGTTCATAAAGACCGTGCAGCGGCTGCCCAGATCGACGGGGGCCTTGGCATGGATGGCGGCGTCGGCGAACGCGCGCACGTCCATGTTCATGGAGACAGCGAAACTCTCGATAAAGCTGCCGCAGCCCGACGAGCAGGCCTCGTTGAGCATGATGTGCTCGATGACACCGTCCTTGACGCGCAGACACTTCATGTCCTGGCCGCCGATGTCCAGGATAAACTCGACGCCGGGCAGGAACGCCTTGGCGCCGCGCAGGTGCGCAACGGTCTCGATCTCGCCGGAGTCAGCTTTGAGGGCCTCGATGAGCAGCGCCTCGCCGTAGCCCGTGGTGGTCACGTGGCCGATGGTGCAGCCCGCGGGGATGTGGTTGTAGAAATCGGCCATGATGACCTTGGCCGTGCCCAGGATGTCGCCGTTGTTGTTGCCGTACCAGGTGTGCAGCAGCTGGCCGTCCTCGCCCACGAGCGCGGCCTTCATGGTGGTGGAACCGGCGTCGATGCCGATGAACACACGGCCGGTGTAGCCGTCGAGCTTGCCCTTAGGGACGACCTCGGCGTCGTGGCGACCCTTGAACTCGGCAAAGTCCTCGTCGGTGGCAAAGAGCGGGTCCAGGCGCTCGACCTCAGCACCCTGCGTGTCGCCCAAGCTGTCGATAGCCTCGATGAGCCGCGGGAACGTGCTGAGCTTGTTGGACTCGTGCGCCATGGCGGCGCCGCTCGCCACAAACAGGTGGGCGTTTTGGGGCACAATGCGGTGCTCCTCGTCCAGGTTGAGCGTGAGGTAGAAGCGGTGACGCAACTCGGAGAGATACTGCAGCGGGCCGCCCAGGAAGGCGACGTTGCCGCGAATGGGACGGCCGCACGCCAGGCCCGAGATGGTCTGGGTCACGACGGCCTGGAAGATGGAGGCGGCCACGTCTTCGGGGCGGGCGCCCTCGTTGAGCAGCGGCTGGACGTCGGTCTTGGCAAAGACGCCGCAGCGGCTGGCGATGGGATAGATGGTGGTGGCGTTGGCCGCGAGCTCGTTGAGGCCGCTGGCATCGGTATGCAGCAGGGTTGCCATCTGATCGATGAACGCGCCCGTACCGCCGGCGCAGGTGCCGTTCATGCGCTGCTCGATGCCGTTGTCAAAGTAGATGATCTTGGCGTCCTCGCCGCCCAGCTCGATGGCGACATCGGTGGCCGGGATGAGGGTCTCGACGGCACGCTTGCTGGCGATGACCTCCTGGACAAACTCCAGCTCGAGCCACTGGGACAGCAGCAGACCGCCCGAGCCGGTAATGGCGCAGGTCATCTGGGCCGTCGGCAGCACGGTCGCAGCACCCTCGAACAGGTCGCGGGCGCAGGCACGGACGTCGGTGTGGTGGCGCTGGTACTTGGCGTAGACGATCTGGTTGTCGTCGTTGAGCACGGCGAGCTTAACGGTAGTGGAGCCCACGTCGATGCCCAGGTGCAGGTTGCCACGAGCGTTCTCGGGGTTGAAGATCGCGCCTTCGGGGGCGTGGGCGGCGGCTACGGGCTCAGTAGCGGTAGCGGGCTCGGCGGCGACGAACGTCTCCCCTGCCACGTTCTTGGCATCGGCAACTGCTTCGGCAACTTTCTCGGCAGCCGCTGTCGCGGCCTTCTGCGCCGCGCCCATCACGGTGGGCGCGGCCT
>CABPXT010000154.1:0-4700 GCA_902461405.1 uncultured Collinsella sp.
GGTTCCCCCCCGTCGCCGACCCTTCGTCGCCGGCTGCCGCCCCTGTTGTGGCGGCACTAGCTGCGGGCGCGCTCCCAGAATCCGAAGCCTCGGCGTTGCCCTGGTCGGCAGCACCATCCGCAGGCGCTGCACCCTCGTCCGGCGTCGTAGCCTGAGCCACAGCCTCGGCAATGCCCTCGGCGCCCTCGGCCCACAGCTGAGCCGGCGTGGTGCCAAAGGCCATCGCGAAGGCCAGGAATGCCACCAGGCCGCGCTTGGCTACGCCGCGCGCAATTGCGCCACGGCGATGCGAGACGCGCTGACGCTCGTCCACAAACATATCCATTTGTCTCCCATTGTCTGTACTTGGAGCGTTGCCTTGAGGCTGCCCCACGTCATCGCGCATGTTGCGCTCGAGTTCCCCCATCGGGGTCCCCCTTCCCTCCAGAGCCCTATGCACACCGGCGGCATACGCCGCAGCCGCATGCAAGATGGGAGGCGATCCGACTTAACCTTAACGACTCGGGCACGTCGTCCGATCTGCGACGCGAACATCCCGAGCCAAGAGGAATTACGGTTACTGGTACAGCCGGGGACTTGCACCCCAATTCTCCCAAACGCGCAGGTAAACCGCGCATTCATGCGTCTCCGCACCACCATCTAGGCCATCGATTATTACCGTCAAAATGGTATCACGCAAAAGAGCCTCGCACGCAGGCGAAGCCCAAGGTAAAAGCTATTGTTTGCGATAGGAAAATGCGGTGACGGTCGCGGCCTCTAGTGCTTGCCGCCGTGACTGTTGAGCCAGATATTGCGGCCCAGCATAAGCGCCAGCACCAGCGCGCTCACGTAGCCCATAAAGCCAATGACTGGGATACCAAACACAACCGGCTCGATGCGCGCGTAGTACACCACCGACGAACCGATAAACAGGCCAGCAATCACAATTGCCATCGACATACGGTCGATAATTCCGCCCAGCTGTCGCAGCGCCTTATCGCTGCTCATGATCTGCGTGTTCACCTTAAGCTGGCCGCGCGTGAGCATGCGCGAAGCCAGGCCAAGATACTCGGCCGCCTCGAGCGAGCCTTTTGCCGCGCGATAGCTGCTCGCGGCAAGATCGCGTCCCATGTCGCGCACGCGCGCATAAGTGCTTTTTTCGTTTTTGATATGCGTCTGAATGACCTGGATCATGTTGACGTTGGGCATGTACTCGGTCAACAGGCCCTCGAGCGTCACCATGCCGCGGGCGAACATCGTTACCACGCTCGGCAGCTCAACGTCGTTTTTGCGCGCCAGGTTTAACAGCGAGGTCAAAAACTCGCCGATATCCAGATCCTTCAGGTCAAGGCCCGCAAAGTCAGCCACGATAAAGTCCAAATCGGACAAAAAGGCCGAATGATCGAGCTCAGCCGAGTCGCCACGCGTCACGGCGAAGCGCATGAGCGAATCCTTGAGCTTGGGCACGTCACCCTCGGCCACGGCGAAAATCATGTCCTTGACGATACCGCGATCGTGACTCGACATGCGTCCGACCATGCCCAAGTCGATAAAGTAAACGATGCCGTCCTTGAGAATAATGTTTCCCGCATGCGGGTCGGCATGGAAAAAGCCGTCATCGAGCACCTGCGTCGAGTAATCCTCGACGATTGCGGCACCGATCTTTTCCAAGTCATAGCCCTCGGCCACCAAGCGTTCAGGATCGGCGATCGAAATGCCGTCGACGTAGTCCATAACCACCACGTGCTCGGTGCACAGGTCCAGATAGGATTTAGGACACGTCACGCCATGAACGCTCTTATGGAACTCGTAGAAGTCGTTGAGGTTTTTGGCCTCGGCCAAAAAGTTGGTCTCCTCGCGAAACGAGGTCCACAACTCCTCGACTACGCCGTGCAGGTCAACAAATTGATCGGTGTTGACGAACTTGGAAACGATACGCACCACCGAGCGGATGATATCGATGTCCTGTGCCATAACCTGCTGCGCACCGGGGCGCTGCACCTTGACGGCCACGTCCTCGCCCGTCACCAGACGAGCGCGGTGCACCTGCGCGAGCGATGCGCTACCAAGCGGATTGGGGTCGATCGCATCGAACATCTCCCCCAGGCGCAGGCCGTATTCTTCTTCCAGACAACTGAGTACGACCTCGTACGGCACCGGCTCCACGTCGGAGCGCAGACGACGCAGCTCGTCGCAAAAGCGTTGCGGCAGAATCTCGGACCGGTTGGCCAGAATCTGCCCCATCTTGACGAACATGGGGCCGAGTTCCTCGAGCAGGCGGCGCAAACGAACCGGTGTGAGGTTATCCCACACACGGTACTTTTTGACCAGGCGAACAATCTGCCCGATGCGTTCGCGACGACCCGCCGGCGTGAGCTGGTATTCCTCGTCCGGCGCCATCGCGTCGGGCTCCTCTGGCACCATATCGACAGCGCGCGGCTTCTTGCGAGCGCCCGAGACGGCGGCGTCGACCTCATCGACAACCGCTGCCTCGTCACCCAAGGGATCTAGATTGTTGTAATCGGTGGTGGAATCTGCCATCTGCGCTGCTACTCGGCCTCTTCGGTATCCTTCGCATCGTCGGGCTCAACGGACTCGACGGGCACCGAGGTCACGTTGTCCTCGACCGAATCGACGATGTCGCGCACATGGGCCAGGAAGGCCGTGCGCTCGGGGGCTGTCATGACGCGGACGCGAGCCAGAATGAGCTCGTCGAGCACGCGCTGGGCCGCGGTCTCGCCCTGCATGCCCAAGCGCTCGGTCAGATCGGAGATGGTACCGCCGGCCTGTTCGAACATGTCGGACACACTGCGGGCGATACCGGGGGCGCCTGCGTCCTTGCGCACCTGCTCGCCCTTGGTGTTAAGGTCGTCGAGAACCTTCTTGCTGCCCTCGACGGCAACGGCGGCGGCGCCGAAGCCCACGTTGATGGCGCCGTTAACAAGCTGATCGAGTTTCATAACCATGGTTGTCTCCAATCACAAACAACTGCATTGGCGTTCTTGTACCCAAGATTGAGTGAAAGCGACAAAGCGTTTAAGCGCTATTCGATCGACGGGAAATCCCTATCTCACGTTGTCGTTCATCGCGAAAGAGTTCTTCATGGCACAGCTCGTGGTGTAGAGCACCTTGCCCAACAGAGCATCGGTCTCCACCCGCACGCGCTCGGCAAACTCCTCGTTGGCGCGGGCGAGCTCGGCGGGCGCCTCGGCTTCGGGCAGCGCGGCCACGGCGGCATCGACGTCGTGAATCTGCTTGTGGCCCATGCCGCCGACCTTCTCCTGATAATCCTCGACCGCGCGACCGCACTCATGGAAGCGAACATCGGCCAAGGCACCGATCAGGCGGTTGGCCCAATAGAAATTCTCGGACGTCACGCGAGCCTGCGTGCCGGCATAGTACTCGGGCATGGTCTCGACATTGGCGTACAGCGGTACGAGCGCGTTAAACGAGTTGGAGCCAAACGCCATCCACTGCACGGCGCGATACGCCGGCTGCGCATAGGGGCGCAGCTGCAGCACGGCAAGCTGGCTGTTGCGGTTGATGCCGATGGGACGATAAGCGCCGCGCGTGGCGGGCGTGCCCTTGCTGCCGTAGCAGTCGTACTCCGTGCCCTGGTAGTGGCTCGAAAGCACGTACTTGATGTCCTCGATGGTCACCTTGCGCTCGGGCACGCGGCTCCAGGGAATGTCGTCGCTCTCGGGCGTGTAGTCGGCGTCGGGACCGTCCCACACATCGCTGGGGTTGAGGCAGCGCTGCATATACCAGGCGCGCGGCGTGTTGTAGACGTGATCGCTGTCGCTGTGCGAGCCAAAGGCCTCGCGCGGGTTAAAGACCGCGGCGGGACCGTCACCCTCGACGCCCAGCGTTAGGTCCAGATGCCACTCTGCCATCCAGGAGCGCAGGTCGGCAGAGCACATGTGGTCGACCTGAGCGCCCTCGGCGTCGTCCAGGTCAAAGCTGTCAATACCCAGCTGGTTGGGCATGGTCACATAGGCGTCATCGGGCACGCGCTTGGCGATCCAGTGGTGGCCGCCGATGGTCTCGAGCCACCAGATCTCGTCAACGTCACTAAAGGCGATGCCATTGTTCTCGTAGGTGCCGTAGCGCTCGAGCAGGTCACCCAAAATACGCACGCCGTCGCGGGCGGACTTGGCGTACGGCAGCACCAGGGTCACCATATCCTCCTCGCCCAGTCCGCCGGGCTGGGCCGGAACATAGCCGTCCTCGCCCTCGTTGCCCTTGGCGGGTACATAGTCCACGAGCGGATCGGCGCCGCGGACGCGCTCATTGGTGGTGAGTGTTTCGGTTGCGGACATGCCAACATTGAGCTCGTTGAAGCCGGCCTCGGCCCAAATGCCATGGCCCGGGACAACGTCGGGGACGCTCGTGTAGCGCATGGGGTTGTCGGGCAGCTCAACGGTCAGGTGGCTCAGGACACTCGTGTAGACACGCGGCTGCTCGTCGGGATGCACCACGCGCATGCGCTTGGGCTCAAACACCCCGTTGGACGAGTCCTCGTTGCGGGCGACAAGCGTCGACCCGTCGTAGCTCGCGTTCTTACCAACCAAAATCGTTGTGCACGGCATGCGCATCCTCCTTGAGCGAAGAAATCAAACGGCAACAGTGTATCGCTTCGGCGCAAAAAGGGCGAAACCACGGCCACAGCGGTAGCGCGCAGAGATGTGGTGTAAGAGGCGGGGCATGCCCCGCCTCCGCCC